>NZ_CP047984.1:4333136-4649492 GCF_009931655.1 Pontibacter russatus | reverse complement strand
CTCCGCGAAAAAGGCATGAAGGGCACGGCTCTTGTGCTGACCGGGCAGGTGCTGAACACCAAATGCGAACCCGTCAGCGGTGCCTTGCTGGACTGGTGGCACGCCGACGACGAGGGAAATTACGACAACGACGGCTACCGGCTGCGCGGGCACCAGTACACCGACAGCCAGGGCTACTTCCGGCTCGAAACAATTGTGCCGGGGCTTTACCCCGGTCGTACGCGCCACTTCCATGTCAAGGTGAAGGGCCCGGACAAGCCTGTGCTCACGACGCAGCTATACTTCCCCGGGGAGCCCGGTAATGAGCGGGATTACATTTTCAAGCCGGCGCTCCTGATGAAAGTTTCGGAAGCCTCCGGAGGCACAAATGCCAGCTATACTTTTGTGCTGAAAGCATAGCACACGAAAGTTTTAAACCCTAAAGTTATTTCTATTTCATACAATGGTTGACTGAGAATCCTGGCCTGTAGCCGGGATTTTCTTTTTATATATGCTCTATTATATTAGGTCAAGTATATATAAAACTGCCCTTTCCTACAATTCCTCCTCCTCTGCACGCAATCATATATAGTCAGGAGGTGGATACTTCTTTCTTTTTTCACATAGCTGTTGCTTTCTGGAAGGCGGAGCGATGGACCAGCTGCTGTTCTGCTTTGCTGATTGAGACAGTCTAATCCATATTAAAGGGATAATTCCTCCTGTGCCTATATAACGTTGAGCATGAACATATTTCTAAATAATTTACACAAGTGTTACACAGCACTTGATGCCGATTTCCTGTTCAAAAGCAACCGCAGGCTCCGGTTGAAAGTTTTAGCGCCTGCTGAACTTTGGCTATATATAGCCATATTCTTCAGTGGCTCGTCTTCCCCGCTTCATTTATGCTCTAAAGGCTATATAAATCAGGCTGCGTATCTATAAAGCTGACTGAATCCTGCGGATTGGAAATCCCCCTACCCTTCAGGGAGATGAATCTTATTTATATGTAAAAGACTCTTCTCTTGAGGGAGGTTCGGGGTGGATCATATCTCTTCGGCGAAAGGAAATCACATCCTGGCTATATAGACTCCTCGACACGGGTGTGGCGCGCAATTTTGCCGGGCCATATGCGACCTTGTGCCCTGACAGCCGTTAAAGCCATATATAAACTCATAACTATGGAAAACAAGAAAGAAACCGAACTGGCTGTTTTTGAGCAGATATGCCAGGTAAACGACCTGGACCCGCAGGCCATCAGGGAGGAGGCGGAGCAGCACGAACCGGAAACGCCCAGCAGCGGAGAGAAAGGGGAGGCCCTTATCCGGGCGGCGTTTCGGCACCGCGCGAACGCTCTTGTCGCGAACCTGGACATAACCGGAAAAAGCGGCCTGACCGAAGGAAGGGAGTACAAGGCTGACGGGGACCCGGCGGCGCCCAGTTTCACCATCAACGAAGACTATATACGCGAGGCGTATTCTTCAGATGAGGCAGAGAAAATCATTGATGCACTCGGTCAGGTTCAGCTTCCCGTGCAGGCCTGACATCTATAGCATAACTTTATACTACACCATATAAAAACCTCGTAAAGAACAGATAGCACAATTTATATGGCAAATAATTCGGCTAAGGCACTATATCATCCCCTGAAGGCGCGCCCACTCCGTGAGGCTCAGCTTTCAGCGGAGTTGTTTACTTCTCATGCACTTCTGCTAACTTAGCCGATATGGAAATACAAGGCACCTGGACAAAAGACGAGGAAGGATACATGGCGTTCGAGACACCGGAGTTGCAGCGCCTCTACGAAGCGGTGACCGACAGCTACCACCACATCTACAACCGCTGCCTCGAAGAAGCCGACGATGACGATGAAGCGTATTACAAAGCGCTGGGCGCAGGCTACGAGATGGTGACCGACTATAAAACCATTGACGGCAACGAGGAGTTTGTGACCAGCTACAGCACACCTGCCTATATAGCAGACGTCTGGTACGGGTTTGATGAAGAAAGTGGCAAGCGCATCTACACCAAAGGATATATCCGGATAAGCAGCAAAATCAGCTGATACAGCTTTGTTGGAGCGATAGCAGCTGGTTTCGCCGCTTTGTCCGGCAGCGATTTTACAGCATGAACTGTCCCAACTTCGGAGCCTTTGCCTTCTGGGGGGCCAGCACCATGAGGAACTTCGCCTGCTGCGGGTTCTTCGCTTCCAGCACCTCCAGCGCTGTTTTCAGGCTCTCTACCGCCTTTACTTTCGCATGCTCCGTTCTGGAGTAATGGTAATTCTGGTACTGCCGCGTGTCAGCAGACTCAAAGCTCCGCACGTACGAACCCACCTCGCACTCGCGCATATGGGAGGTTTCGTTAAGATATGCCACCTTAAACCCTTTTGCGCAAAGAGCTTCCGAAGCGGTAACCGCCGACTCGAAATCAGCAAAGCTCATTAAATAGTAACCTGTTCTTAAATCAACAAAGTTCATAGTGTTTCGCTTGTTTTCATGCTCGCTTCCTTCCCCCTCTCCCGCCAACACCGATGCATTAGATTTATCCGAGATAGAGTAGTCCTTTATATGTTTCACTCCTTATACAGTCCTTACTTGGTTTTAGTGCCATATTTCCTGAAATATGTTGGATTAGCTGCATTTTATGTTGACCAATACGTAAGCAGCACTGTTTAGCGTTACAAAATCCTGTGCCTCGAAAACTGAGTTGAAAGCCCGGAAAATGTGATTCTGCAGCAGGAGAAGGCGTTCAACACACCTTGATTTCCGCGGCCCGGCCAGCGGCACGATATATTCTGTACCCCTGCCGGATAACGTTGTGCGGCAACGGCGCAAACACTGCGTCCTGCGGGTACTGCATCCTGGCGGCGCCCCTGATGCGCTTGCTGAATTCCATGCGCCCACGCCGCCCCTATATCCGAAAGGCATCGGGCTACACAGCATCCAGAACCGGGGGTGCCTGCTGGAACGCAAAATGGAAGCCGTATATTCCGAAAACAAAGGCACGATGTTCAAAATCGATATTAGCTCCGAGTGATGGCAGGTATACGCATCCTCTATATATGAATGAAGATGCAGATGCTATATGTCTGATTATATAATACTTATATATTATCTATTGTCTCTCAATTAGAAAACCCTGCTTCAGCATATGGCCCACCGTTGACCAGTCATATACATAGGGGCTCAGCTCCACCTGGCTCCAGCGGATGCCTTCGCGCACGGTCTTTATGTGAACCTCAGGCGACGGTAGTCCTGCCCCTGCAGTTGCAGGTGGCCCTTAATCTACTCTGTTGCCTAAAGGCGTACAGTTTATCGGTGCATTCAAAGCCCGCCATCCAGAAAGGCAGGAAGGGATTTTGCCCGTGCGCAATACCGGGTGCCCCAACAGGGTCTCTCTCCATATCCATTGTTTTACTTTGCTGGCTTGAAGATAGTGGCGACCTGTATGCCGACTCATTCGCAGCAGACGCGCCACAAGTTCGGTTCTTTTAATTTGCATCATAGCCAACCTTCAACTATGAATTGAGCAAATGGCATATATACCCCTGATTATATATGAAATGTAACTAGTTGTACACTATGCCAAGCATGGGAAAGCGATCAGATATGCTTGCCGTTTCCGTTGATGCTGATGGTGCTTCTGGGCGACGGTGCCTCGGCTGCAGCCACAGCCGCCATTTTTCGCCGTGTCTCCGGAATCTTCACTGCTGCTGCAGGCTCCTCTTCCAGCCCGGACAGCCGCTTGTAAAGGGTCAGGGCCTGTGCCACTACCTGGTCCATGTTATAATAGCGGTACGTGGCCAGCCTGCCCACAAAGTGAACCCCTTCCTCGGCTTCCGCCAGCTTCCGGTATTTTCTATAGAGTTCGGCGTTTTCGGGGCGCGGCACCGGGTAGTAGGGGTCCCCCTCGGCCTGCGGGTACTCATAAACCACGCTCGTCTTATGGTGTTCCTGCCCCGTCAGGTACTTGAACTCCGTGACACGTGTATAGGCATGCTCGTTGGGGAAGTTCACGACCGCCGCCGGCAGGTGCCGCTCCGTTTCCAGCGTCTGGTGCCGGAACTCCAGTGAACGGTAGGGCAGTTTGCCATACCTGAAGCCGAAGTACTCATCCACCGGGCCGGTATATATGATCTCCCTGTAGCGCACCATGTCCTGCACCTCCCTGTAATCGGTGTTCAGCATCACCTTGATGTTCTGGTGATCCAGCATTTTGGCGAACATGGCCGTGTAACCGTGCAGAGGCATCGCCTGGTAGGTGTCGGTGAAATAGCGGTCGTCGCGGCTGGTGCGCACCGGCACTCTTGCCGTCACCGACTTGTCTAGTTCCGAGGGGTCCATGCCCCACTGCTTGCGGGTGTAGTTGCGGAAAAACTTCTCATACAGTTCCCGCCCCACCCGGCCTACCACCACGTCCTCCGAAGTCTTTACCTCCGGCACCTCCTCGGCCACGGACTTAAAGAAGCTCTCCAGCTCAAAAGAGGTAAGTGTAAGACCGTAAAGCTTGTTCACCGTGTCCAGGTTGATGGGCATGGGCACGAGTTGCCCGTCCACGCTGGCCAGCACCCGGTGCTCGTAAGGCCGCCATGCGGTAAAGGCGGAAAGGTAGTCGAACACCTCTCTGGAGTTGGTATGGAAGATATGCGGGCCGTAACGGTGTACCAGCACCCCCGCCTCGTCGTAGTGGTCGTAGGCGTTGCCGCCGATGTGCTGGCGCTTGTCGATGATCAGCACCCGCTTGCCCAGCTGTGTGGCCAGCCGCTCGGCCAGCACGCTGCCGGCAAAACCTGCCCCCACGATTAAATAGTCAAAAATGCCATTATTTATCTCCAGCGCCAACTCCCCGCTGCTTATGCTGCTCCTCATGCCTTTTTCTCCTTCTTCTGTCCCGCCGCCTCCGCCATCAGGCGCACCATCTGCCCCCAGGTTTGGTCCCATGACATGTTTGACATAAATCCCTCTACTTTCCGCGCCCACGCTTCATCCCCTCTCTGTGCCAGCGCCGCCCCAACGGCCTCCTCGAACTCGGTTGCCGTGGCCGCGATGTGTACCAGGCCCTCCTCCCCGTAGGGCCGCACCACGTCACGGACAGGTGTAGAGACCACCGGCTTGCCTGCCGCCAGGTACTCCGGCGTTTTGGTGGGGCTGATGAAAGCAGTGGATTCGTTGATGGCAAAGGGCAGCAGGGCCACATCCCAGCCGCTCAGGTAGGCGGGCAGTTCTGTATAGGACTTGCCGCCCAGGTAATGGATGTTCGCGCGGCGGGGCAACGAAGCCGGATCAATCTTCACCACCGGCCCCACCACCACCAGTTGCCAGTCGGGGCGCGCCTCGGACAGGGCGTCCAGCAAAGCTATATCCAGGCGCTCGTCAATCACTCCGAAAAACCCGAGACGTGGAGTCGGTATGGCAGCCTGGTCTTCCGGCTGCGGCAGTTCCTGCCGGGCCTGGGCAAAGTGGGCCTTGTCGATGCTGCTGGGGAAGGCGTATATGGCGGCGTGCCTGTTGCGCTTGGCCTCGTAAAGGCTCCGCCCACCTGTGAACACCAGATCCGCTTTTTGGAACAACTCCCCCTCCAACTCTCTCAGGCGCGGTGGTGCGAACTTGAAAGCCGCCAGTTCGTCCATACAGTCATAGACGGTGAGCAGCGGTGTGAGGTGAGCGGAGAAACCCAGCGCCATGGGGGTGTAATACCAGAGGGCGTAGCGGTTAATTTCCTGCTCTTTCAGCAGTTCGTCCAGCAGTTCGCGCTGCGCGCTTTCTGCCTGCTCGGGGTTGAACCCGTGCGGCAGGCGCGGCACGGCCACCTGCACGCCTCCCTCCCGCTCGGATACATTCAGGTAAGGCACATCCGTGTCCTCAAACATCGGCTCCTCCACAAAATACACCCGCGCACAGTGCGCGAAGCGGGAGAGCAGGTGCTGCGGCCGCTGGTACACAAAATCCCAGCGCAAGTGCGACAGGCACACTACATCCGGCATGTGCCGCAAAAATTCTCTCTCTTCAATCTCCTTCTGCTTGGTTTCTTTAGCGGGAGCACGGTCGGCTGCCGCTCCATTCGAATTGACAGGCTCAGCCGCAGGCTGCACTGGTGGTTCCGGTGTCTCTTTAAACATTCGCTCGTTTTCTTAAATGTGTTGGTGAGGGGTGATAGAAAGGCAGCATGCTGCCGATTGAGGTAGTACGCTGGCGAACGAAAAAAGTGAATGCTTTAACTCTGAATATCAGTAATAAAATCACAACCTATCCGGCTTCATGTATATATACCTACAACCGCATATAAAACCCTAAGTATTAACACCATATATAAAACAGTTATATATAGCTATTCTGAATTATGCAGTGGTCGTGCTGCTCACAGCGACAGGCCCCGGACAGCCGCCGCGGGAGGCCCATGAAACGCCGGCCACTGCCCCTGGTCAGCGCTGTTCCGGAGCATCGGAGTTTCCCGGTTTAGCAGCGCTTGCCTTATCCGCAGCAGAGAAATTCCGTTATACTCAGAAAACCGGAACCGCACATCCTACAAACAACAGCATATGGCTACTACAGCACATTCTAATTTTAGCTCTACCGAAGGTCCAGAGGACACTCACGCTGCCTGGGGCGCTCAGAACCCGCTGCCCCGGGCGGTGCTGCGCCCTAACTCGCACTACCTGCTGGATGGGGAGTGGTACTTTGCCCTGGACCCGGAGGACCGTGGCCTGCGCGAGGCCTGGTATCTGGGCTACAGGTATGAACACACCGCCAACTGGCCGGGCTCCGTAGAGCAGCATATGACAGCGGCCAAGGGCCAACTGGCGGCCCCGTGGCAGGACAAAGTGATTGCCTGGTATGAGCGTGAGTTCGAACGCCCTGAAAAAGTACTGAACGCATCCCCAACCATGTTCCAGCTTACCTTCGGAGCCTGCGGCTACGAGACCCGCGCGTGGCTGAACGGCCGCCTGCTGAGCACCATTGAGGGGGAAGAGGTGCATTACGGGGAGTACACCTCCTTCTCATACGAGATACAGGAAGACCACCTGCTGCCCGTGAACCACCTGACCGTGCGCATTGTGGACACGATGAGCGCAGAAACCACGCGGGGCAAGCAGGAATCGCATGTGTACAAGCGGGGCGGCATCTGGTACCAGACACAGACCGGGGCCGTGCGCAGTGTCTGGCTGGAGACCGTGGAGCGCAACCGGCTCCGGTCACGGGTGGGCGTGGTGAGCATCATCGAAGACTCCCTCATCCGCTTCAACCTGACAACGCGCATCCACGACCCGGGGCCCTACACCATCCGTATCCGGATATATGAGCGTGACGAGCAGCAGGCAGAACCCCTCTATACCTCCGACTTTAACCTGCGCCTGAACGCCGGGCAGAAACAGCAGAACATGGTGGTACACGCACCCGGCACCCAGTGGTGGTCGCCGGACAACCCGCACCTATACCGCCTGGTGGCGGAGCTGATTGACGCCAACGGGTACTCCGCAAAGATCGTGGCGCACTTCGGGCTGCGTAAGTTTGAGGCCAGGGGCCGCTACCTCTACCTCAACAACAAGTCCATCTACATAGACGGCATCCTGTATCAGCCCGGCACCTCCACCTATGAGGAGACGCGGCGCCATATGTTCGCAATGAAGGAACTGGGCTGCAACCTGGTGCGGGTGCACATCGCCGGAATCGATCCCCGCATTTATAACCTTGCCGACAGCATAGGGCTGCTGCTGTGGGTGGAGGTGCCCAGCCCACACAGCTCTACCCAGAAAAGCCGGGAGAACCACTGGGCCGAGCTGCTCCGGATGCTCGCCCTGATCGAGACAAACCCTTCGGTGGTGATCTGGAGCCTGTATAACGAGGACTGGGGAGCCCAGGACATCGCCACCAACCCGGACACGCGCCAGTACATCATCAATACCTACCACTATATGAAAATCCGGCACCCGCAGTTTCTGGTGGTCGACAACGATGGCTGGCAGCATATCTCGTTCGAGGGAAAGCTGAAGTCCGATATCCTGACAGCCCATTTATATACCCCGGAACTGGAAAGGTGGCGGGAGTTGCTCGATGCCCTGACGCAGGGGCAACTGGAGGGCGTGGCGGCTTTCCCGCTGGTGGTCGGAGACCCCTACTTTTACAGGGGGCAGTCGCCGCTGATTGTGAGCGAGTGGGGCGGCTTCGGGTTTGCTGACTACGGAGGGCCGCAGGGGCCGGGGGAGCGGGCGGAGCGCATCCGCGCCTACAAGCAGGAACTCCGCAACCGCCCAATTGCCGGTGATGTCTACACCCAGGCCACCGACATCGAAGACGAGCGCAACGGCATCATTGAGCCTCTTACCGGCAAGTTGCTGGTGCCCGCTGGCCTGCTCCGCTCGCGGGAGGGGGACTAAGCCTAAACGGTTTAATGCTACAGCAAGGCATCAACCTATATAGGCTCAAACCTTGAGCTGTTTTACATATGCTTCATGCTGCTGTAAATCCCTGCGGTCACCACTTCCGGGTATAACTTTATATATAGCTGCGGAACAATTCCAATTTGCATATAGGGGGTGAACCGATAGCGCCCTCATATATGCAACCGTTTTCCTAATCGCCCGGCTCAGCTGCCAGAGAGATGCTGCAGATCGATATGCTCCAGATAGGGCTCTGCAATGGCAAGCGCAGTGGCGTCTGCGCGGAAGGAGGTTGTGATGTGCAGTCCCCCTCTTTCCCAAAGCTCCACAAAGCGGTTGTTCAGGGAGTAAAGCGAGACTGTCCATTCCTGGTGCTGCCTTTGGGCGAGCACGGTGCCGTATTTTGTCAGTGCCTCGGCCTGGCTCCAGGAGGGCAGCCGCTGAAATATCGAAAATTCTAACATATGTCTCTACCTAGGGTGCCGGGCGCGCGGTATGGATATGGCCGAATCCAGCCGGGGAACAGACTGATACCACTGGCGGGCGGGGTTCTCCGGCCGCATCCATCCTCCTACAGTACACCAGTTTCTGTTAAATCGTTTAAAAGCACCAACAAAACGGCGGTCCGCCTCGTGATAGTGTCATCAACCTGAAACTTAACCCTCTGAAAGCAATGGCACAAAGCGAAGAAGAATTGAAGGTAGTTGTTTTCGACCTGAACAAGACTTTTTACAACAAGAGTTCGAAAGACAAGTTTTACGAGTTTATCTGCACCAAGCGGCCAAAGCGGGTGGGGTATTTCTTCCAGATGACATACTACAAGCTGCTGCGCAAACTCCACCAGATCAGGAAAACAGAGTTCAAGGAGAATTTCTTTAACTACCTCGATAAAATTCCGCCGGAGCAGGTGGAGGCCTACGCCACGGAGTTCTGGGAGAAAGAGTACCCCGAAAATTTCAACAAGGAGCTGAAAGAGCACTTCGACAGCTTGAAGAGGCAAGGCGTGAGGCTCTTCTGCGCGACAGGGGGGCTGGAGCTGTATGTGGCACCGCTTTTCCGGCTATATGAAATAGACGGCTACGCCGGAACGCAGGTGGCGTACGACGGTGAAACTTACAAAGTGCTGGGCAAGGCCTGCAAAGACGAGGAAAAGGTGTGCAGGATAGAGAAGCACTTTGCGGACAAGCCCTTCAGGGTGACAGAGGCTTACTCGGATAGCAAAGAGGACATCCTGGACATGGCGGAAAAGGCCTTTGTGCTGAAAGACAAAAAGATAAAGCCTTACCCTAAATAGCAGAGGGTTGGGTTACGCCCCGTACATTCCCGCCGCAATGGCACGAAGCGGCCCTGAACTCAAAAAACGGTTCCTATTGGGATTCCTGTGGGCGCTGCATTGCCAGGCCAGGCCAAAGCCCGCAATAATTTTAATCCTGTTTTGCAAACAATAGCGGTGCCTGCCACGTTTGGTAAGGAAGTATCGCAAATTAAACTTATATAAAGATCTATGGAAACATCAATGAATGACCTGAAGGCGAAAGCAGCAAGAACCAACCCCGAGCACAGAGAAGGCCCGGTGGCAAGCATGATTGAAGAGCAAACCTCAAAAATACCTTCTGACGTGTACCTGTGGGCTGCCCTGGGCTCTATGGCTGTATCGCTGACCCTGAAGCTGATGAAAAAAGATAAAACAGCGCTTTTTGTTGGCCAGTGGGCACCGTCTTTCCTGCTTCTGGGCAATTACAACAAGATGGTGAAGCTCCTCGGCCACGACAGCAAATCCTAAAATAACCGGCTGCCGTTAACCGACGGCAGTTCACGAAGTAGCAGAAGAGCAGGAGGTGATTGAGCCTTTCTCTTTCCTTTTTAAAAATGCCGCAGCGGCACCCGTCTGACAGGGTGCCGCTGCGGCGTTTTGTTTTGCAGGCACATCCCTTTATGAGTTCTATTCCAAACCCTTTTCTGCCTGAGATTAGGTCTGGGAATATTGTTGTGCCTGGAGCAAATCCAATTGGCATGCTCAGGTGGTTCGACAGGGCTACCAGCAGAGCTGCTGTTCGTAGTTGAACGTTGTTTCCCCATATATACCCGGACAAGATTAATCTGCAATATCCCTTTCAGCATTGTATATCACAAGCCTTTGAAGATAACTAATATATAACACATAGAGTCCTGATACTTATGTTCTTATACTTAATCATATATAACTCACGTCTCGTCCTCGCCACTCCCGGCGGGCGCAGCAACAAGCGGCAGTTTCACCGTGAACTCCGTGTATGACCCCTCTTCCGACTCCACCAGCAGCTCGCCCCCGTGGCCCTTCGTAATGATGTCGTAGCTGAGGGACAGGCCGAGCCCGGTGCCGTAGCCGGTGGGTTTGGTGGTGAAAAAAGGCTGGAAAATCTTCTTCATCACGCTTTCGGGGATGCCCGTGCCGTTGTCTCTCACTTTTATCTCGAAATGGTCTTCATACCTGCGCGTGCTTACCTGCACCAGCGGCTGGTAACCGGGGCAGGCCTGCCGCATCTTCTGCTGCACTGCATAAAAGGCGTTGTTGAATAGGTTGATCAGCACCAGGCCTATCTCCTGCGGCGCCACTTCCACCCTGCCCAGCTGCGGATCAAAGCATGTCTCCAGTTTGGCGTTGAAGTCTTTGTCCTTTGCCCGCAGGCCGTGGTAGGCGAGGCGCAGGTGCTCCTCAGCCAGGGCGTTTAGCTCAATGGGCCGCTTTTCGCCTCCCGAGGCCCTGGAGTGCTCCAGCATATTCTTGACGATGCTGTCGGCCCGCTTCCCATGGAAAAATATCTTTGCCAGGTTCTGCTCCACGTGCGTCAGCAGGTCTTCCTCCACGGCAGGGTCGCGCGAAGGGTTTTGCCGTTCCTCGCGCAGTTCCTGCAGCAGCTCAAGGCTGACCTCCGAGAAGTTGTTGACGAAGTTCAGCGGGTTCTGAATCTCGTGGGCGATGCCCGCGGTGAGCTCCCCGAGCGAGGCCATCTTCTCCGACTGCACCAATTTGCTTTGCGCCTCTTTCAGCTGGTCGTACGCCTCCTTCAGCTCCACGTGGCGCAGCCGGTGTATCTCCGCCTCCTTCTTTCCGGTCTCTATCTGGTTGAGCAGCTCCAGGTTCTTCAGTTTAGTGCTGGCCGAGAGGTTGATGGTTTCCTCTTTGCACACATGGTACTTTTCATAACTCGCGAGTGCGCTTCGGTAGTCCCCGAGTTTCCGGTATGCATCAGACAGGGCAAGGTGGATGTCGTACAACAGGTATTTCAGGTTTGCTTTCTCGGCGTTCTGCAGCGCCTGCTGCAGGTACTGGATGGCCTCCAGGTATCGCTCCCCTTTTATATATAGCCTGGCCAAG
The DNA here is from genome assembly GCF_009931655.1 of Pontibacter russatus. Lineage (NCBI taxonomy): Bacteria > Pseudomonadati > Bacteroidota > Cytophagia > Cytophagales > Hymenobacteraceae > Pontibacter > Pontibacter russatus. Next base: position 4,637,778 of record NZ_CP047984.1, on the reverse strand, counting down.
CAGGTATATAACCGGCAGAGGTTAGCCGGAAAAGGATTGGAATGCTGTTTAGACAGCTCCAGGGCTTCCATCAGGTATTTCTCCGCCTGTTCCGGCCTGTCCCGCTCCAGGTAAAACTCGCCGAGGTAATGCAAGGAAACCAGCCACCCGTGCATCTCGCCCAGTTCCTTCCGGATAGCCAGGCTTTCGAGCAGATTGGCCTCCGCTTCCCCAAACTGCTGCATTTTCTGCTGAATGATGGCGGTGCCCATCTGCGCGGCGGCAATTCCGGCCCGGTCGTTCAGCTGCCTTTGAATGGCAAGGCTCTTCCTGTAGCGATTGCCTGCTTCTTCAATGTTGCCTGACTGCATATACAGGTAGCCCAGTTGCATCTGGCAGGCGGCTTCGCCCGACCTGTCGCCCAGCGACTGCCGCAGAACGAGGCTCTGCTGAAATGCCTCCAGCGCCTGTCCAAAGTCGCCGATGCCCCGGTATACAAGCCCCAGGTTATAAAACACATGCGCCCGCCCCTGTTCATCCTGCAGCGTCTCAAAAATGGCGGCGGCTTTCTGCAGCGTCTGGTAAGCGGCCGAATAATTCGCCAGCACCACTTCAGCAAATCCCCGGTTCAGGAGCGCATGGCCCATCCCTTTCTGGTACGAGGCTTTTTCCGCGAGTTCCAGCGCCTGGCCGCTCTTCTGCAACGACAGGTCCGTGTCGGTATGGCGGGCTTCGTACGCGATGCTGTTGAGCAGATCAACCTGCGCAATGGGGTCTGTGGCGGCCTGCAGTTGCTCCTCCAGCACCTGAACGGCCTTGCTGATGGTGCTCAAACGCCAAACTGAGTTAGGTGATAGTCGGCATGCGCGTAGGCCAGAAGCCCCCAGTCCTCCCGGGTCATTTTACCGAAAGCCGTGTGCGTGGGGTGGAGATGCGGGGCAGCCAGAAGGCGCTCCACGGAGTTTTTATACCTCACTTTTTCTGCCTCCAGGTCCTCCACCACCGTCCCGAGCTGCACCACATCCACCTCCGGGAAGGTCCTGATGTTTCCCTCCTCGCGCCCAGGCGGCTTTATATTGCTCAGGAACATCCACTTGAACAGCGTGCGGGTAAGCAGGTTGCTCCTGTCCGGCATCGGTATATCTGCGAAGGCCATGCCGTTGGCCTCCGACAGATGCCGCACCATCTGCTCCACGCGCAGCTTTCCCCACTTCCCTTTTGTATCTGGCTGCAGCCTGTCCACGCGCTCGAACAGCCCCTGCTTGATGCCCTGCTCAAAGATGCTGTGCTTCATAATGCTATATAGGTATAGGAATGCGGTTAAGGGATATGGTCCGGCTTTGGAAAGTGGAAATCACAGGGGGCAGTTCGCCAGAACGCAACCTTCGCTTGCCTTCAGATTCCTCATCCTAAAATACAAATTAGAATGGATATATCATCATGAAGCTTTATATATAATTTGTCGGAATCGCTGAAGCTGCCAGCCTTAGAACAGGTCTTTCAAAGCCCGCTTTGCAGCGTGGAAGCCGCACATGCCGTGTACGCCCCCGCCCGGCGGGGTGGAGGACGAGCAGATATAGATGCCTTTGGCAGAGGTGCGGTATGGCGAGAGGCGCAGCGCGGGCCTTGTGAACAGTTGCCCGATGTCTATAATGCCGCCGTTGATGTCCCCGCCTATGTAGTTGGGGTTATATGCCTGCATCTGGGCGGTGTTCATCACGTGCCTGGCCAGGATGAGGTCCCGGAAACCGGGGGCAAAGCGCTCCACCTGCCGCTCGATGGCTGCCGTCATGTCTGCCTCAGAGCCGTTGGGAACGTGGCAGTAGGCCCAGGCGGTGTGCCTGCCGGCGGGAGCCCGGCCCGTGTCGAAAAGGCTTTGCTGCGCCAGCAGCACAAACGGGTGCTCCGGGTGCCCCCCCTGCGAGGTGATGTGCTCGCTTCGGGCGATTTCCTCCAGCGTGTTGCCTAGATGCACTGTTCCGGCCAGCCTGCACTCCGGGGCCGTAAAGGGAATGGGCCCGTCCAAAGCCCAGTCGATCTTGAACACGCCCATGCCGTAGCGGTAGCGGCCGAGTTGCCATTTATATAGGCTCGAGAACCGATGCCCGGCTAGCTGCAGCAACTGGCGGGGCGTTAGGTCGAGCAGCACGGCGCGGGCCGACGGGAGCTGGCTTATGTGGTCTATATATACCCCTGTCTCTATCTTCCCCCCGAGCGATAGGAAGTAGGACGCCAGGGCATCCGCAATGCTCCCTGACCCGCCCACCGGAACGGGCCATCCTTTGACATGCCCCACTGCCATCAGCACCAGCCCGATGGCCGATGTCGTTAGGTTGGTGAGGGGCTGTAGGGCGTGGGCCGCCATGCCTGCCCACAGTCCGCGTGCTTCGGCGGTGCGGAAATGGCGGTTGGCGAGCGTCACAGCAGAGGGCAGCGCCTGCAGCCCAAACTTTGCCATGGCCAGCGGGTGGTCCGGGATGTGCAGCGGAGCCAGCAACTCCGGCGCCAGCCTGGGCCAGTCTTTCACGATGGGCGCCAGCAGTCTGTCATAAGCACCCGCATCAGCGCCCAGGCGCCTGGCCGTTGCCTCCACCGACTTCTCCAGCACAGCGGCCCTGCCATTGTCGAAGGGGTGCGCCGCCGACAGAGGCGGAAACACATACCGGAGGCCATGTTCGGCAAGCGGAAGAGTTTTGAAGAAAGGAGATTCAACCGCAAGCGGGTGTATGGCCGAGCAGACATCATGCACGAAGCCCGGCAACGTGAGTGCCTTCGACCGTAGGCCGCCGCCGATGGTGTCCTTGGCCTCCAGCAGCAGCACCGAGGCCCCCGCCTGCTGCAGCGTAATGGCAGCCGCCAGCCCATTCGGGCCGGAGCCCACCACAACCGCGTCAACGTCTCTTCTATCCAAAGGATATGTTTTTTAGGAGGATGGATTTGTTTCCTGCCGCCCCGGCGCAGGCAGGTCAGATATAATAGCGGTGAGCCTCCGGACGCACCATCTATATATACCTGCCCAATTGATACGGCACCTGAATCGCTTTGTTGGCGGCTGCGGGCTATACAGGTATTCTTCTATCTGCCTATATAAAACCGGAGCCGGAGCAAGAGGGCGAGAGGGGAGGTTAGTCTTCTATTATATGCGCCAGCTTCTCTTTGGTGAGGGGCTTGTTGATGAAGCCCTTGAACTGATAGCTGGCTGCTTTTTGGGCATCCTTTGAGGAAACAGAGGAGGAAAGCAGCACCACGCGGGTAAGGTGGTGCCCGGGGAGTTGCTGGAAATGGTCCATGAATTCGAAGCCATCCATCAGGGGCATGTTGATGTCCAGCAGGATCAGATCCGGGAGGCCGCACTTGCCGTGTTGTTTTGATATAAAGTCCAGCGCCTCTTTCCCGTTAGCGGCCACCGAAACATGCGACACCGTCCCTATCTTCCTGAATAGCAGCTGCGCCAGAAAATTGCTTGCCGGGTCGTCATCTACCAGTAAAACGTGATTGATCTGTTGCATAAATTATGTCGCAGCACTTCTGAATATTACATAAAAAGTAGTGCCTTCCCCTTCCCTGCTCTCCACTGTTATACTGCCCCCGTAGTTTTCGACCACCCGTTTGGTCGTATAAAGCCCGATACCACTCCCCTCTGTGTGTGGGTGCATCCGCTGGAACATGCCGAAAAGCTTTTTCAACTGCCGGTCGTTCAGGCCAAGCCCGTTGTCCGAGACGGAGAGCTGCACCTGCCTGTCTTTCCGTTGTGTACGCACGCGGATGCGGGGTGTTCGGCTTAGGTGCCGATAATTGATCGCATTGGAGAGCAGGTTGTACAGGATGCTGCGCAGGTACTTCCTCGGAAAATCAAGCGACTCCACCTCCAGTTCGAAGGCAATGTCCGCCGAAAGCGCTTTGGCCCGGTCCTCCAGGTCCGCCAGCACGTCCGCCAGCACGTCCGCCACCGAAACGGCCTCCAGGGGCAGGTCGGTGTCTTTCTGCACCTTCACGATTTCCGAAAGGTCCTGGATGGTCTGGTTCAGCTTAGCCATGGAAGCGGTCAGGTGCCGGATGAGCACCTGCTCCTCCTCCCCCAGCTTATGCCCCAGTTGCTCCTTCAGCACATTCAGCAGGCCCTCCATCGAGTTAATGGGCGAGCGCAGGTCATGGGAAGCGGTGTACACGAAATTATCGAGGTCGGTGTTAATCCGGGTGAGCTGCGCATTTGTCTGGGCCAGCTCCTGGTTTCTGGCCTGGATAGCGGTATTGGCGGCAGCCAGATCGGTCGTAAGGTTCCGCAGCAGCTGCTCGGCCTGCCTGCGCTCGGTTACATCGGCCACAACACCGGCGATGCGGACCGGTTGGTTCATCCCGTCGTAAAACACTTTGCCATGTCCTTCGACCCAGTGCAGCCCCCCGTCCCGCCGCACAATGCGCGGGTTCAGGAAAAGCCTGCCGCTGCTGATAGACTCCTTGAACTGCTCCAGCACCGTGGGGCGGTCTTCGGGTAGCATGTGCTGCAGCAGGGCGTCCATGTTCCACTCCAGCAACTCCGACTCATGGCCGAACAACTGGTCGTGGTTGCCGCTGCGGGTGGTGGTGTTGGTGAGCAGATCCAGGTTAAAGGTGGCCAGGTTGCCCGCTTCAATGGCTATGCGGAGCTGCTCCTCGCTGCTCTCTACCTTGTGGCGTGCCTCCACCAGATCCGTCACTTCATAGGCAAACACCAGCACGCCATCCACCCGGCCCTCCTGGTCGTGCCGCGCCTGGTATATGAAGTTGAAGTAAATCTCCTCCAGCGGCCCCCCTTCGACGCGCGCCAGCATCAGCCGCACCTCATTCCCCACATATGACTCACCAGTCTGGTACACGTTCTTCAGGATCGTCCAGATAGGCTGGCTGGACACCTCAGGCAGCGCCTCCAGCACGGGCAACCCCAGCAACGGCCGGCCCGGGAACAGTTGCTGGTATCCCGGGTTCACCAGTTCGAACACCAAATCGGGGCCGCTTAGGATGGTGATGGCAGCGGGAGCCTGCTGGAAGAGCCTTTGCAGGTGGGTGCGCTGTAACTCTGCCGCGGCGTGTGCGGCCTGCTCCTGTGCCTTACTTTGCTGCAGGTCTGCCTCGGCCAATTTCTGGTCGTGTATGTCGGTGATGGTGCCATACCAGCGCTTGGCCTTGCTGTCATCCCCGCTCAAACCGACCACAGCATGCACCCGGTGCCACCTGTACTGTCCATCGGCCCGCTTTAGCCTGTAGTCGAGAAGAATGTTATCTCCGTTGGCATGCCCATGCCCCCAGCCTTTGGCAGCCCGGCCAGCGTCCTCGGGGTGTATGGCGCTAACCCATCCCCATCCCATGGTTTCCTCCTCCGTGAAGCCTGTATAGGCGTACCACTGCTGGTTGGCGTAATCCACAAGCCCGTTGGCTTTGGCGGTGAGTATCAGATGCGGTATGGAATTGGCCAGCTGGCGCATGCTCTGTTCCCTTGCCTCCACGTTCTTCCGGGACCTGATGCTGGAGACGGTTGCGGCAACCTGCCCGGCCAGGAGTTGGTGAAAGCCCTGGTAGGCGGCGTCGTAAGGCAGCCGCTGGCTGGTGCCCAGCACCAGAAAACCAAGCAGCCGGCTCTCTGTGGGCTGGTACACCGGCACCACCACCGCCCGGTCCGAGCCAAGCTTCCAGATACCGTCGGGAATGTTCAGGAGCCTGTTGCGCAGGTGCGGCTGTGCTTCCTGATCGCGGTTTGTACTGGCAATTTCCTGGCCTGCCGGTGCGGCCAGTTCAATTTCCTTATATATAGTGGTTGCGCCTGTCTCGCCAGACACGCCGCTGAGGCTGGCAACCGTACCCTCCGCGTTCAGCAGGTAGAGCAGGCTGAACGGAATATCCTGGGCATTCCGGTTCAGCAGTTCGCATACCTGCCGGCACACCTGGTCCACAGAAAGTGACTCTGTCGTGGCTGCCGCTATGTCACGGATGGTGTGGAGGCGCCGCTGCGTCAGCACTTTTTCGGTAACCTCGGTGCAGGCACAGAAAACGCCGCCCGCGCTGCCGCTGTCGTCGGGCATGGGGCTGTAGGAGAATGTCCAGTAGGTTTCTTCCAGAAAGCCGCTGCGGTTCAGGGTCACCAGCAGCTCCTGCGCGTAGAAATGACGGCTGGCACCGCTCAGGATGCCTTCGGCGACTACCCCCAACTGCCCCCATATCTCAGACCACATGTGGCGCGCGCTGGCACCCAGCGCGCGCGGGTGCTTGTTGCCCAGCGCCGGAAGGTAGGCATCGTTGTGAAACATATAAAACTCGCCCGACCACCATATAAACATCGGGAAGCCGGAGCCCAGCATCATGCGGGTGCCCGTTTGCAGGCTCTGGGGCCAGCCCTCGGGCCTGCCCAGCGGATGGCTGTCCCAGTCGTAGGCTTCCATCAGGGCACCCATCTCCCCGCCGTCTTTGAAAAGATTCATGTCGTTTAACAAAATAGAGCCTCCATTTACGATGGGCAACACAAAAGGCTGTCAGTCTCCACTAAGTTAGGCTGCTTTTTCGGCGATTGGTAGTATTTTTTAAAAAATGATGGTTGTCGCAAGCGCTTCGGCGGCCAGTCCCGCCTGCTGGAAAACGGCAGAAAGGGGACTACGGAAATCAAAATAACTTTTGGCAGAGGAGGTTAGTTGTGGTATATATAAATCCAGGAGCGTTTCACTTATATACACAAAAAAGGCTCTGCCCCTTGCGGGGAGTGACGGTTCCTGTAACCCCGGTCTCTCATCCGCGGGCGGGCAGCAGGAAACGGCGACAATATAAAACTATATATAAAACGGCATTTTTTATAAAGGAGGCTCAGGCATATTGGGCAGCGAGACCGGCGCTTACTCCAGTACCTCGTATATCACCACCGGCAGCGCCTTGTTCTTCAGCTTGGCCTCGCCTATATGCCGGCACTTGAACGACTCTTTTACCTGCTCATATATGCCGGAGGGAATCACAATCTGGCCGGGCTGCGCCACCGACTGCAGCCGCTGGGCCACGTTTACGGCGTCGCCGATTACGGTGTAATCGAGGCGCCGGAGCGACGCAGAGCCGATGTTGCCGGACACCATCTCCCCGGAGCCCACCCCGATAGACACCTGCGGCTTGAACACAGCGCCTTCTGCCTGTATCTCCTGCGCCGACTCAAATGCCTTCCGGACGGCCAGGGCCGCATCAATGGCGCGGTCGAGGTGGAAGCTGCCCCGGAACACCGCCATCACGGCATCCCCCAGAAACTTGTCTATATGGCCTTCCTGCGCGATCACCTCCTTCACCATCAGGTCGAAGAGGTTATTGAGCAGGCTGACGACAGTGTTGGCAGGCACGCGCTCCGTTATGGACGTAAAACCGCAGATGTCGATGAACACGACGGTGGCCTGGATGGTCTCGTTCAGCATCAGCGCGCTCTCGAACTCCTTGTGAAGCATAAAGTTGAGCACCGTCTCATCCACATACATCTTCAGGATATTGTTTTCCTTGATGGCCTGCACTGTTTCACGCAGCTGGGTTACGTGCTTCATGGTTTTCTCCATCGTCAGCTCCAGATCCTCGAAATTGACGGGCTTGCATATGAAATCGAAGGCGCCGCGGTTCATGGCTGTCCTGATGTTCTCCATATCGCCGTAAGCCGACACGATGACGGCCTTGATGATGGGGTTGGCCTCGGGCAGCTTCGTAAGCAGCGTGAGCCCGTCCATCTCCGGCATGTTGATGTCGCTGAGCACGATGTCCATGTCGGGGTGTTCCTGCAGTTTCACCAGGGCCTCCACACCGTTCTGGGCAAACACGAACTTGTAGGTGTTCTCCCTTATCTTCCGCCTGAACTTCTGCTTTATCAGCAACTCGAGGTCAGCCTCATCGTCTACTACAAGGATCTTAGCCATCAAAATGCGAGAAGTTTTAGTTTCTCCTTCAAAAGATTAAAATCCAGCGGCTTGGTCAGGAAATCGTCAGCGCCATATTTCATCGCCTGCTGGTAGTTTTCCTCGTCGCTGTACGCCGTCACCATCATCATGACGGGAGGGGGCGAATTATACTTTTGCCTGATCTTGCGGAGCAACTCTATACCGCTCATGCCGGGCATGTTGATGTCCGACAGAATGAGCGATACTTCGGAGGGGTGCTGCTCCAGATAGGAGAAAGCCCCCTCGCCGGAGTGCGCGAAGTCCAGGTTCACCTCGCCTCGCATAATCTCCTTCCGGAAGCGCTGCTTAAAAAGCGGCTGCACATCCTGTTCGTCATCTACAATAAGTATGTTCATTTCTGCGGTGTATAATGCAAATACAATTTAAAGATTATCAGTTTACATATTTATATACGAAGAATAATTTTTTCATCATCAGGTTTTCCCCACTTACAGGCCAGACCTGCCCATGTTATATATGAACTGCGCCGCCGGGTGGACTCAATGGGCTTTATCAGCTTGCCGGCTTATCGGGGAGCTTCCGCAACAGGTGCAGGCAGGTATATGATGAACTCGGTGTACTCCCCCTCCCGGCTCTCCACCCGCAGTTTTCCGCCGTGGCCCTTGGTGATGATGTCGTAGCTGAGCGACAGGCCCAGGCCTGTGCCCTGCCCACTGGGCTTGGTGGTGAAGAAGGGCTGGAAGATTTTATCCCGCACCTTGTCCGGTATGCCCGTGCCGTTGTCGCGCACCCGCACCTCCACCGCGTCGTCCAGCCGGCGCGTGCGCAGCCGCACCTCCGGCCTGTAATCCTCCAGCCCCTGCTTCTGTTTCTGCTGCACCGCATAAAAGGCGTTGTTGAAGAGGTTCAGCAGCACCCTACCCAGCTCCTGCGGCACCACGCTCACCTTGTGAAGCTGCTCGTCAAACTCAGTGGCAAGCGCGGTGTTGAAGCTTTGGTCTTTGGCCCGCAGCCCGTGGTAAGCGAGGCGCATGTACTCGTTTGCCAGGGCGTTCACGTCTGTAGGCTCTTTCTGCCCGGTGCTGCTGCGCGAGTGCTGCAGCATGCCTTTCACGATGGCTTCGGCCCGCCGCCCGTGCTGCTGTATTTTGTAGAGGCTCTCGACAAGCTCGTCCAGCAATGCCTGCGCCTCTGCCAGCCGCCCCGCCTCCTGTTCCTGCCTGATCTCTTTGCACAGTTCGACGCTCACCTCCGAAAAATTGTTGACGAAGTTGAGCGGGTTCTGAATCTCGTGGGCGATGCCGGCGGTGAGTTCCCCGAGCGAGGCCATCTTCTCCGACTGCACCAGCTGCGACTGCGTCGCCTTCAGGTCCGTAAGGGTCTTGCGGAGCACATCCCGCTGCAGCTCAGTTCGCTCCTTCTGCTCCTGTATCTCTTCGTTCAGCCTGGCCAGCTCCGTGTTGCGGAGCCGGACAGCCTCCGTTTCCTTCTGGGCCTGCTCGATGCGGTGCGACACCTCCAGGTCCAGCACCTTCTTGCTCATCGCCTCGCTGTGTACGGCCTTATCCAGCGCGATATGCGCCTCGTAATGCAGCAGCGCCTCCTGGTGCCGCTCCGCCCCTTTCAGCAGTTGGTAAAAGCCCCGGTGGATTTTAGAGAGCGTGTCTTTTGCCTTGATAGCCTCCCCGATGCGCAGCCCCTCCTCTAAAAGCGCAAGGGCTTTCGCTGTGTCGGCCTTCGGGTATGCTTTGTTTCCGTAAAGTTCGCTGAAGCAGAGGAGGATTTCTGCCTGGCCCTTTTTATCCTGAATGCTTTTCCGCACTTCCTGGCTTTTCTCCCAGTTACGGTGTGCCTCTTCAAAGTTTTTGAGCCTGTACCGGATGCTGCCTATATGGAAAAGCGCGTTCGCCTGTCCCTTCTTGTCTCCGATGGCCTCCGATATGGCCAGGCTTTGCTCACAGCAGGATAAAGCCTGAGCGTAATCTCCCAGGTTATAGTGGGCATTGCCCCTGTTGTCCAGGCACCCCGCCTCCCCCCACTGGTCGCCGTTCAGCCTCCGGAGTTTCAGGCTCTCCTGGTAATAGGGGAGCGCATGCGCGTAGTCCCCGCTCTCTGCGTAAATCAGGCCGATGTTGTTCAGCACATAAGACTCCGTCAGCGTGGCGTTCTCCTTTCTAGCCTTTGCCAGGCTCTGCTGCAGGTAATCAAGGGCTTTGCTGTAGTTGCCGAGATACCTGTAGGTGATGCCCACATCGTACAGGTTCAACGGGATGCCCTCTTTACCAGCATCGGCGAGTTTTTCCCGTATGCCCAGGGCCTGGAACAGGTACTCAAGGGACGCGGCGTAATTGCACAGGCAGCGGCTGATGATGCCCCTGTACTGCCATATATCCGCCTGCCCTTTCACATCATCCAGCGACTGAAAAAGCACGAAGGCCCGGTCCAGGCAGTCGGATGCCTGTTCGTGCTCTGAGTGCCTGATATGGCAGAAGCCCAGCGTTTGCAGCCCTGCTGCCATTCCTTTCGGGTAATGTATGCTTTCGGCGAGGCGCACCGCATCCTGGCTCAACAGAAGCGCCTGGTTAGAGTTGACAACCATCAGCGCCCTTGCTTTGTCGTTCAAGGCATCTACCTTGTCCTGTGTGGCTTCAGCAACAGAAGGCATACTAACTTATTTACACCTCATGCCATATATAACTCCCATTGGATGCGGTCGGGGTCTTTGAACGCCACGTAGTCTTTATTCAGGGTGGCGTCTCTTTTTACCCCGGTGTTCTCTACCCCGGCATCGGTCAGGGCGCGGGCAACGCGGTGCAGTTCCGCCTCCTCCTCACAGGCCATGGCCAGGTGGTCCAGGCCGATATGGAAGGGGCTGAACGCTGCCTCCCCGTCCAGCTCCTGGGTGGCCTGCAGGAACCCGATAAAGTTTGAGCCGACCATAAAACCAAAAAGATGGGGCGTGTCGAGCAAGATGTCGAAGCCCAGCACCTCCCTGTAGAACTTCTTTGACCGGTTCATATCCCTGCACCTCAAGCCAATGTGGTGTATGCCGGGGGTCTTGATTCGGATAGCCATGGGAATTATTGGTTAAGTGGAAATAAAGTGAAGCTAAAGCCAGAAAACAGTCGGCCACGCAACTCTCAGGTGGTTGCCAGCACGCGCTCGTCAACTTTCATCACGGGCATCTGTATCGTGAACTCCGTGTACTGCCCCTCTGCGGTATCAAAAGAGAGCTTGCCGCCGTGGCCCTTGGTGACGATGTCGAAGCTGAGTGACAAGCCCAGGCCCGTGCCCTGCCCAGCGGGCTTGGTGGTGAAGAAGGGCTGAAAGATACGGTTAACCGCTTCTTTGGGTATGCCGGGGCCGTTGTCACGCACCCGTATCTCCACCGCGTCGCCCAGGCGGCGCGTGCTCACCGACACCTCGGGCTGATACGCCTCCCCCTTTTTCTGCTGCTTCTGCTGCACGGCGTAAAAAGCGTTGTTGAACAGGTTGAGCAGCACCCTGCCCAGGTCCTGCGGCACCACCTCCACCAACCCCACCTTCTTGTCGAAATCGGTGACGAGGGTGGCGTTGAAGCTCTTGTCTTTGGCCCGCAGCCCGTGGTAGGCGAGGCGCAGGTACTCATCGGCCAGGGCGTTGATGTCGGTGGGCTCTTTGTGGCCGGTGCTCTTGCGCGAGTGCTGCAGCATGCCTTTCACAATGGCATCTGCGCGGAGGCCGTGCTGGTATATCTTGCCCAGGTTCTGCTCCAGATCGGAGAGGATGGCAGCCGCGCCGTCGCGGCGGGCAGGCTCTGGCTGCTGGGATATCTCCTGGCGCAGGTCGGCCACCAGCTCGGTGCTGAGCTCGGTGAAGTTATTCACAAAGTTGAGCGGGTTCTGAATCTCGTGGGCGATGCCGGCGGTGAGCTCACCCAGCGAGGCCATCTTCTCCGACTGCACCAGTTGGGCCTGCGTCGCCTTCAGATTGTCGAGGGTGTGCTGGAGCTGTTCCTTCTGCTGCTCCAGCTCAGCGGACTTTCGCTCCAGCTCAGCGGTACGCTTGGCCACCAGGCTCTCCATCTGCTCGGCATAGCGCCGCAGCGAGGCAGTCATGCGGTTAAACTGCTGGGCAAGCGCCCCAATCTCATCCTGCACCTCCACGGGTACTTCCACCCGCAACTCCCCGGCATTCACCCGCTGCACGCCCCGCAGCACATAACCGAGCGGGCGCAGCAGGTTGCTCTTGAAAAACACCGGGAACACCAGCACGATGATGACGGTGGAGAGGGGGATGAGGTAGGCCAGGATGCGCAGCGCGTCCTCCTTGTCGCCACCCACTCCCACCTGGTTGTCCACGCCGTAGAGCAGGAAGCCCAGCATGCCTAGCAGCACCAGCGTCAGGCACATGAACAGGCCCACCAGCTTCGCCAGGAACGTGGTGGACTCCTGGGCGTAAGACATATAATTGATCACGATCCAGGTGAGCAACACCAGGTAAAAGGCATGGTGCACCTGCTCCCACCAGCCCGGTATGATCTGGAAAATACCTAGGTTGGCGTTGAGCCAGGTCACGACGAGCAGCAGGCACCACAGCGCGAAGACCCGGTATGCCTTGGTGTCGCGGCTGATGGGGTTTCGGAGCTCCTCTAACACAACTTTAAGGCTGATTTGCACAGCGCGCCCTCCTGCTGCCTTCCGCCGTTGCCGTACAGACCATATAGCCTTTCGCACAAAAACCCCCACAATCCAGATGGAGATGACAAAGTGTATAGGAAAGGTCCAGGGGAAGCCTATCCGGTGGAAGGAAAGCCCGATGCACAGCAGTAAGCCGCTAACCACCAGCACCAGGCGCATCTCCCTCGGAAAAGGGTTCTGGCGGTATGAGTAGCAGAACACCAGGTGGTACAGCGCCAAAATGATCAGGATGATGCTGTGAACCCACACGATGGGCACGTACGCAGCCGTGTCGAACGCTGAGTTGCGGGTGAAGGAAACGGCATTGTAGAAGGTGTGCAAGATGAACATGCCGGTGATCAGGAAACCGTCTTTCGTCTTGTTTTGGATGCTGAGAAGGTACAGCGAGATGACCAGGCAGAGGGTAAACTCTGCAAGGGCTGCAATGGACTGCGGCCGGAGCCGGAACCAGTCCATCAACAACAGTAAGGTAGCAAGCGGCGGGTTCGGGCACATGAGCGCTGCAGCTTAAAAGTGTATATAAACGCTGCCTGCAGGTGCCATCCGTACCCGGCGCAGCAACATGGTGGCAAACAGACAGCCGCCCGCTTGCACTTTCGTAGTTTTTCTCAGCCTTGGCTGCGAGACGGCAAAGTAGATATACCGGCCTCTCAACTGGCTGCTTATTCTCAGTTTGGATATTGCAGATGGTAGTACTGTGCCCTTTTCAGTACTTATCTCATAATTATACGAGTAATATGGTACATTAAATGAAATCTGGTAACATAAAATTTATACTTATAGCGGCCATATCAGTGGTTGCAGCCCATAGCGGGCGATGCGTGCCCTGAAACCACAATCGCGGAATCCATAGTGGCGTAGACCTGCAGGTGATGTACTTTTTCATACGCTCTATAGTGTCATTGATTAGCCTCAGAGAAATACTTCCGTACAACCTCTCTGAGGATGGGAAATCTAACCTACAGGGAAAAGCACGCGTTTCCCTGTAGGTTAGTGACGGGTCATGTTTCAGCTGCGAAAGTAGTTCTGTTGGTTAGTGAAGCCCAGCACTGTTTCTGATAAGGGCGCGTATTACATCCATACAGAAGGGGAAGGCGCAACAGGCAGCCTGATACCCGTGAGGCGCACGCTTTTTGGAGATTTGCACCTTAAATACTACGTTGTTAAAGAATGCTTGTTTATATTGCGATAAATATAATTGTATCACCAAAACCTATATAGCATTGCAAAAAAGACCACGACACATGGATGGCTCCGCCAACAGCACAATACAGGTTTACAACAAGCAGGTAGGCCTCCGGTTTCAGTTGTACAATAGCCTGTTCACGGCGCTGCCCTTCCACCGGGTAGAGAAAACCGGGGTGCTCCTGACCATTTTCCTGCTGCACTGCGAAGAGGGCTTCGCCAAAAACCAGAGTCCGGTCGAGCTCATCAACTCTTTTTTCAAGCAGCACACCTCCTACCAGAACGACCAGGAAGTCATTGACCTGCTGTTCCGGTTTGTGCAGTACACCGAGCGCCAGGTGGTATTGTTCGATGCGCTGGAGGATGCCGCCTACCGCGACATCCACGACATGCAGGGGCCAGGCACGCTGAAGCAACTGCAGACGGAGGTGCTGCAGACCAGGACAAAGGACCAGTTGGCCGAGAAACTGAAGGATTTTTCGGTGCGGCTGGTGCTCACGGCGCACCCCACGCAGTTTTACCCGAGCGAGGTGCTGGGCATCATCAACGACCTGTCGAAGGCGATGATGAACGACAACACGGCCCAGATAAACAGCTACCTGCGGCAATTGGGCAAGACCCCGTTCTTCAAGAACGAGAAGCCCACGCCGCTCGATGAGGCCATGAACCTGATCTGGTACCTCGAGAACGTGTTCTACCACGCGGCGGGCAACATCCTGACCTTCCTCAAAAACAATTTCCCGAAGGAGGTAAGCCCGGAGAACCCCATCATCCGCTTCGGCTTCTGGCCGGGCGGCGACCGGGACGGCAACCCCTTCGTGAATGCGGGCATCACCCTGAAAGTGGCCGAGGCCCTGCGGGGCGGCGCCCTCAAGTCGTACTACCTGGACGTGCGCCGGCTGAAGCGCCGCCTCACCTTCAAGGGCGTGTCGAACGTGGTGCAGGCGCTGGAGCAAAAGCTGTACAATAACCTGTTTGTGCCCAACCACGAGCTGGACATCTCGACAGAAGAAATAATAGGTGCCCTGCAGCAGATACGCACCATCCTGATAGAGGAGCACAACAGCCTGTTCCTCAACATGGTCGAGAACCTGCTCAGCAAGGTCGAGCTCTTCGGGCTGTTCTTCGCCGCCCTGGACGTGCGCCAGGACAGCTCGGTGCATACGGAGCTGCTGGAGGTGCTGGCAGAAACCACTACTGCGGTGCCCAAGGACTATGCAGGCCTGCCGGAACATGAAAAAATAGCGGCGATGCTGCAGGTGAGAGAAGCCGTGGACCCGTCAGTGCTGGAGAGCGAGCTGCACCGCGACGTGCTGGAGAGCATGGCCGCCATGAAAACCATCCAGCGGACAAACGGGGAGATCGGCTGCCACCGCTACATCATCAGCCACAGCACCACCGCCCTCGATATCATGCAGGTATATGGCCTGTTCCTGCTGGCCGGCTGGAAGCAGGATGACATGCCCGTGGACATTGTGCCGCTCTTCGAGACAATCGACGACCTCCAGAACGCCGCCGGGGTGATGAAGGACCTCTATGAGAATGAGACCTACCGCCGGCACCTGCAGCAGCGCGACAACATCCAGACCATCATGCTCGGCTTCTCGGACGGCACCAAGGACGGCGGCTACCTGATGGCCAACTGGGGTATATATAAAGCAAAGGAGGAGTTGAGCGCCATATCCAAGCAGTACGATGTGGAGGTGGTGTTCTTCGACGGCAGGGGCGGCCCCCCGGCGCGCGGCGGCGGACAGACACACCAGTTTTACGCCTCCCTCGGTCCCAACATCTCCAACAGGGAGATCCAGCTCACCATACAGGGACAGACCATCAGCTCCAATTTCGGCATCGTGGACTCGGCCCAGTACAACATCGAGCAGCTGATGCACGCGGGCATCCGCAACACGCTGTTCGCCTCGCAGGAGGCCGCCCTCACCGCTGGTGAGGAGGAGTTGTTGCAGTACCTGTCGAACGAGAGTTTTGAGAAGTACAGCGCGCTGAAAAACCACCCGAACTTTTTGGAGTACCTGAACTCCGCCAGCCCGCTGCGTTACTATGCCGAAGCGAACATCGGCAGCCGCCCCTCCAAGCGCAAGCCGGGCAAGCTCAACCTGGATGACCTGCGGGCCGTGCCGTACGTGGGCTCGTGGAGCCAGCTGAAGCAGAACCTGCCGGGGTATTATGGCGTGGGCACCGCCCTGCAAAGGCTCGAGGAAGCCGGGAAGTGGGACGAGGTGCAGCAGCTGTATGAGCGCTCGCTGTTCTTTAAGACGCTGATGGACAACTGTGAGATGGCGATGACCAAATGCTTCTTCCCGCTGACGGCCTTCCTGGCGCGGCACCCGAAATACGGCGAGCTGTGGAACATGATCTATGAGGAGTTCCAGCTGACCAAGAGCTATATCCTGCGCCTGGCGGGGGCCAGCGAGCTGATGGAAGACAAGCCGGTGAACCTGCTCTCCATCCAGATGCGCCAGCGCATCGAGCTGCCGCTGCTCACGATACAGCAGTACGCGCTCACCAAGATACGGGAGATGGAGGAGCACGGAATCCAAAGCTCCGGCAGGGCCGTTTATGAGAAAATGGTGATGCGCTGCTCCTTCGGCATCATCAACGCTGAGCGAAACTCCGCCTAACCAGCCGGGTTTATTTATAAGAAAGTCCCTGTTGCCACTTTCCCGTGCTGGCGGCAGGGACTTTTTGCGTCCTATATAGAGGTGCCATTTTCTATCCTATATAGCAGGAAGGAATGCTACAGGATATAATACGGGATATATAAACAGGGCCAATCTTTTTCCGGTGGACCTATATAGCTTCATGAAGCAGGGCCGTTTCATTCCATATGTCCGCAGGGCCTGGGCTATATAGGAAGCCTCCCTCCTATACATGGGGTATGGTTCAAACTCATCCTATAAATAGGTGGCCAAGGGCCGGGGCGCCCCTGCTTACCACCTGCTATTTCCGAATCGGATGTTGTAGTCAAGGCTGCTAACAACAGCACGTATAAGCGCACTGTGAGTGTATACAGCTGCCCGCCCTCCCCTTTTATTTCTACCATATATAAGTATGTTTAAACTTTTATTGTTTCACAAGTCAGAATTTCAGTACCTTTCCTCACTCTAACCATGGCCTCTTGAGAAAGCGGCTTGTGCAGCGGTTTTCCCTTATATTTGAATCAATAACGTTTCCATCCATGAAAAAAATTTTACTGTCTGCGGCCGTATGTCTGGCCTTTTACAGCCAGGTTAATGCACAGGGCTGTGTAGCCATCAGAAGCACCGGCATGATGTCTTGTACCATGGACCACCCTGAGGAAGAGGCTTCTGCCAAAGGATGGCAAATCAATGTGGCGCACCGTTATTTTAAATCGTTCCGCCACTTTAAGGGGGATGAGGAACAAAAGGAGCGCCTGGAGCAAAACACGGAGGTAATTAACTGGCAGCACAGCCTGGACCTGACCCTGCTCCGCCACTTCAACAACAAATGGTCTTTGAGCGTGGGCATTCCGGTGCTGGCCAACAAGCGATCTTCGCTGTATGAGCACGGCAGGACCGAACGGCACAGCAGCGGCTCGGCAGGCATTGGCGATGCCAGAATTGTCGGCTACAGGTGGCTGCTGGACCCGCAGAAGGCCACCAAGGGGAATCTGCAGCTGGGCCTGGGCGTGAAACTGCCCACGGGAAATTATGACTACAGGGACACCTTCTACAATGTAGGACCCGACGGCGGCACGCAGGAACGTCCTGTTGACCAGTCGATCCAGTTGGGTGATGGCGGCGTGGGAGCTATCACAGAGCTGAACGGATATTACATGCTGGCGAGCCACTGGAGCACTTACGGCAACGTGTACTACCTTTTTAACCCGCGCGGGGAAAACGGCACCCGCACCTTCCGCGAGACCCTTTCGCCGCTGCGCGCCAACGAGGCCATCATGAGCGTGCCGGATCAGTATATGGTACGGCTGGGCGTGAGTCACAGCCTGCCGGGCAAGCTGAAAGGGATGGTTGCGTCTCTGGGTGCCCGGATGGAAGGCGTACCCGTGGAGGATGCCATCGGCAGCAGCAAGGGCTTCCGCAGGCCGGGTTACGTGCAGTCGGTGGAGCCGGGCTTGAGCTATCAGTTAAACAAGGTTAATTTCTTCGCCTCGGTGCCGGTAGCCTTTAAACGCGACCGCCTGCAGAGCGTTACTGATAAAGAGGTAACAGCACAGACAGGCACCTACACGCATGGCGACGCTGCCTTCTCTGACTACGCCGTAAACATCGGCTGCACCATCAGACTGTAGTTCCGCCCATTAGAAGTATATATAGCCCAAACTGCGATCTGCTTTCTTCTCTTAAATACCTCATGTGGCGCAATATAAACTTGCCCTAAATCTGAAAGAGGGAAACCCACCCCTGCCTCCCTGCAGGGGTGGGTTTTATCTATAGAGCGAGCGTAAGCCGCAATTTGAGTCGAACACACCTTGGAGTGTGACTTTTCAGCAAACTTCGTTTTGTTCTTCTCCCCGCAGAGGCACGTCTCCCGCTTCTCGTAATCCGGAAATTCCAGATACCACCAACCGGGTTATGTACTAATACCCCAATCGCCTTGTACGCTGTTGCGTAGTTTTAGCCAGCCCGGCAGGAGCAATGCTTTTACCACACCCCTGCTCCTGCCACCGCATGCTTTGCTCCCGCCCCCTGGTCTGCCGAACACTAATTCCTTCCCCTGCATCTATGGATCGGCACTGTGTATATAAAACCTTCTTTGCAGAAAAGGGGCACTATATGGCCCCGCGCCCAGATATAGGGGCAATCGTTTTGTCTCCCTAGGCCGTGCGTCTGCAAACACGCTTTCTTTTCAGAATGCCGGTTACCTTTCAGGCTCCTAAGCAGCACGATAAAAAGTCCTTCTGATTAGCCTTTGCCCTAATGCAGCTCCACAGGACAGTTATAGATATCAGGACCGTGCCAACCTGTTTCGGCGGAAGCCGACATATATAACATTTTTCAGAAATACGTCTATTATATGTCTATACATCTTTCTACGCTACACCAGCTTTACACAGGGACAGGATCAGCTGCCGAAACACCGCCCGGCCCGGAAAAGCTTACACTTTCTAAGGAAAACATAAAAAAAATGTTGTGGCCCGGTTTGCCGTGGCATTGCCAGAAAACAGCCGAATTTTTAGGTTTTTATTTTGCTAAGCAGCTTTATTTTTAATAATTTACTACCAAAGCCATCTCTTTACATACAATATCTATAACAACTGATTTGTTTTTTTATGAATCCTGTAGTAAATTATGAATTCGATTACACAAATAAGCTAATACTTGCCTCATATTCTAGTAGATGAAACAAGACAAAACCAAAAATGCCGGGTTGTACAGACCCGAGTTCGAGCATGACGCCTGCGGGGTAGGATGTGTCGTTAACCTGGACGGGAGAAGGGCGCACAGTGTTGTGAAGGACGCCCTCACGATGCTGACCAACATGGAGCACCGCGGCGCGACAGGCAGTGATGCCGAGACAGGCGACGGTGCCGGCATTTTAGTGCAGCTCCCGCACGAGTTTTTCCGGAAGCAGCTGAGCGAGTTCGCCATCAAGCTCCCGCAGGAAGGCGGCTACGGCGTGGGGATGATCTTTTTCCCGTCTTTGTATGAGGTGCGGGACAAGTGTCGCCAGATCATGAACCAGTGCATCCGGCAACTGGGCTTCGACCTGCTGGGCTACCGCCTGGTGCCGGTGAACGGGCGCGTGCCCGGCCACGAGGCCAAAGCCGTGGAACCCTATATCGAGCAAGTGTTTGTGCAGCCGGGGAACCTCGATATAAAAGAGGAGGAACTGGAGCGCAAATTGTTTGTGCTGCGCAGCCTGATTACGCACGAAATCAAAAGTAACGTGAGCGGCGAAAACGGCACGTTCTATATGCCCAGCCTGTCCTCACGCACCATCATATACAAAGGCCAGCTGAAGACCGACCAGGTGGAGAAGTATTACCACGACCTGCGCCACCCCGACTTCAAGTCTGCCCTGGCCATCGTACACTCCCGTTTCTCCACCAACACCTTCCCGAACTGGAAACTGGCCCAGCCGTTCCGCTTCATCGCCCACAACGGCGAGATCAACACCATCCGAGGCAACGTGAACAAGATGAAGTCGAAGGAGGCCCTGATGAGCTCCCCGCTCTTCACGGAGGAGGAACTGAAGTGGCTGCTGCCCATCACCAACCCCGCGAACTCCGACTCGGCCAACCTCGACGCCATGGTGGAGCTGCTGACGCTGGCGGGCCGCCCGCTGCCGCACGTGATGATGATGCTGGTACCCGAGGCGTGGCAGGACAACCCGTTCATGGACCCTTACAAGAAGGCTTTCTATAAATACCATGCGGCCCTGATGGAGCCCTGGGATGGCCCTGCAGCTTTGTTCTTTACTGATGGCACCCAGATTGGCGCCACTTTGGACCGGAACGGCCTGCGCCCGGTGCGCTTCTGCATTACACAGCAGGGCCGCCTGATCATGGCCTCCGAGGCAGGTGCGCTGCCCGTGAACCCGAAAGACGTGGTGCGCCGCGGCCGACTGCAGCCCGGCAAAATGCTGCTTGCCAATATATCAGAGAACAGAATATATGAAGACGAGGAGATCAAGCGCATGGTGTGCGACGGCAAGCCCTACTTCGACTGGATACAGCAGAACCGCATCAAGCTGCACCAGCGCCCGGAGCCGGACTTTTGCCTGAACACGGTGCAGCCGGAGGAACTGCAGCAAAAGCAGAAGGCCTATGGCTACACCTACGAGGATCTGAAGATGATCGTCAAGCCGATGGCCACCACAGGCAAAGAGCCCCTTGGCAGCATGGGCTCCGACGCACCGCTGGCAGTGCTGTCGCTGCAAAGCCAGCATGTGTCCAACTACTTCAAGCAGCACTTCGCGCAGGTGAGCAATCCGCCCATCGACCCGATCCGGGAGCGTTTGGTGATGTCGCTGTTCACGCGCCTGGGCGAGTCGCTGAACGTGCTGGACGAGTCTGCGGCCCACACGCGCCAGATCCATATTTCGCACCCGGTGCTGAGCCACGGCGATTACAACAAGATCATCAACCTCCAGAGCGAGGGCTTTGATCATGCCATTATCAACGCCACCTTCCCGACCACAGAGACAGGCTCGCTGCAGCTGGCCATAGATAAGATATGTGCAGACGCGGAGGCTGCCGTGCGCAAGGGGAAGAAAATCCTGATCATCTCGAACCGGGCCATTGGCCCTACCCGCGCCGCCATTCCTTCGCTGCTGGCTGTGGGCGCCGTACACCACCACCTGGTGGACAAGCGCCTTCGCACAAAAACCGGGCTGGTGGTAGAGGCCGGAGACGCCTGGGAAACGCACCATTTCGCTACCATTATTGGCTATGGCGCCAGCTGCGTGTACCCTTATATGGTATACGACACCATCCAGCATATGCTGGAGCAGGACAAGCTCGATGCATCGGTGCCATTCGCGACCTATGCCGACAACTTTATATATGCGGTGGGCAACGGTTTGCTGAAAATCCTCTCTAAAATGGGCATCAGCACCCTGCAGTCGTACCAGAGCGCGCAGATTTTTGAGTGCCTGGGCTTTGGGCAGGAGGTGATACAGAAGTGCTTCAAGGGCACCATCAGCCGCCTGGAGGGCCTCAACTTCGAAGATTTGGAGCGCGAAGCGCTGACAAAGCACCAGGCTGCATACCTGGACAAGGACGCCCTGCTGGAGACAGGCGGCTTCTTCCAGTGGAGAAGGCGCGGCGAGGAGCACCTGCTGCGCCCGGAGGTGATTCACCTGCTGCAGAAATCCACGCGCCTGAACGACTTCAAGCTATACCAGCAATACTCCGCGCTGGTGCGCAAGCACCAGGAATCGACCATCACGCTGCGTAACCTGTTGGAGTTCCGGAAGCGCCAGTCGGTGCCGTTGGAGGAAGTGGAGCCCGTGGAGACCATCCTGAAGCGTTTTGCCACCGGGGCCATGTCTTTCGGTTCCCTTTCGCATGAGGCGCACAGCACGCTGGCCATTGCCATGAACCGCATCGGCGGCAAGAGCAACAGCGGCGAGGGCGGCGAAGACGAGGCCCGTTACGTCATCAAGCCAAACGGCGATTCTGAGCGCTCTGCCATCAAGCAGGTGGCCTCCGGCCGCTTCGGCGTGACGAGCCATTACCTGGCCAATGCCGACGAGCTCCAGATTAAGATTGCGCAGGGCGCCAAGCCCGGCGAGGGCGGCCAGCTGCCGGGCCACAAAGTAGACGAGTGGATCGCGCGGGTGCGCCATTCAA
Organism: Pontibacter russatus; assembly: GCF_009931655.1. NCBI lineage: Bacteria > Pseudomonadati > Bacteroidota > Cytophagia > Cytophagales > Hymenobacteraceae > Pontibacter > Pontibacter russatus. Next base: position 4,615,762 of record NZ_CP047984.1, on the reverse strand, counting down.
CACCGGGCGTGGGGCTTATCTCGCCGCCGCCGCACCACGACATCTACTCCATCGAGGACCTGAAGCAGCTTATATATGATTTGAAGAACGCCAACCCGAACGCCCGCATCAACGTGAAGCTGGTGTCGGAGGCGGGCGTGGGCACGATTGCGGCCGGTGTGGCCAAAGCCAAGGCCGATGCCATCATGATATCCGGTGCCGACGGCGGAACGGGCGCCAGCCCGCTGAGCTCCATCCGCCATGCCGGTCTGCCGTGGGAGATTGGTTTGGCAGAGGCGCACCAGACGCTGGTGAAAAACAACCTGCGCAGCCGCGTGGTGCTCCAGACCGACGGCAAGCTGATGACCGGGTATGACCTGGCTGTGGCAACGCTGCTCGGGGCGGAGGAATACGGCGTGGCCACCGCCGCCCTGATTGTGGAAGGCTGCATCATGATGCGCAAGTGCCACCTGAACACCTGCCCTGTGGGTGTGGCCACACAGAACCCGGAGCTGCGCCAGCTGTTCACCGGCGACCCGGATTATGTGGTGAACCTGTTCCGTTTCCTGGGCGAGGAACTGCGCCAGATCATGGCCTCCCTGGGCTTCCGCACCATCAACGAGATGGTGGGCCAGAGCCAGGTGCTGAAAGTGCGCAACGACCTGAACCACTGGAAACTGAAGAACCTGAACTTCGCCCCTATCCTGCACCAGGAGGTGGCGCCAGGCAACGTGGGTATATATCACCAGATTCACCAGGACCACGACATCGAGCAGGTGCTGGACCGAAAGCTTATCCGCGACTTCAAAAAAGGAAAGATGGAAGCGGAGTACCGCATCATCAACGTGGACCGCTCTGTGGGCGCCATGCTGTCGTATGAGGTGTCGGTGAACCACGGGAAAGAGGGTTTGCCGGAAGACAGCTTCACCGCCACCTTCCAGGGCTCTGCCGGCCAGACTTTCGGCGGCTTCCTTGCCCCGGGCCTTACGTTCAGGCTTGTGGGTGAGGCAAACGATTACCTGGGCAAGGGCCTCTCCGGCGGAAAGCTGATTCTGAAACCGTTCGAGGGCACCACCTACGCGGCGCACGAGCACATCATCACCGGCAACGTGGCCCTGTATGGCGCCACCTCCGGCACCGCCTATATAAACGGCATGGCCGGCGAGCGCTTCTGTGTGCGCAACTCCGGTGTGGAGGCCGTGGTGGAGGGCATCGGCGACCACGGCTGCGAGTACATGACCGGCGGCAAAGTGCTGGTGCTGGGCAGCGTGGGCAAGAACTTCGCGGCAGGCATGAGCGGCGGCACCGCCTTTATATATGACCCGGCCCACGCCTTCCCGGACCAGTGCAACCTCTCGATGGTGGACCTGGAGGAGCCCGATGAGGCGGACCTCGCCTGGATAGAGCAAAAGCTGCGGGAGCATGTGGCCTACACCGGAAGCGTGCTGGCGCAGCAGATGCTCAAAGCCTGGCACGCCGACCAGAAGTTCTTCCATAAAGTAATGCCGCACGACCTGAAGAAGGCGCTGCAGGCAAAAGAAACAGAAGCGATTAAAATAGTAGCCTAATGGGAAAAATAGATGGATTCCTGACCTACGACCGCGAACTGCCCAAGGCACGCGACCCGAAGGAAAGAATAAACGACTCAAACGAGATATACACCGCCTTCCCCGAGGAGAAGACGAAAGAGCAGGCCATGCGCTGCATGGATTGCGGCGTGCCTTTCTGCCACAGCGGCTGCCCGCTGGGCAACCTCATTCCCGACTTCAACGATGCCGTGACAGAAGGCGAGTGGGAACGGGCCGCGCAGATTTTATATAGCACCAACAACTTTCCGGAGTTCACGGGCCGCATTTGCCCCGCCCCCTGCGAGTCGAGCTGCGTGCTGTCGATTAACAAGCCAGCCGTTACGATTGAGCATATCGAGAAGGCGATTGCGGAGAAGTCTTTTGAACTGGGGCTGGTGAAGCCGCAGCCGCCGAAGCGCCGCACCGGCAAGCAGGTCGCCGTTATCGGCTCCGGCCCCGCCGGGCTTGCCGCCGCCGCCCAGCTGAACCAGGCCGGGCACGAGGTGCACGTATACGACAAAGACGACAAGGCCGGTGGCCTGCTGCGCTACGGCATCCCCGATTTCAAGCTGGAGAAATGGACCATCGACCGGCGTCTGGCTGTCATGGAAGCGGAAGGCGTGAAATTCCACCTGGGCGTGGAGATTGGCAGGGAAACCACCCTGCGCAAGCTGCACCGGAAATATGACGCCGTCCTGCTGGCCATCGGCTCTACCAAACCGCGCGTGCTCGACATCCCCGGGAACAACCTCAAGGGCATCCATTTTGCCATGGACTTCCTGACGCTGCAGAACCGCCGCGTGGCCGGCGAAACCATCCCAGAGGAGCAGGACCTGCACGCCCGCGACAAGCACGTGCTGGTGATTGGCGGCGGCGACACCGGCTCTGACTGCGTGGGCACGTCCAACCGTCATTTTGCCCGCTCCATCAGCCAGTTGCAGTACCGCACCATGCCGTCCACGGTCCGTGCGCCCCACAACCCCTGGCCTGAAACACCGATGACCTACACCTCGTCCAGCTCGCATGAAGAAGGCTGCGAGCGCAGCTGGGGCTGGCTCACCAAAGAGTTTATTGGCGACGAGAACGGGCACGTAACGGGTCTGAAAGTGGTGGAACTGGAATGGAAAAACGGCCGGGAGTACACTGAAAAGGCGGATAGTGAACGTATTCTACCCTGTGATCTCGGCCTGATTGCGATTGGGTATGAGCGCCCGATGCACGATGCCTTCAGGGCAAACTTCAACTTTGAGTTTGACCAGCGCGGCAATTTCAAGCTGAAGGAGTGGCAGACCAATGTGCCGGGCATCTTCGCGGCCGGGGACGCTTTCCGCGGGCAGTCGCTGGTGGTGTGGGCCATCTCGGATGGCCGGGAGGCCGCGCGCGCCATCGACATCTACCTGATGGGCGCCTCCGATCTGCCTTCCAAAGAACTCTCTAAGCTGATGCTGGGAAGTTAAAAGTCCTTAAATTGCTGCCCTGGCGCAGCCATATATCACAATACAGCCGCTTTGTCTTCTGACGGAGCGGCTGTGTTGTTTTCAGGAAAACCGTTTTCAACAGATACCGTGCAGCCCCTCCATATATAGAAAACTCCTTGAATCCTCTCCTTTAATCCTACCGGGGCGGGATTTACAAACTAACTGATATTGTGCAGGTTCCATTTTGTCCCCATTCGAGGGCAGCGCATATATGGCGTGAGCGTCCTCACTCGTGTCTATTATCCTCGTGTCTATATCATAGGGCCTCCGGACCATATATGTCTATATAGTCTGTATTTATAACTCAAGTTGTGATATATAAACCTACCCGAATCCTAAGAATTGGAAACCTGCCCCTCCCAAGATGGGAATTTTCCGCAAGAGTAATTTCTTCCCCTCCTCGGAGCTCATCTTGTAGGTATTTAGTTCATGCCGCAAGTTTAGCGACAGCGCAAATGTGGTTGTCCATGAGGCAAGTCACAGACTTGCCTCTCCCCTATAGTACTTTCGCAAGTTGAAAACTTGCTGCTATATACAACCGCCAGTTTCGCTTCGCTAAAACTGGCGGAATATAAAATTTATATATACCCGCTGCTTCAATTTGTACGGCTGCATGTTTTTCCCTACAAGATGAGCTTGCTAAGGGCGGGTTATATATCTACAGCGAAAGTAAATCGCAACTTGGGTTACTTAATAAACCACTTTTAGCGCTTCTGCGTACTCCCTGACAGCTCCCCGAGACGTATAAAGGTTTCAGCTGATACTGTTTTCCTCAAGCTGTTATACGGCTTTGTCATTTTGAATGGCTGTTGAAGGGGCACTTCCACTTACCTATATGAAGATCGCAGAACTCAAAATAATGCGCGGGCCAAACTACTGGTCCATCAAACACCCTAAAATCATTGTCCTGAAGCTGGACCTGGAGGATTTGCAGGATATACAGACAAATGAGGTGCCGCAACTGGTGCAGAAGCTGCAGAAGCTGTTTCCGGGCATGATCACCCACCGCTCCTCTGTCGGCACCGAGGGCGGCTTCTTCCGGCTGGTGCAGGAAGGCACCACCTTCAGCAAGGTGGTGCAGCACGTGGCGCTGGAACTGCAGACCATGGCGGGCATGGACAGCGGGTACGGACGGCGCTACGCAGCCAACGAGCCGGGAATGGACTGGGTGGTATTCTCTTATCAGCAGGAGCGCGCCGGGGAATATGCGGCGGAGGCTGCCGTGCGCATCACGGAGGCGTTGGCGAAGGGTGAGCGGGTGAGCGTGGCACAGGACATCGCCAGGCTGCACCAGATCCGGGAAGACGAGTATTTCGGCCCCAGCACCGAGGCCATTATCCAGGAGGCGGTTTCGCGCAACATCCCCTACATCCAGAACAGGAACAGCAACAGCATCCACCTGGGCTACGGGGTATACCAGCAGCGCATACAGGCCGCCATGACGAACAAGACTTCCTTCTTTGCCGTGGAGTGCGCCGGCGACAAGAACATGACGAAGCTCATCTTAGATGAAGCGGGCATCCCGGTGCCACAGGGGCAAATTGTGTATGACGCAGCCGAACTGGCGGAGGCCGTGGAGGAACTGGGCTACCCCATCGTGACAAAGCCGCTGGATGCCAACCAGGGCAAAGGCGTCAGCATTAACATCCAGACGTGGAAGGACGCGCTGAAGGGGCTGGCCGAAGCCAGGCGCTTTTCGGGTGCGGTGCTGGTGGAGCAGTTTATCCAGGGCTCCGATTACCGCCTGCTGGTGATTGACGGCAAATTCATAGCCGCCGCCAGGCGCACGCCTGCCATGGTAGTGGGAGACGGGCTGTCGACCATCCGGCAGTTGGTGAACGCCGTGAACAAAGACCCGCGCCGGGGTGTGGGCCATGAGAAGGCGCTCACGCACATCAAAATCGACAAGCTGACGAGGGGGATTTTACGGGAGAAAGGGCTGACGCTGCAGTCGGTGCTGGCAGAAGGCGAAACGCTCTACCTCAAGAACACCGCCAACCTGAGCACCGGCGGCACCGCCACCGACGTGACTGACATGGTACACCCCTACAACGTGCTGATGGCGGAGCGTATTGCCGGCATTGTGGGGCTGGATATATGCGGCATCGACGTGATGGCCTCCGACATTGCCATCCCGCTGCCCGAGACAAGAGGCGCCGTGATAGAGGTGAACGCCGCCCCCGGCCTGCGCATGCACATCTCCCCCACCGAAGGCCTGCCGCGCAACGTGGCCGACCCCATTATCAACATGATGTTCCCTTATGGCTGCCCCTCCCGCATCCCGATTGTGGCCGTGACCGGCACCAACGGCAAAACCACCACTACCCGCCTGATTGCGCACATGCTCAAGTTCAAGGGATATAAAGTCGGCTTCACCACCACCGATGGCATTTATATACAGGACAGGAAAATTATAAAGGGGGATACCACCGGCTCGTTCAGCAGCGAGTTTGTGCTCAAAGACCCTACTGTGAACTATGCCGTGCTGGAGTGCGCGCGGGGCGGCCTGCTGCGTTCGGGCCTCGCCTTCACGCAGTGCGACATCGGCATTGTGACGAACGTGTCTGCCGACCACCTCGGGCTGAAGGACATCAACACCGTGGAGGAAATGGCCGACGTGAAAGCCGTGATACCGAAAACAGTGTACGCAGACGGATACGCCATCCTCAACGCCGACGACGACCTGGTATACAACATGGCCAACGGGCTGCGCTGCAAAGTGGCGCTGTTCAGCATGGACGAGGACAATGCCCGCATCCGGGACCACATCGCGAAAGGCGGGCTTGCTGCCGTTTTTGAGGACGGCTATATCTCCATCTTCAAGAACACCTATAAAATACGGGTGGACCGCGTGGCCGACGTGCCGCTGACGTTTGGGGGAAAGGCAGAATTCAATATTCAGAACGTGCTGGCCGCCACACTGGCCGGTTATATAGCGCACCTCGAGATTGGCGAAATCAAGACGGCGCTGCGTACGTTTATCCCTTCCTCCGAAACCACCCCCGGCCGCATGAACCTGTTTCAGTTGCCCAGGTACGACGTGCTGATCGACTATGCCCACAACACCGCCGGCATGCAGGCCATCAGCGGCTTTATCAGCAAGGTGCAGGCGCGCCCCAAAATAGGCATACTGGCTGGCATTGGCGACAGGCGGGACGAGGACACGCGCGAGGTGGGTCGTATTGCCGCCGAAGTGTTTGATGAAATTATCATCCGCCAGGACACCGACCTGCGAGGTGCCAGCGGCAGGAAAATAAACAACCTGTTGAAGGAGGGCATTTTCTCTGTGAAGCCGGAACTGGAGCCAAGGGAAATAAATCAGGAGATGCGCGCACTGGCCTATGCGCTGGAGTACGCGCCGGAGGGGGCCTTCATCGCGCTGTTTGCCGAGAACATACCCGAGGCGGTAAAACTGGTGGAGAGTTTCCGGATAATCCAGCACCGCAAGCAGGCCACAGACCAGCTTAGCTGAAGTGTATACAGGGAGTTAAGGCCTATATAGAAGTCCAAGAAATATTTCCCATGAAGATGATTTGTCTTATCGTACGACAAGGTTATCCTAAAAGGGAACTTCTATAAAGTGTATTTGATTCTCTGTTGCTGGATTATTTTCATTTATATACCCTAACGGATTGGTGCAGCCGAAGCTTGTAGCGTAGCAAGGGTTACGGCTGCACTGGGTTACAGGGTAGTAATTTTTATTTTACAGCTCAATGGAGATTTTCACTTTCCCGCCCAAGCCTTTTTCAACTATGTCAAATAAGGTTTTAAGTGTAAGGTTACTTCCGTCATTTTCAACTCTTGAAATATAAGTTCTTTTCTTATCAATAATTTCGCCTAATTCCTGCTGGGTAAGATGTCTTGCTTCACGCGCTTTTTTTAGTTCAATTCCTATCTTGAATGATTCGAACTCCCTATCCAGGTTATCGCGTCTCGCTGTTCCCTTAACACCGTATACTCTGTTCTTGATGTCTGCCCAAGAGCTAACTTCTTTTTGATTATCTTTTCCCTTCATAATATTCAGCCATTAATTGTAGTGCCCTATCAATTTCTTTCTTTGGTGTTTTTTGTGCCTTTTTCTGAAATCCATTTAGAAGTATTACCAGTTTACCTTCATCAAAGAAGCAGAACACCCGCCAGATGTTAGAACCGAGCTGCACCCTTGCTTCATAAAGGCCGTCCGTACCTGCTAAGTGCTTCAGATAATTTTGAGGCACTCGTTCAAGTGTTTCTATCGCTTCCAAAATCTTGAATATCTTGTCCTGCACCTTAACAGGTTGCTCTTTTAAGAAATCTTCAAAGTAGTTTCTGTAAGCAATGATTTCTCTAATTTTCTCCATCTGCTGTAATATCAACAGTAAATGTAACTTAAAAGTTACTAAAACTGCTAAAAAAATATTCTTCTTTTATGATTCCTTATTTTCCGTAACGTGCTGGTATAGCAGATGGCGAGGCGTTAGCCGAAGCTTAACTGCTATACTTTGTTGGCTACCGTTTTATTTAATAACAGTGCATTACGTATTGTCTTTCTTCCCTATGTTCTATTACATCACCAGTTATCGGGTTAATGCTTAGTATCTCTACATCAGCAAAGCACCGTTCTTCTGCTAAAGTGTTAAAAACTCGCCAATAGTGTTCATGTGCTTTTACATCAAATTCAAGCCGCTTTATAATTGGCTTAACTGCTGCTTTTAAGGAAAGCTTGTTGATAATGCTGTCAATCTTTTCTTCAGATAGCCAATTTGATGGTTCGTTTTTTAGTATGAAACTTGGAACATGGCCCGTATATATTTTTTCCTTGGGATTTAAACTGCTGTCAAGCTTCACAAAAACATACTTATTTACCCATTTGTATTTGTAATCAGGGTGGTCAATCTCAAACTTGATTTGAGTTTCAATGAAATTCCCCCTTGTTTTAGAAGCCTTAGGAAGCTTCTTCCATTTTTCCTTACCTGTTTTGGTACGGAATTTATAGGTGTCGCTCCCGCCATACTTAAAGTATTGAGAAGCCTGCTCGCCTACTGCTTCCTTCAAATGCTTCTTCGCTTCACTAATAATTTCTTCACGAGAATATGTTTGTCCCAATCCAAATTGGCAAATTCCGAGACTTAAGAAGATTGTTAGTAGGATTTTCATCTATGAATTAAATGTTAGCCAACGTTTAGTGCAGGCTATGGAAGAGGCGTAGCCGAGAATAGAGCCTGTACAGGGTTATGCTAAGTGATTCTTATTCGATTTTTACTGGTAAATAGAATGTTGAAGGCTCTGTACAGCCTTCACTATTGTTCTTTTTCAATTTTATGTAATCAACATGCTTTGTCAGGATTGGCAGTAGTTGCTCCAATTCTTTATTAGTCAGTTCTAACGGCTCTTCAGACTCCTTGTGACGGAGCCTTGTCATCTCGATTTCATACTTATTGAACTTTAAACTTTCTCTGTTATAGTCAGCCTTAAGAACAACTAAGCCACTATAATCCTTTTTTAGCGAGAGAGGTTTTACATTGTCGTCAGTTAGCTGGTAACAGGGAACTTCAATTGGACAAACTAATGCTTCTGATGTATCGGCACTTGTGGCTATCTGTTGCTCAATCTCAGAGGAAGGTGTTCCCACTTCAGCTTCTTCTATTGATTCGCACGAAAACAATAGCAGCGTAAGCAGAAGGTATGTTTGAGCAAGCAAATTAGCCATTTTCATTCTTGATTTACATTAAGCATAACGGAACAGGCCATAAGACGGTGAAGCTTGTCTGACTTGATTCAATGTCTTATGGGCAGTGTTGGTCGGGGTTGTTTTTCCCTTTTTTTTCCCGGCTCTGCGTGTTTTTAATAAGGGGAAACAACCCGGATGGTTGTGGGAATTTACACCAATTTAAAATCACTTTCTAAGTGGCGCTTTAGCCGGAGGCAATGCCGTTAATAGCGGGGTATTAGCGACGTTGCCGCAGGCGCCGGGCTCCGGGCTGCAATAAAAAGAATGACGAACTAATCATTGGCCTCTCTATTGCCGGCAACTTGCTCTGGAAAGAACCACTCGGGCGAAGTTCTATACTTGACTTTGTCATTTGGCAGGTATAACTTCGCCCACCACAGTCTTGCCTGGACGCTTCCGTCCGAAAGCACGCGCTTTCTCCCGGCATCGCCGAAGCAAGACTTCTCCGGCCCAAATTCCATTTATGCCTTTGGTTCTTTCCCGAGCAAGTTGCCTTAGCTTTAATGGCCTTTGATGCCATCCAGCCCCTTAAAAGCCCGAAAGACACGCCACTTTTAAAACTGTAAATCCACAATCACGGCCAACGTTTAAAGCTTGCCGAAGGCGGGGCTTACGGGAGCACCATCTGTCAAGCTACCACTAATGTTTATTAATTGCCGAAAAGTTTCTGTAACCACGTCCGCCCCACTTTTGGCAAGGTGCTGTTACCTGCAGTTTTTTCTGTCCGCATATACGTGTCCCAGAGCAGTTTTCCGTCAAAGTCTATTTTATATTTTGTCTTTGCAAAGTCCGTTAATAAAATACCGTCACTTTCAATTTTAAATTCTTCTTCATTGTCTATTGATACAAAAATGTCTGCACCACCAAACTCCCATTTTTTATTCCCGTCTTTGTCAAGTTTTGTTACTTGAAGTTCACCGTGTACTATGTAGTCGTCCTGCTGTTTGAAAATTTCGAAGCAAGTCGCTTGGTCAGCTTGAGTTTTCCATTTTAATTCAAGGTCGGGAAGTGACAAGGTAAACACGGTGTCGCAACAGCAAATTACTAATCTGTCATTGTCAACAAGCGATGAATTTTGATGAACACCTGTCGCACCGCCTGAGCCGATTAAAATACAACTGTCAATAATTTGGTCTTCACGATAAATTTTAATTCCGTGCTTTGAAGTAGGGTACTGCTCTGCATTGCCTCCGAAGTAAGTCTTTGAATAAACGAAATTGTTGTCCGCAGAGCCAAATTTGTAGGTCGGCTCGTCAAGAACTTCAATTGTCAAATCTTTATATTGATGTCGGTTCATTTCTATGTCGTCCTCAAACTGCAGGTAACGTTCAGTATATGCAAAGCCCGCAGCGAAGCAAGGGTTTTGTATATGCATTGTTAGCAGCAGATTATTTTTTCCTTTTACCTTTAAACCCTGTTACTTTATTTAGAAGTATATTAAAGTCGTCCTTGTCTATTGTTCTTTCGTCTATAGTCATTTTTACACTATCTTCAAATTGCAAGGTCAGTTTCCTGAATTTTAGATATTTCAAATCTTTTGAAAAAAACCTGACAACATTCAAAGGGTTTGATATATAGTCCGTATTAACTAATTTAGTTTTATATCGTAGCAATGTTGTTAAGTCAACAACTCTCTTAATTAATCCAAAGAGATTATATTTAAATAATTTATTGCCTTCAATTTCATAGTATTCAATTTTCCACAATCCTGGTAGGACAAATAGAACACCTCCTACACAGCACCAAAATAATCCTGCCGGAGAGGTTAATCCTAAAGAAGGTGACACTACGGCTGGGATAATGAAAATCATACCATAACCCATAATAATATAAGGTACTGTTTTGTCAGCTTTTGTTCTCATAAATTTGCTGCTAACTATGATATATACGTGAACATACGCTTATCTGCACTTTGGGCGATAGTAGTATGGTCTGTTGCACGGTCTATTTTCTTCCCAATCAAAATCCTAAGCGCCTCCATTTTTCAATTATATATAGTTTCACTAATATAAAACACTTTTATAGATTATCAAGCGGGCTCACTATCTTTTCAAGCGAGTGGCTGGTCACGTGCGTATAGATTTCGGTGGTCTTGCTGTTGCGGTGGCCCAGCAGCGCCTGGATGTAGCGCAGGTCGGTGCCCTGCTCCAACAGGTGCGTGGCAAACGAGTGCCGCAGCGTGTGCGGCGTGGCTTTTACCAGCACCCCCGCCTTCTCTTTGCTGGCCCGGAACACACTCCGGATGCTTTCGACGGTGTACTGCCCGCCGGTCTGCCCCTCAAACAGCCACACCTTGGGGCGGTATACCTTGTAATAGGCCCGGAGGCTCTCCAGTAGCTTTTGCGAGAGCAGCGTGGTGCGGTCCTTTTTGCCCTTGCCCCCGCGTATCAGCAGCAGGTTGCGGCCCGACTGCACATCCGTAATCCGCAGGTTTATCACCTCGCTTATCCGTAAACCCCCGGCATACAGCAGTTGCAGCATGCAGCGGTGCTTGAGGTTCTCGGTTACCGACAGAATCCGGGCCACCTCCTGCTTGCTGAGCACCACAGGCAGCCGCTCGGGCTTCTCCGGGCGCTCTACCTGGTTTAGCTGCACCTCGTGCCGCCCCAGTACCCGCTGGTAATAAAACTTGATGGCATTGATGCTTTGATTTACGAAAGAGCATGAATACTGCCGGCTCTGCACCATGTTCCGGTAGTAGCCGTTTATTTCCGCCTCGGTAAAATGTTGTATCGCCTGCTGCCCGGAGGCTTTGTGTGCGTTCAGAAACCGAAGCAAAAGACTGTGGTAGGTGCGGATGGTACTCATACTATAGTTAAGCAGCAACAGCTTCTCCAGGTAAGGCAGCGGACAGGCCATATAGTCTGCCCCCTTTTTGTAGGTCTGCTCCCAGAGCCTGGCCAGCAGGCCAATGTCGCTCACCTTCATGGTCTGGGCAAGCCATACCTGCGCTACGCCCTCCAGCTCTGAGAGCAGGGCATGGATGCTGGCGCTGTCCGGCGGCAGGGTAAAGCATCTGAGCGCCGGGGCCCAGGTGGCTGTGCGGCTGCGCCACAGACACTCATAAATGTCTCTGTTAAACTGAAAGCTGAGTTGTATCAACGCCTTGCCCTCCTGCTCCAGCGGCTGCAGGCGCACCACCGGGCGCACAGGCACCTTCTCCAGCGGCTCCGAGGCATGCTGCCTGCTCCCCGTCACCACCAGCCCCGCTGCCGGCCGGAGCCGCCTGGGGCGGTGAAGGTAACGCACGTCTACCCTGGCAAGGCCCTGGAAGTGGGTGTAGGTCATTTCAATTGCCTGGGGCGTGTGATGCATGACAAAGCACTTATATGTTTTGCTAAACTTAATCCAAGCCGCTTCCTTCAGCCTTTTGCTGATAAAAGGGTTGGGTTTGTGCCACAGGCGGATATACTTGTTGCCCTCATGCTCGAGCGGGTTAAGAAATACAGTAGCCTGGTTGGTGGCATAAGCGTTTGAGTTAGAGCCTGCCATGGGCACAAAGTAAAACCTTTGGCAACCGCAGCCGTGTTTATACGCGTGTATAAACGGATATACACGCGTATAAACACGCTTTAGGATGACAGGAAAAGCCTGTGCCGAATGCGGCACCGCGATGCAGGGCCGCACAGACAAGAAATATTGCTCTGACCAGTGCCGCTTTCTGCACAACAACCGCAAACGAGGCAGTGACAAAGGGGAAATGCTCCTGCTGAAGATAAATACGGCGCTCCGCCGGAACCGCAGCATCCTGCGCCGAGCCAGCCCTGAAGGCAAAACCACCGTCAGCAGGCAGTTCCTGGAGTTAAACGGTTTCGACTTCCGCTACCACACCCACCTCTACCGCACCCAGAAGGGCAACACCTACCACTTCTGCTACGATTATGGCTACCTGCTGCTCCCCGACAACAAAGTGCTCATCGTGAACCACCAGCCCTATATGGACGACCGAAGCCAGCCATAGAGACTGAGTATATAAACAAAAAAGCGGCGGCTATATATAAATACAGCCGCCGCCCCAAAATCATATATAAATCCTGCTTACACGTCCACGCGGGCGTATTTGGCGTTGCGCTCGATGAAGTCGCGGCGCGGGCCCACCTCGTCGCCCATCAGCATCGAGAACAGGTGGTCGGCCTCGGCGGCGGATTCGATGGACACCTGCTTGAGGCTGCGGTGCTCGGGGTCCATGGTGGTGTTCCAGAGCTGCTCCGGGTTCATCTCCCCCAGACCCTTGTAGCGCTGCACGCCCACGCTTTCCTCGCGGCCCTTGCCCAGTTCCTGTATGGCGTCTACGCGGTCCTGCTCGCTCCAGCAGTAGCGTTCCTCCTTGCCCTTCTTCACCAGGTACAGCGGCGGCAGCGCGATGTATATATAGCCGTTCTCAATCAGCTCTTTCATATAGCGGAAGAAGAACGTGAGGATGAGCGTGCGGATGTGCGAGCCGTCCACGTCCGCATCCGTCATGATGATGACTTTGTGGTAGCGCAGTTTCTCCATGTTCAGGGCCTTGTCGTCTTCTTTCGTGCCAAAGCTCACCCCCAGGGCCGTGATCATGTTCTTGATTTCCTCGTTCTCGTAGATGCGGTGCTCCTGCGCCTTCTCCACGTTCAGGATTTTACCGCGCAGCGGCAGAATCGCCTGGAACTTGCGGTTACGGCCCTGCTTGGCAGAACCGCCCGCCGAGTCGCCCTCCACCAGGTAAATCTCGCAGTTCTCGGGGTTGCTGTCGGAGCAGTCGGCCAGTTTGCCGGGCAGGCTGGTGCTGGAGAGCACGCTCTTGCGCTGCACCATCTCGCGGGCCTTGCGGGCCGCAAAACGCGCCTGCGCCGCCAGTATCACCTTCTGCACGATGATGCGGGCCTCCTTGGGGTTCTCCTCCAGGTACTGGGTCAGCATTTCGCCCACGGCCGTGTCCACGGCGCCGGAAACCTCGGAGTTACCCAGTTTGGTCTTCGTCTGGCCCTCAAACTGCGGCTCCTGCACTTTCACGGAGATAACGGCGGTCAGGCCCTCCCGGAAGTCGTCTCCGGCAATCTCGATCTTCACCTTGTCCAGCATCCCCGACTTATCGGCGTAGGACTTAAGCGTGCGGGTAAGGGCGCGGCGGAAACCGGCCACGTGCGTGCCGCCCTCAATGGTGTTGATGTTGTTGACATACGAGAAGATGTTCTCGGCGTAGGAGGTGTTGTACTGCAGGGCAATCTCCACGGGCACCCCGTTCTTCTCGCTCTCCACATATATGGGTTCCGGTATAAGCGTCTCGCGCGTCTCGTCGAGGTAAGTCACAAACTCCTTCAGCCCCCCCTCCGACAGGAAAGAATCGCTCAGCGGCTCCCCCTGCTCGTTCATCTCGCGCAGGTCCTGCAGGTTAATGCGGATGCCCTTGTTCAGGAAAGACAGCTCGCGCAGGCGGCTGGCGATGGTGTCGTACTTAAACTCGGTGGTGGTGAAGATGGAAGCGTCCGGCGAAAAACGCACAGTAGTTCCGGTCTTGTCCGTAGCGCCGATTTCGCGCACCGGGAAAGCGGGCACGCCGATGTTGTAGTGTTGTTCAAATATTTTGCCGTTGCGGTGTACCGTCACGTGCAGGTCGGTGGAAAGTGCATTCACGCAGGACACACCCACCCCGTGCAGACCGCCGGAAACCTTGTACGTGTCTTTGTCGAACTTACCCCCTGCGTGCAGCACCGTCATCACCACCTCCAGGGCCGAGCGGCCTTCTTTGGTGTGGAAGTCTGTCGGGATGCCGCGCCCGTTGTCCGACACGGTCACGGAGTTGTCTTCGTTGATGGCCACTGAGATTTCGTCGCAGTGGCCGGCCAAGGCTTCGTCGATGGAGTTGTCCACCACCTCCCACACCAGGTGGTGGAGGCCCTTGATGCCGATGTCGCCGATGTACATGGCGGGGCGCTTGCGCACGGCCTCCAGCCCTTCCAGTACCTGTATGCTATTTGCTGAATAATCGTTGGCTAACTGTTTTTCTTCTACTTCACTCATGTGTGTGTCAAAAGATGGATTAATAGGTAAATTTACCACTTTTATTTCGTAATACGATATTTTTAGAGGCCATAAAACAGACCGCACCGGATGCTCCCCGCCAGGGCCGCGGCCGGTGCAGTGAGGGCCTTCTTTATAAACATATCTACCCCCTGATTAGTGCCTGCGCCCACTGCCTTAATCCCCGTAAAACACAAAAAGACCACCCGTTCTGGCAGGTGGCCTTTTGCATGTGTAGAAACAGGAAAATTATAAAAACTTGTGTGCCGGGCGGTTCTGCTACAGCCGCCGGGCCTTTACTTTGAGCCGCGACACCACGCGGCGGTTAAAATCGTTATACTCGGGTCCGTACGGCACCGTGTTGTCCATCTCCTCCACCCCAACTATCTCATACTTCCCCTCGCCGTCGGCCAGAAAACCGAGTTTTGCTTTGGCATGCGCCAGGGCCTGCTGCATCAGTTGCTGCTGCACCTTCCGGCGCTGCTCCTGGTCCAGAAAAGTGCCTGATATGTTCAGGCTGAAGGGGATGTTGCGCCGCAGCATGTCGCGCAGGATGCGGCCATACATGGCGCTGTCGGCGGCCAGGATATTGTAGGAGATGCTGGACTGCATCATGTTCGGCGTTATCTTCTGCTGCCCCATCTGCTCAGGCATGTAGTTGATGTAGATGTTGTCGCTGGTGAGCACCATGCCGGGCACCTCCCGCTGCAGCGAGTCGGCCCAGGCCGAGAACTTGTCGCGCAGGCTCACGGGCCCGTTGTAAGAGAGGTTGAGCCGGTAGCCGGCATCGGGCATAGTCTGCTCGGCCTCGCCAATCACCTCCAGGTAATTCTCTCCGGCGTTGCTGCGCATGTCGCAGCTGCCGAGGGCGCCCACACCGGCCAGCAGCGCCAGCACCCAAACGCTCACCTTTTTCATTTTATATAGTTGTTATATATATAGGCTTTTAATAACGAGAACCGTGCCAGAAACTGCCGCATCGTGTACGGCGGGCAAATAAATTTTACCGAAGAAAAGAGCGGCCGGGGCATACTACCTGTGCCTGAAATCTGCAGATTTGCAGCTCTAATCCTGATGCCATGCGAACCGTTCTCCTGCTGCTCGTCTCCAACATCTTTATGACATTTGCCTGGTACGGGCACCTCCGCTTCAAAGAGGTCTCGCTCTGGAAAGTGATCCTCATCAGCTGGCTGATTGCTTTTTTCGAGTACTGCTTCCAGGTGCCCGCTAACCGCATCGGGTACGGCCAGTTCTCCGCCTTTCAGCTCAAGACCATCCAGGAGGTGATTACGCTGGTGGTGTTTATAGCCTTCTCGGTGCTGTACCTGCGTGAGGACCTGAAATGGAATTATATCGTCGGCTTCGTTTTGATTCTGGCCGCTGTGTTCTTTGTCTTCAGGAAGTGGTGAGTTCATGCTGGATGTCGCATTGCCGATTGTTCGGTAAAACCTGCCAGCCGCCCCGCATCCGTCATTCCTTTCTTTCACCTGGGTTTTAAGCTCCCTGCATGGCGCAACCTTAAACCCTCTGCTATCGTGTGCGTTAGTTTTATACAGGACTTACACAAAAAGTATAGGCAGTGCGAGAAAGTCCCCCTTTGAAGGGGGCAGGGGGATGAGAGGTGGCTGGAAATACCCGAGCTGCTTTAGCTTGATGATAAGTAGCATCAAATATACCCGTTATAATAACTGTCCGCAGGTGTTATCATCACCCTCACCCCCTTCAAAGGGGGACAAAATTGACCTGCCTAAGTCCTGTTATATATGTTACACACTAAAACAGAGATAAAGCTATGGCAATGAACTTTGAGAATTATGCGAAAGACGCGAAAACCTGGCTGCATGAGTTCTGCACCTACCTGGGGATAGAGGATGAGCAGAAAGCTGCCCGCATCTTCCGTTCGGTGCTGCACGCCATCCGCGACCGCATCCCGACCGGCGAGGCCATCCACCTGGCGGCACAGCTGCCCATTCTTTGGAAAGGGATCTACTACGACGGCTTCACCATTCACGAGCCGGTGCGGATCCGCCACGAGGACGAGTGGCTGGAGTATATCCGCAGCAAGGACTCCGGGGCCGGAGATGCCGATTTCCCGACGCTGGACCACGCCTACTACGCCTTTCACGATGTGATGGCCTTCCTGCGCAAGCACCTCTCCGAGGGGCAGTACAGGCAGGTGGCGCAGGCGCTGCACTCCGAGTTCACCGTGCCCGCCTAACCGGAAGACAACCAACAGAGAACTCCACGGGGCCTGGCTAGCGTCAGGCCTCGTTTTTTATATGTCCCAACAGCCCCTGACCGAAACCCAAAGCTGCTGCTATGCCAGGTACAGCCCCTTAATTTGGAGGGTGCTTGTACTTGCCAGCAGCCGGGCCTACCTTTGCAGCACATCATATATGGCACTGGTTTAACTTTTCCCGGGGCTGAGTATCTGCATCTGCCTGCCCGTTGCGGCCTCACAAGCCGGGCCATTGAGACCAGCGCCTGTAACAGTAAACTTTTTTGCCCATCATCGCCTTTTATATAGGAACACGCCATGAAGAAAAAACTCTTACTGCTTGCCCTGCCCCTGCTCACCGCAATGGGTTGTTCCGAAGGAAACTCCCGGGAGGAGCTGCAGCAGCAGGAACTGGAAGCCACGGTGATGGCGAAGCACGACAGCGCCATGGCCCAGATGGGAGACATTTTCAAACTCCGCCGCAGCCTGCAGGCCCTCCGCGACACCCTTTCCGCCCATGGACCCGATTCCGCCGCGCTGCAGGCGCTGGAGCAGCAGGTGGCAGGCCTGGAAGCGGCCGACGAGGCGATGATGGTGTGGATGCGGAACTACGAGGCACCGGACAGTCTGCAGCACGGGCAGGCGATGGAATACCTGCAGCAGGAGCTGCAGAAAATAGAACGCGTACAAACAGTCATGGACAGCACCATTTCGGCTGCCCAGGAAACATATAAGACATATGAGCAACAACAGTAAATTTAATGCCCTCCGCCGCGGTATTTTAATTGCCGCATTAGCGTTGTCAGCAGGTTTTATATATAGCTGCACCGAGATCGGGGCCGAAGGCAACACCCTCCCGATACTGGGCGAGCGCGAGGCGGTGGCGCGCGAGGTGAACGGCAAAACGGTGGTGGACACCGTCTACCACCAGATTCCGGACTTCGCTTTTGTGGACCAGGACAGCCAGCAGGTGACGCAGCAAACGGTGGACGGCAAGATATACGTGGCGGATTTCTTCTTCACCTCCTGCCCTTCCATCTGCCCCAAAATGAAGAGCCAGATGCTGCGCGTGTACGAGGAGTTCAAAGACGACCCCGACGTGCTGCTGCTCTCCCACTCCATCGACCCGCAGCACGACACGGTGGCCGTGCTGAAAGACTATGCGGAGCGCCTGGGCGTGGAGTCTGAGAAATGGCACTTCCTGACCGGTGAGAAAGACAGCATCTACGGCATCGCCATGCAGTACCTGGTGGGGGTGGAGGAAGACGGCAACGCGGCGGGCGGCGGTTTTACGCACGGCGGCCACTTTGTGCTGCTGGACGGGCAGCGCCGCATCCGGGGCGTGTACGACGGCACCAAGGAAGCCTCGGTGGACCAACTGATGCAGGACATTCCGCTCCTGCTGAACGAGAAGCAGCATGCGCAGAAATAAGTGGCTGTCGGTGGCGCTGGGCCTCCTCTCGCTCTCCACCCTCACGCAGTGCTTCACTGACAATCAGAACGAGGGCCAGCGCCTGTATGCCGCCAACTGCCAGAGCTGCCACATGGAGGACGGCAGCGGCCTGCGCAGCCTCATACCGCCCCTCGCCGGGGCCGACTACCTGCAGCAGCACCGCCAGCAGTTGCCCTGCCTGACGCGCCACGGCGTGGAAGGGCCGATGGTGGTGAACGGAATCGAATATAACCGTGCCATGCCCGGCGCAGAGCAACTCGGCGCCGATGAAATCACCAACCTGCTCAACTACATCCAGACAAGCTTCGGCAACAGCAACCCGCGTTATACTATTCAGGAGGTGGAGAAGCTACTGGAGGCCTGCCCGCCCCATTATGATTGAGCAAAACAGGCTACAACAGATCCTCCAGTTTAAATACCGGGTCAGCATTGAACCAGTCGCAGATGAGGCGGTAGGAGATAGAGATGCGCGGCGGCAGGCGTAGGGAGCCATTCCGCAGACCAGCCGCTATTTCATTTCGGGTAAACCAGCGGGCATCCTCCAGTTCGTCGTTGTCCATATATAAACTCCGGCTGCTGGCCGTGGCGCTGAAGCCCACCATGATAGAAGCCGGGAATGGCCAGGGCTGCGACGAGTGGTACGTAATTGTCTGTAATTCCACGCCCGTCTCCTCCTTTGCCTCGCGCGCCACCGCCTGCTCCAGCGTTTCGCCCGGCTCCAGAAAACCCGCGATGGTGGCGTACATGCCTTCCGGCCACGTCGCCTGCCGCCCCAGCAGGCACGCATCTCCTTCAGATATAATCACGATGATGGCCGTGTCGGTGCGCGGAAAGTGGTGCCGGCTGCAATTTTCGTTGGTACATTCCCGCACGTGCCCGGCGTGGGCGCCCTGCGTCGCGCTGCCGCAGTTGGGGCAGAAGCGGTGGCGCAGGTTCCAGTGTACCATCCCGCGGGCGTAGGCCAGCAAAGCACCATCTTTTGGGGGCAGTTCCAGCGCGGAAGTACGCAGGTCAGCCAGTATATATTCCCCGCCCAGCAAATCCGGCAACTGCTCCTGCATTCCTTCCAGACCAAGGGCAAAATACGGCACCCCATCCTCTGAGCCCAAATACACCAGCACCTCCGCCTGTGCCGCAAGGTCCTCTGCCTCCCGGCGCGTCAGGATAGCTGCCTGTCTGCCCGACTCCCGTTCGCGGAGCAGGTTGAGCGTGTCGTGTACCACCAGCACCCGCGCCGCCTGCTTTTGCCAAAGCTGTTGCATGTGCGTGGCATCCGGCCGCATCTCAGAGAAACGGTTCAGCGGGTTATGGGAGAAGTAGTTCATCGTTTAAAGACAGCGAGGCGGGAGTTTATACATGGAAATTGTACCGCCGAGGAAAAGGAAAAGAGCCAGTCCGTGACGTGGAGTGGCTCTTTTATATATGATTTTCAGCGGAAGGTATGTGGCTGCGGATTAGCGGCCGAAATCATCCTGCACGCGCACAATATCGTCTTCGTTGGATGGATTCTCCGCATCGGTGTGCTGCCATATCTCAGCCAGCACGCCCCACTCCTTAAGACCCACCAGGCGGTGGCGCTCGCCCTGCTTCAGGGTGATGTAATCGCCGGGGTGCAGCGTTTTCATCTCGCCTTCTTCGTCTGTATCGCTGGTCACGACGCCCACAGTGCCACGAACGGCTTTCCATATCTCGGCGCGACGGTGGTGGTACTGCCACGACAAGCGTTTATCCGGCGCCACCACCAGCATCTTCGGGCTCAACTTGCCAGATATTTTCAGCTTGTCCACCGACATCCCTTCGAAGTAGGTATCTGCAAACTGCTGCGCCTGACTCTCGTCAATCACAAAGAAGCCTCCCCAGGGCCTGCTTTGGTCCTGCTTGTCGATGTGAAAGCCCTGTGCGGTTAGTTGCTGCTCTATTTCCTTAAAAAGCTGCTGCTTGTCGTCTTGGGTCGGCATGTTTATATATCCTGTTTGTGTTATGGAACATGAGTGAGGCGTAAAAGTAAACGAATTTGCGGTTTTCTGCACCACGCGCGCGCAATTTTGCCAGGGATATGCACTCTTGAGATTAGAGTCGACAAGCTTTTCTTATAGCTCTGTTGCTTCTCATTGCCCTGCGATTGGAGGACTTTATGAGGTGGACAGAACCATATCATTATATAATTAGGACCTTCGCAAAACGGCCCTTGCCGTGTGTTTTCAGCGGCAAGTTGTTGATGACAACACCAACAACGGCCGAATTTGTTGGTACGCTTCTTTTTGCATAAGTCTTAATTATATAACGCCGATTTACTCCTGTTGTTGAAGTTTGCCCCTCCCCGCCTATTCCTTTACAGCCACGGCCTTGCCTGAACCTTTGCGGGTGTTCAGCTTTGAGACGATATAAGTACCCACCTGTTTTCCTTCCTCCGCTCCGTTTACAATGGCCGGCATATAATGGATGCCACCATACAGCCTGCTGATGGCGGCTTCCTCGGCCGCCTGGTTAAAGGACGTGAAAGACCTCACTGGCAATCCGTAGGCCACCTCAGTGGAATCTATATAGGAAAAGGAGGGGCCATATAGATCAGTAAGAACCACGGCGGCGGCGTTGGAGATAACACTGTGGCCGCTGGGGTATTCCGGAAAGGGCGGTGTCTGGAGGAGCGGCACCCATTTCTCATCCACCAGCGTGTTGATGGCGGTTTCGGGGCGGATACGGTCACTGCGGTATTTCTCGTCCCAGCAGCTGATGAACCCATCGGCCAGCGCCACCGACACACGGGTATAGGCTTCCAGCGTCTCCATCATATCAGCGTCCGCCTGGCGGGTGGCGATGCCGGTAATGCCCAGCCAATGGCCGCCGGGCGTGATTTTCTTGGTGGCGTACATCACGTGCCCGGTAGTGTGCATCACAAAGGGGTTGCAGTCCCAGAAGCTCGCAATCTGCCGCTGCTCGTCCGTCAGGTTGGTGGTGGCGGTATATACCTCCATGACCTCCTTGTAGAAATCACTCTCCTTGTCGGTGCTGTAGCTGGACGGCTTGACGGGGGCAAACTGGTTGCAGGAGTCGATGACGAAGGGGCGTACCTTGTACCAGAAAGGTTCAATGGCATCCATATAGGCCGGGGGCGTGGGTGCCCAGTGTCCCGGCTCCTGGGACACGGTGTGGCGGAAGCCTCTTGTCTGTTTGTAGCCGTCTTCTGCGGCGTAGGCGACGATGCTTTTGGCGGCGGCCTGTCCGTAGCGGATGGAGCGGTTGTAAACCTCCTCCGGCACGCCCATCTCCCGGTACTTTTCATACAGCTGCGCTTCGTATTCGTCGAGCATATGGGCAGAGAAAATAAAGCTGCGGCTGACGGTCAGGAAGGCATTGAGGCTGGCCAGCGGAAAGCAATAGGCCGAGTCCGGCGCAGGCTGCGGGATGCCTTCAAATCCGTTCAGCTGCCCCGCCAGCGACTGATACTCCGGGAAGTCGTGCCGCAGCACCTCGTAGGCAGCCACCTGCGGGTAGGCATAAATGCGGCTGGCAACGGGCGGCGAAAAAATGTCGTGCGTAATCACCTCCGTCAGCTTGTCCACGGACTGGTGCAGAAAGGCAGGGTTTGCAGCAGCCTTGGTGTAATCCACGTCCTTTTGCTGGCAGCCGCCCATGGCTCCCAGAAACAAAAAAAGGAAGGCGGTCAGTATCTGTTGCTTTTTCACGCGTCAGGTATGTTCAGTTCAAAAGTATATATAATCCTGTGCTTTTAATTCAGGGGTTGGCTTTGGTTGCCATGGCAGTGCTTGCGGCTATATGGTCAGCGACAGGCGCTTTTTCCATTTTCCTGAACACCTGCAGCGGCTCGTTGTTGCGGGCCACCAGCAGCAGTTCTCCGCCATCGGCTGTGCGCAGCTTTTTGATGTCCCGCACCTGGCCTTCCAGCACAAACCCGGCGTCGGCCAGACTCATCGCCTCAAAATTCCCTTTCCCGTTCCCTTGTAGCAGCACACCGTAACTGGCATCATACCGCCCCTGGTAGGTGCTCACGCCATATAGGTTGCCGCCTGTTATGACATCCAGGTTGCCGTCCTGGTTCATATCGGCTATGTGCATGGCAAACAGTTTGGAAACCTGCGCCTCCCGTGGCAGGGTATGCCTTTTGAACTGCCCATCGCCGGTGTTCTCCCAATAGACAGACGCAAAGGTGTTCACATCCAGCATTGGCGCATCCTTCAGCTCGTCCTGGTCAAAAATAGCCTCTATGGATTTGCCCGCATAGCTTTTGTAGTCCGTGAATTTTTTGTTGATGAGCGGCAGCTGCTTTCCCAACTCATCTTTGGTGGCCACCGGGTACCAGTTGTCGTCTACCTGATAGGCCAGGATATGGTCCAGGCTCTCGTTGCCGTCGATGTCCTTCACATACATCCGCAAGGTGCCGTTTTCCTTTTTCCTGAACTTGGTGTTGGTACCCAGGTTTCCGGCCATCAAATCCATATCGCCGTCTTTATCAAAATCGGCGGCCTGCACGGTTTGCCAGAACCCTGTCGCCTCGTTTAGCCCGTTCGGGTCCGTCACTTTCTCAAACCTGTTCCCCTTGTTTTGGAAGACAGTCAGCGCCATCCAGTCACCCGCCACTACCAGGTCGGTCGTGCCGTCGTTGTCGTAGTCGGTCCACACGCCGTCAGTCACCATACCGGCTTTTCGAAGTCCGGGTGCGAGGGCGTCTGTTTTGTCGGTGAAGCGGCCTTTGCCGTCGTTCACGAGCAGGTACGAGTTGGGCGACACGCCATACTGGTAGCCCAGCACCCGCCCCCCGACAAACAGGTCCAGGTCGCCGTCCTTATCGAAGTCGAAGGGGCGCACGCAGCTCTTGTTGTCGTATAGGGCGGGCAGCGCGTTGCTGCGGGAAAAGTTGCCTTTGCCGTCGTTCAGGTACAGTCGGTCGAACTGTTCTTTCATCTCACCATAGAACTCGTTTCCGCCGCTCACCACATATAAATCCGGGTGTTTGTCGTTATTGGCGTCAAAGAAAACAGCGTCCACGTCCTCGTAGGTCGAATCTGCCTGGAAGAGCGCCTGGTTCGTGGCCGTGAAACCGCCATCCGGCTGCTGCCTATACAGCGCCCCGGCCTGCCATTTGGCCCCGCCTATATAAAAGTCATCGAGGCCGTCCCCATTCACATCGGCCACCGCTATTTTCGGGCCTTCGGTGGAGGTCTGGAACGGAATCAGGCTTTCGCGGTAAAACTCAAGGTAGTTGTTTTCCTGGTGTTTAAAGTTTACCTGGAAGCTCTCCGTCACGTCCTCATATAGCGGGGCGGGTGCCCGGAACAAACTGTAATAGGCGGTGCCAGGAAGCTGCGCTGCGGCTTGCTCCAGCACCAGCGTGGTGTCGGCTTTGATGTTTGTCTTCAGCTCCACCTGCTGGTTTCCCCAAATCACCACCAGCGTGTCCACGCTCGTCAGCTTGCCCAGGCCGAAGTTCAGGACCGGCTCCACCGACGACATAAATCCCCTTGTGGGCGACAGCTGCTGCACCTGCACCTTGCCCTTGCTTTTGAGCAGCACTTTCGCCCCGTAGCCGAAGGCGTTTGGGTTCTCCCCTTTCAGCCTGACTTTCAGGAAATTGTTGCCCATCAGCTTCTCGCCTTTGTTTCTGTAGATGCTGGCGGGTGCGTTGATGTTGTTGGTGATGAGCTCCAGGTCCCCGTCATTGTCCAGGTCGGCATATACCGCCCCGTTGGAGATGGAGGGCGCGGCAAAACCCCAGCTCTGCGACTTGTCATCAAAGCGCAGGCTGTCGGAGCCTTTATAGAGGTAGTTGTGGACTTTGCCGTCCGGCATCATGGCCACAGCCTTCTGGTCGAGGGTCTTTGAAATCCTGGGCGCGTAGAACATGGAGTCGGTGGAGGCGAACTTGATGTAGTCCATGTTGTTGGGCCGCCGCACAATGCCGTTGGTGATGAAGATGTCCTTGATGCCATCGTTATCGTAGTCGGCTAGCAGCGTGCTCCAGCTCCAGTCGGTTGCCGCCACACCGGCCATCAGGCCGATATCGGAGAATTTCTGCCCGGCATGGCTCAGCTGCAGGCAGTTGCGGCTGTACTGGTTGTAGTAGCCGAACTGCAGCTTGTACAGGAAAATATCCATCGGGTCCTCCCCCATCGATGTCTTCTCCACCACCTCGTCCTCGGGGTACATATCAAGAGTCATCAAATCCGGATAGCCGTCGTTGTTCATGTCCGCCGCGTCGCAGCCCATCGAGAACCGGCTCAGGTGCCGGAAGTGGTCTTTCACGCTTTCGGTGAAGGTGCCGTTGCCGTTGTTTATATAGTAGTAGTCGTCCTCATGGAAATCGTTGGACACGTAGATGTCGTCCCAGCCGTCGTTGTTCATATCCGACACCACCACCCCGAGGCCGTAGCCCATGGCCGCGCCATATATACCTGCCTGCTCGCTCACGTCCTTGAATTTCACTGGCTGCCCCTGCGGCGCATTTCCCTCGGCAGAAACCAATTGGTTTTCAAAGAGGATATCGCCTGCCTCGTTGTCGCGGAGGTTGCGCGCGGTCACGCGGTCGTAGCTGCGGGAGGTGTGCACGGCGTGGTTGAGCAGGTATATATCCATATCACTGTCGCGGTCATAGTCGAAGAAGGCAGCCTGCGTGGAGAAACCGGTGAAGTCCAGGCCATAGTCAGCAGCCATCTCGGTAAAGGTCACCTGCCCGTTGGCGTCAGCGCCGTTGTTTATATATAGCTCGTTTGCCCCCTCCAGGCCCTGGTAGTCGCCCACCGCGCAGACATATATATCCAGCCAACCGTCGCCGTTCACGTCGGCCATGCTCACGCCGGTCTGCCAGTCAGCATAACCCTCCACCCCGGCCGCCTCCGACACATCCTCGAACTGCAGGTTGCCTTTGTTCAGGTAGAGCTTATTTTTTCCCTGGTTCGAGACGAAGTACAGGTCTGTCTGGCCATCGTTGTTCAGGTCCCCGGCGGCTACGCCCGCGCCGTTGTAGAAGTACAGGTAGCTCAGGATGTTCAGTTGGTCGGTGTCCTGCAGTTGGTTGGTGAAGCTGATGTGCGTCTGCGTGGAATCAAGCGGCTCGAAAAGCGCATGCTCCGCCACGTTGGCCTTTGGCTGACAGCCGGTAAGGGAAGCGGCTGTTGCCAAGGCAAAAGCAAAGATGCTTCCCACTCCTCTCAGACTTTGGCGGTGCTTTATATATCGGGTGAAAAGGTGTTGCATGAGGGTAAATCAAAACTTGTGTGCGTGAAAATCTGGCATAAGGCAACTCCCGTTCTACTGCCTCCGGAGGCTGAAGACCTGCAGCTTGGCGTTGTTTTTGGCGAGCAGGATATAACTCTGTCCGTTCGCTCCTTTCACCCGCTGCATGTCCCGCACCTGCCCTTCCGTGAAAAAACCGGACTCCTTCGGGCTCCGCACTTTAAACCGGCCTTCGCCCGTGCCTTCCAGCAGCAGGCCGTAATTGGCATCGTACCGCCCGATTTCCGGCAGCACATCGAAGAAGTTGCCCGCCAGCAGGATGTCGAGGTGACCGTCGTGGTTGTAATCCATTGTCTCAATGCCATGCACCGGGGAGAACTGCGCCTCTACCGGCAGCGCCTCCAGCGCAAATTGCATGTTGCCCTTGTTTATCAGGAGCGAGGAATTGGGGTTGACTACCTGCTTCACCACCGCTGCTTTCAGTTCCTCCTCCGGCAGCATCTCGTGCAGCTGCTTGCCCGCGTAGTCGGTGTACTTCACGAACTTCTTCTTGATGCTCGGCACCTGCCGCTGCAAATCCTGCTTCAGCACCATGGGATAGGCTTTGCCGTCTTCGGTGTAGCAGTTGATGATTTGCTCCACGGTGCCGTTATTTTCGAAATCATGCACATACAGCTCAACCGGCTTGCTTTCGCTGGCTGTCATGCGGCTGTTCCGGCCCAGGTTGCCCAGCACAAAATCCATATCCCCGTCGCCGTCCGTATCGGCTGCTTCGATGGCGTTCCACCACCCGGAGGAGTTCGGCACTTCGTGTTTTTCGCTCAGGCTGCGGCCCTTGTTGTTGGTATATATGGTGACAGGCATCCAGTCTCCCACCACCACCAGTTCCGGGTATTTGTCCCCATTCAGGTCGGCCCAGGCAGCATCCGTTACCATGCCCAGTTCGTTTGCGGGCAGGTAGCGCTTGGTATAGTTTTTAAAACTGCCGGTGCCGTCGTTTATATATAAATAGCTCGCTGCGTCGTACCCGTAGCCGCCTGGCACCATCCGACCCCCGATGAACAGGTCCAGGTCGCCGTCCCGGTCGAAATCTTCCGCGGCTACGCACGAGGCATTGGTGGTGATGTTCGGCAGCCGGTCCTCCTGCTTCAGGTTTCCTTTGCCATCGTTGATGTAAAGCCGGTCCAGGAGTTGCGGGGCGCCAGCGTCAAACTCGTTGCTGCCGGTCACTACCACCAGGTCCAGGTCGCCGTCTTTGTCCGCATCAAAAAACGTGGCCGCCACATCCTCCGAAGCGGTGTTTTCACCAAAAGCAATTGTGGCGCTTTCCTTAAATGTGCCGTCCGGCTGCTGCACGAAGAGTTTCTTTACACTGCCGGAGGCGCCGCCCATATATACATCCTCCAGCCCGTCGCCGGTCACGTCGCCCACGGCCACGGCGGGGCCCTGCGTGGAGTACATCTGCTTGAGCAGGGCATCACGGTTATAGTCCACAAAGTTACTTTCCTGGTGCGTATAGGCCAGTTGCACTTCCTGCGTGGCGTCATAAAAAGGCCCGGCCGGTTTTGCCGCTTCCGGTATATATAGCTCGTTGGCTTCCCGGTAATTCAAGGTAATATCCCGGTCCGGTTTCACGTCTGTCAGCACCTGCATTTTATCGTCCGGCCATATGACTTTCACGGAGTCAATGACAGCTTCCTTGCCTAGGCCAAATACCAGCGTCAGGTCCACCGACGATTCGAAGCCCCGGTTTGGCATCTGCTGCAGATAGACGGTTTTGTCAGGCTGGTACACATACACCTTGGCCCCGATGCCATCCAGATTTTTGCCGGTGCCCTGCAGCTTCACGCGCAGGAAATGGTTTTTAAGCGTTTCAGAGGTTTTATTTTGGTAAATGGAGACGGGCATGTTCACGTTGTTCACCACCAGGTCCAGGTCGCCGTCGTTGTCGAGGTCGCCGTAGGCGGCGCCGTTGGAGAAACCCGGTGTACCCAGGCCCCACGCCTCCGCCTGGTTTTCAAACTGCAGGTTGCCCTGGTTCCGGAAAGCATAATTAGGAATTGGTGTGGACGACATCTTCGAGATGAGCTCTTTGTTATAATCGTACCCGCCGCCTTCCACCGCCTTCTGCATGGTTTCTTCGTTTCCGAGGAAGTTCACAAAGTCCTGGTCCGTCAGGTCCTGGTAGATGCCATTGGCCACGAAGATGTCCTTCAGGCCGTCGTTGTCCATATCAAACAGCAGGGCACCCCAGCTCCAGTCGGTGGCGTGTACGCCTGCCAGCCGGGCTACTTCGCTGAAGGTGCTGTCGCCGTTGTTGAGGTGCAGCATGTTCTGCATGTACTGGTAATGGAAGTCGCGGGAGAGCTTGAGCTGCTGCAGGTCGTAATTCTCATACACCGAGGTCTTCTTCAGCCGGATATCGTTTCCCGGCAGCATGTCCGTGACAAAGATATCCTGGTTGCCGTCGTTGTTGAGGTCGGCGATGTCAGCGCCCATCGAGGACAGGCTCTCGTGCTGCATCCAGTCTTTGCTGGCCTCGGCAAAGGTGCCGTTTTGGTTGTTTATATATAGATAGTCGCGCTCGTAAAAGTCGTTGGAAATGAAGATGTCGGGCCAGTTGTCGTTGTTCACGTCGCCGACGGTGATGCCCAGGCCGAAGCCGATGAGGCTGCCATATATACCGGCGGCCTCGCTCACATCGGTAAATTTCCCGTCGTCGTTCCGCAGCAGTTTATCGCCGCCAAGTTCATCCCGCCGCTCGCGCAGGTTCGTGAAGCCAAGGCTGCCCACCGGGTAAGAACTGTTGTTCAGGAGGTACACGTCCAAGTCGCCATCCCGGTCATAGTCGAAGAAGGTGGCGTGGGTGGAGTAGCCTTCATCATCCAGGCCATAGGCCATGGCCTGCTCTGTAAATGCCGGTACGCCCTTGCCTTCAGCACCGTTGTTGATAAAGAGCTCGTTCTTCCGGTTGTCGCCGTTTACCTCGCCCGCGTTGCAGACATATATGTCCAGGTTGCCGTCGCCGTTCACATCGGCCATGGTCACGCCCGTGCTCCAGGCCTGGTTGCCGCCTATGCCCGCCTGCTCCGTAATGTCCTCAAATTGTAGGTTGCCTTTGTTCAGGTACAGGTGGTTTTTGCCGGTGTTGGCGGTGAGGTATATATCCGGCAGGCCGTCGTTGTTGATGTCGCCGATGGCCACGCCGCCGCCGTTGTAGAAATTGCGGTAGTTGAAGATGTTCATCTCCTTCGAGCTCTCCACTTTGTTGATGAAGTCCACGTTCGTGCGGGTGGCAGAAAGCTCCTGGAACAGCGTGTCCTGGTCCTGCGCTTCTTTTTTACTGCAGGCGAGGCACGCGCAAAAGATAAGGGTAAAAGAAAGGGGCTGTGTGTATTTTAAAGCCATGTGGTATAGGCCCAGGTTTCCGGAAGCTGCTTATTTCCTCCAATTTAAAAAAAGAAAGCAAGTTAAACAACTTGCTTTCCTGATAAGAAGAATGGGTTATCAATAGTTCATAAGCCTGCTAATACCCAGGGTTCTGCTTTAAGTTAGGGTTGTTAGAGAGCTGCTGCGACGGAATCGGGAAGAGGTCGCGGTAAGGCTCGCTTGCGTTCTTAAACTCCCAGGTGCCGCTGATGTACTTTCCGAAGCGTATAAGGTCGTTCCGGCGCCAGCCCTCCCAGGCTAACTCTCTGCCACGCTCTTCCAGCAGGATATCCGATGTCAGCGTACTCAGTGGATCTACGCCAGCGCGCGCGCGCACTTCGTTCACCAGGGCAAGGGCCTCCGCAGTCTGTCCCAACTGGAGCAGCGCCTCGGCTTTCATCAGCAGCACGTCCGCGTAGCGCAAAACTACCAGGTCATTGTCCTGATCGTTGCGGGTGTTATTCCGCTGCACCTCGTACTTCACGTTTCGGACGCCCTCGTTGCCAAAAGCCTTCTCCAGTGAAGTGATCTGCGGCGTGAAATTGAGCTCCTTCAGCTTACCGTCTACTGCATCTACAAAGGTAATCACATCTCCTGAGGCACTCGGCTGCGGCCCTTCCAGCCACATCGCCTTACGTTTGTCTTCGTCCGAGTACATGTTGTAAAACTCTGCTCTGGTCGCAAAGCCATTCCACGGGTTGGAAGACAGGCCATAGGCAGCGCCTTGTGCGTAGTGCAGGGTCCGCATGTGCATGTTCATGCCGCCCGCCAGCACTTTATCATAAGGAATGGCAAAAATGTTCTCCTCATACGTATCCGTGTTGCTGCCATTGTTCACTGCGAAGTTTTCCAGGTACTCCGGGTTCAGGCTATAACCTGCTTCTGCGCTCATGACAGCGTTCGCTGCATCCAGCGCCTTCTGCCACTGCGGCGTGCCGGTGTACACTTCTGCGTTCAGGTACAGTTTGGCCAGCATGGCATTGGCAGCGCCCTTGGTGAAACGGCTGTAGGCTACCACACCGGCCTCATCCTTCAGGGAAGGCAGAGCCTCCGTTATCTCCTTTTCAACGAAGGCATATACCTCCTGTCGCGTGTTCTGTGGGGGGTTTCCGGCAGGAGTGTCTTCGGTGATGATAGGTACATTGCCAAACATGTCCATCAGCCAGAAGTAGGCGAACGCGCGCAGCATCCGTAGTTCACCAATAATTGCCTCCTTTCCCTCCACGTCAAGTGTACTCTCCTCAAGGGCAGCCAGGTTGATGTTTGCTCCGGCGATTACTCTGTAGGCCCACTCCCATGAGCCGTTGATTTGGCCAGGCGATACCGGCGACCACTCATGCCGCGCCATTTGCTGCCAAGATCCGTTGTCGTACCAGTCAGGGCCGCGGGTTGGCACCACCAGTTCGTCGGTTGTGGCCTCGTTCAGCACAAGCACCGGATCCAGGAAACCGCGCAACTGCCCGTAGGTAGAGCCCACTGTCGACAGGAGTTCTTCCTCATTTGCAGGGAATTTACTGGCCTCTGCCCTGTCAAAAACCTCTGCGTCCAAATCAGTACAGGCCTGCCCACCCACTAGCAAACTCGCTACGGATGCAACAGCCAGCACATTCCTTAATTTATATCTTTTCATACGAAGAATCATTTTCACGATTTAATTTCTGAAATAAGCTTTGGTTCACCAACCCTACAGGGTCAGGGAAATTCCGAGCGAGAAGGAACGCGTTCTGGGGTAGAAAGTAACAGGCTCAATACCCGGAGATAGTCCTATTGCAGCAGCATCAGCAGCAGAAATGGTAGCCCCTCCTACATTTGTCTGTAAACCACCATAAATGTCACGCGACGCACCCAGTCTTGGCTCCGGATCTATACCACGGTACCCTGTGATAACGAAGGTATTGTTCCCGGCAATATATACCTGTGCCCCGGTTATATATTTCCCGAAAGCCGGGATGCGGTAGGACAAGCGCCAGTTATCAAGGCGCACAAAGTCAGCATCCTCTACCCAGAGGCTGGAGAAAGCAGGTGACAATCCCTCCGGTATGCCTGTCTCAAACGCATCCACAATCACGTTATTGCTCGGGAAACGGTTAGGGTTGGCAGAGTAGATATAGGGGCCGTTCACGATCTGGTGCCCCACTGCTCCCCTGAACAGGAAGTTCAGGTTGAAGTTCTTATAGGTAAAGTCGTTTCCCCATCCAAAGGTCAGGTCCGGGTTCGCATCGCCCAGGTAGGTACGGTCTCCTCCGAAAGGCTCAATTTCACCGTCTCCATCGACATCCTGGAAAACATAAGAGGGATTTCCGTCATCATCGGTGCTAAATCCTTCGAAAACAGGGCCATAAAACTGGCCGATCGGATAGCCTTCCTGCAGCACCACCGGTTGTGCAATACCGCCCTGCCCGCTGCCGAAGCCACCATAGGTTCGGGGGGTGGAGTTGTCGTACTCGAATATACCGGAGCTCAGCGAAACGATTTCGTTGGTATTATGCGCAAAATTGACGTTCGTGTTCCACTGGAAATCATTGTTATCAATCACAATATAATCCAGAGCCAGTTCAACCCCTTTGTTGTTTATCTCCCCCACGTTTGCCAGTATGCTGTTCGTCACAGCAGTCAGCTGGCCAGAGCCGTATTTCGTACCGATAGAAATTGGATAGTCAAACAGCAGGTCCTCGGTGTCTTTGTTGTAGAACTCCAGCGAGCCGTTCAGCCTGCCACCCAGGAAGGTAAAGTCCAGCCCGATGTTTGTCATGGCCGAGGTCTCCCATTTTAAGTCCGGGTTAGTATTCTGGCTGTAGTTATAAGCTGTCTGGAAGCCACCGCTTGTGAAATAAGAGCCGCTTGGGCCAAACAGCAGCCGGGAAGCGTAATCTGCAATACCTTCCTGGTTGCCGGTCACTCCGTAGCCCACACGCAGTTTCAGGTCATCCACGAAGGTTACCCCACTCATGAATGGTTCCTGCGTAATGCGCCAGCCCACAGAAACAGACGGGAACCAGCCCCAGCGGTTGTTCTCACCGAAACGGGAAGATCCGTCACGCCGGATATTGGAGGTCAGCAGGTACTTGTCTTTATAGGAGTAGTTAACACGCCCAATGAAGCCGATAAGAATCGCCTCCGATTTATAGGAGCCTACCTCTCTGTTGGTAGAGTTGGTATCATCGATGTTCGCGTTACCGGCACCCAGGTTGTTATACCCGAACACATTGGGGAAGCGGCTGTTCCCGGCGCTAAACCCTTCGTTCGACAGGTTCTGGTAGGTATAGCCCGCCAGGAAGGAATACTCATGGTCTCCGGCTGCTCCTTCATACTGTGCCGTGAGCTCCGTCAGCCAGTCTATCACTTCCCGCTGATTGCGGGTAGCATAGGCGGTATTGTTGCTGCTTGCTTTAAAAGTGCTCGGCCTGAAAAAGCCATACAGGCTATTGTAGTTGTTAATGGAGGTATTAACACCCAATCGCAGTCCTTCTGCGGGCTCCAGGAAGACCTTCAGGTTAGCCAGCGTCTGCTTCTCCCGTGACTCATTGGTGAGCTGCATCATCCTGGCCACCGGGTTCTCTATTTCAAAGCCTCCCGGAATACCCCTTCCGTTGAACTGATCGAAACCGGCCACCCCAGGCTGCAGGTATGTGCCGTCGTCGTTGAAGACGGGGAAGGTAGGGTTCAGCCTGCCCGCCGTTAGGAAGGAGAAATAGTCCACGAAGTCCTTGTTGCTCACCTGCTGCGACAGCAACAGCTGAATTTCCAGCTTATCGTCCAGGGCTGTCTGAGACAGGTTCAAACGCGCGTTCAGGCGGTCGAAGCCCGAGTTGATGGCAATACCCGGCTGGTCAAGGTATACCACAGAGCCACGGTAAGTGAAGTTATCTGCCCCCCCTGAAACAGCCATACTGTAGTTCTGGCTGATGGCCTTGCGGGTAATCTCATCAAACCAGTCGGTGCGGGCGCCGAAATCGTAGGCATTGCGGTCGAGGCCCTGTTCCTCTAACTTTGTCACGAATTCGTCCGGCGACAGAAAAGGTATCGTGTTGGACACCTCTTCCAGCCCCACATAGCTGCTCAGTTCCACAACGGGTTTACCGGGTTGGCCCCGCTTGGTAGTTATGATGATAACTCCGTTTGCACCCCTGGAGCCGTAGATGGCGGCAGAGGAGGCGTCTTTCAGAATATCCATGGAGGCAATGTCTTCCGGGGCAACGGTGCTTAGGGAGGCTCCTGCCACACCGTCTATCACAATCAGCGGTTCGCTGTTGGCGCTGAGCGACGAGGTACCCCTTAAACGGATAACCGGGCGGTTACTTGTCGGGTCGCCGCCGCCGGAAACCACGTTAAGGCCAGCCACTTTACCCTGCACTGCCTGCATCGGGTTGTTTATAACCCCCGCGTTCAGGTCATCTGAGTTCACGGTGGCGGTGGCTCCAGTCACGTCTGCCTTTTTCTGCGTACCGTAGCCTGTCACTACTACTTCCTCCAGAGCCTGTGCATCAGTAGAGAGCGTCACATTTACCGTAGAGCGGTTGTTAATCGGCACCTCCTGGGTTTTGAAACCGATAAAGGAGATGACCAGCGTCGCATCGCCGTTCGGCACGTTCAGCACGAAATTACCCTCTGCGTCTGTAGCCGTGCCCACGGTGGTACCCTTCACCACCACAGTGGCGCCCGGTACCCC
Organism: Pontibacter russatus; assembly: GCF_009931655.1. Taxonomy (NCBI): domain Bacteria; kingdom Pseudomonadati; phylum Bacteroidota; class Cytophagia; order Cytophagales; family Hymenobacteraceae; genus Pontibacter; species Pontibacter russatus. The sequence continues at coordinate 4,582,070 of NZ_CP047984.1, read as the reverse complement.
CACGCCGTCGTCGCCTACTACCTTTCCTCTTACCTCTGTGCCCTGAAAGAAGGCCAGCCGGTTCATGTCAGTGCCAGGCAGCACAGAAGCCTCCGCCCCCTGCGCCAGGCACAAGGCGGCCAGAAGTATGGCGAACCTTTTCTTTTGTGACGGACTACCTGCCTTGGTGCGCTTGGGGCGCACCTGAGATGTAGTGTAAATTTTCTTCATACGTTGTTGTTAAAGATGGTGAAACGTTATTCGCTGGGACAAAAGCAAAGCAATACTCCACCCTACCAGGGCGATTTCAGACTTAAGTACTGTTTTCAGGTAGCGGACATTTGTGGCGGCTGACAAGGCGGCAATAAATTTTAGCAGAAGAGCAGAAGCGCTCCACACTCTTAGAAGCACGTAATGGCACAGCGGCATTCATTTTTCTGTTTGGCCTGCTGCACCGTCCATGCGCTGCCCTACTGCCATTACTCGTCAAATATGCAAAAGGTTTTCTGATTATACAACATGTTGCCATTTAATGCATGAGCCCTTACTTACCACCGGTATCAGGCACTGCTCAACCTCAGCTGACATCCCTGTAACTACAGCAAAGGGCGCCCGCTTCCTACGCACATACTTTCCAAAAGCCTACAGATAACGCTCCGGTACCAAGTACGTAAAGCTGTATATATAACTAAAGAAAACGGACATGAACGAAACAGAATACAGAACCCGAGGCGACTGGAACGAGCTGAAGGGAAAGATGAAGCAACAGTACGGCAACCTGACCGAATCCTCTATTTTACAGCGGCCTGGTTTTTGGAGAGTCAATTAAGAGGTTTTAAACTTTTAGATGACCGACGATCCGGGAAGCCGACAATAAGCAGGAGTGCCGGTGGCGCTGGCACCTTTGACGTAATGTTTGTCCATGATGGAGGAGAGCGGGTGCCAGTCCACCACAGGGTTAATCTGGCCGAGGAACTTATTTTTGATCTTGTGACCCTCTACGGCTAAGTCGGCAAAACCTACTGCTGCTTGCTTTTTATGAACCAAAGATAGTCAATTTCTAAAGCTCGAAAAACTAAAAGCAGATCCTGTTGATAGGCATAACCGTGCAACCGTCTCATTACATTCTAAATACGGATCAGCAGTCTCTCGCTGTGAGTGCTGAATTTGCCATCAATTTTTTATTTTCTCACTTAAAAAACGTAGGGCAGGCTCTTTGGGTAGATTAGCTTGCGCTATGGGCTTTATACACTTTCCTTCATATGACGTAAACCTTCTGCTATTCTTTAAACTGTTTAAGAAGATCAAAATAAAAACGTTCTAAAAGTCGCATGTCTTCTGTTATGATGTCTGCCTGTGCAAGTAAGCCGTGCTGAAATCGCAAAGGCTTTTTGTGATTCGTTATAAATCCATCAGGCAAGATAACTTTTGCTAAATAACCGCTGTCGGTTGGCGTGCTCTTAATATAGTCAATCTGGCCAAGTACTGAACCGTACTGTTGATAAGGATAGGCCTGAAATTTTAATATAACCTGTTGCCCTGGTTTTACTTTACCGAAGTTGTATTGGGGAATGAGTAATTCAACAAAGTAAGAAGCATTGTCAGGCTGCACATAGAATAAAGGTTGCCCGGATTTCATTTCTTGATTTTCCTGTAGAAAGCCAATGAAGACAACTGTTCCCGATACAGGTGCTTTCAGCAGGAATTCATACTCCCATGATTGCACCTGGCTTTTCATTGTTCGCAATGCCTGTATGAAGGTGTTTTTATGCACAATAATTTGATTTTCCAGTTCAGCAATTTCTTTTCTTTTTTCATTTAGCTGGATATCATTGGAAACAATGGATGCATCAATTTGTGGTAAGGATAATTGCTTGTCTATTAGTCTACTTTTTTCGTTACGGTAGTCTAACTGAGATATCACTTTGTCTTTAGCCAAAGATTCATTAGACTCAAAAGTTTGACTACTTAATGAAAAATCCTGTTGTAGCAAATCCTTTTGATAGGTTAATATATCATGCATCTTTTGAATGTTCTGTATGTCTGTAACCAACATTTTTTTCTTCTGCAGAAAGAAACCATTGCTTAAAACATCCCTGAACATAGTAAAAGATTGGGTGAAGGTTTGATAGGGAGTCTGTAATTCCCCTAAGTTATTCAGAAACTGATGATTAGTATGATCAGGAAATAAATAGATTATTTCATCTGTTCTATTTTGACTTATAAGGCTGTTGATGGTTGCTAATCGTTTTTTAATTTCCATTACCGACTGCGGATTAGCAATACTTTCCATGTAACCTAAAACTTGCCCCGCATCTACTTTTTCATTTTCTTTTACTATTATCCTTACCAATTTGCCATCTGCTCTTGCAATTACCTGTCGGGGAGCATTGGCACTATTCAATTTAGCACTGGCAGAAATAATGTCTGGGTATTGAATAAACCAGCATATTAAAGCAAGCAGCATGAACAGGAGTAAAAATAAGACAGTACCCCAGCGCACAATAAAAGGTACTTTTCTCGAAATAATTTCGTCGATCTCATTTCCATGATCGCCAAATGTATTTTTCATTTTGGGCACACTTTCAATAGGCGCATTGTCGAGAAGTAGTAAAGTATTATCTGTTTCCATCTTACATCATTTTTCCCGGCTAACCAGATGGTTCCTTGATATGTTTGTTATGAATTAATTTCCTAATTCTAATTGGTTCTTTACGAGTTCGTAATACTTGCCTTTTCTCATTGTAAGTTCTGTATGTGTGCCTTCTTCGGCAATTTCCCCATTAACCATCACCACAATCTTATCTGCATTTTTTACCGTGCTGAGACGATGAGCCACAACAATCACTGTTTTGCCATTAAGGAATTGCTGCAGGTTTTCCAAAATCTCTTTTTCATTATTGGCATCTAAGGAATTGGTAGCCTCGTCGAAGAATAAAATTTGAGGATTTTTATATACTGCCCTTGCAATAGCCAATCTTTGTTTCTGCCCGCCACTAATGCCATTGCCTTCTGCACCCAGCTTTGTATAAAAGCCTAATGGCAATGATTCAATAAAGGAAAGTATATTGGCTGTTTTGCAGGCATAGAGAAGGCGTTGCTCATCAACCTTTTCATTGGTAACAGTAATATTTTTTCGTATATTATCATTAAATACAAAACTATCCTGCATAACTGCACCGCTTGCGCTGCGCCAAAATTTTGGGCTTATAGTTTTAAAACTTGAGTTACCTATAAAAATATCGCCTTTGTACGTTTCATGAAACTTCAAAAGCAATTTCATAAGAGTCGTCTTACCGCTTCCACTCATACCGACAATAGCGGTTACCTTGCTCATCGGTAGTGTTAAATTTATATTTTTCAGTACAGGCTCATTGCCTGCGCCTGGATAAGTGAAAGAAAGGTTCTTTATATGAATGCTATGTTCTTCGGGTAAATAATGATTGAAATGTTTTTGAACAGGCTCTTCGTCATCTAGCAGATGAATATCGTTTAGACGCTCTAAAGAAATTTTCGCATCCTGTGCCTGTTGTGTAAATCCAATCAACTGATCTATCGGGCTGTTTAATTGACCTATGATGTATTGAATTGCAAGCATCATACCTAAGGTAAGCTCGCCTTCCACAACCAGCTTGGCTACTATAAAGGTAATGAGAATATTTTTACCTTGATTAATAAAGAACGCACCTATTTGTTGGTATTGGCTAACCGATAAAGTTCTAAAGTTAAGCTTAAATAAGCCTGCCTGTAGTCCTTCCCATGCCCAGCGGTAAGTATTCTCAGCATTATTAAGTTTTATTTCTTGCATACCATAAATCAATTGCATTGTGGCATTGGTTTCTTTGGCAGCTATGGCAAAACGCTGGTAATCAAGTTCCCGACGGTACTTTAAAAAAAATCGTATCCAGATTAGGTATAGCAAACTACCAAAAAGAAAAATGACAAATATGATAATATTGTACGAAAGTAAAACAAAGGAAAGAACAACAAGGGTTATAATCGAAAAGAGAGTGTTCAATGCCGTTCCTGTCAAAAAACTTTCTATGCGCTGATGATCACTTACGCGCTGCATAATATCACCAGGATGTTTACTATCGAAGAACTGCATCGGAAGCTTTAAGAGCTTGGCCCAAAAGCCTGATAGCAGAGAAACATTTATTCTTGTGCTGATGTGTAGCAATATACGGCTACGGATGAATTCTATCACTGTCTGTGAAAACAGCAGCATTAGCTGTGCTGCCAGGATAATTTGTATAAAATTTATATTCCGATTATCGATGCCTTTATCAACAATACTTTGCGTAAGGTAAGGGAAAATGAGTTGTAAAATACTGCCTAAAAGTAAGCCCAGAAATATCTGATAAAAATAAGCCTTATGTTGTTTTACATAGCTGAACAAGTAATCTCTGCCAATTTTTGTTTTCTTTGCCTGATCGACATCTTTGAAATCCATTTCTTCAAAGAGAGGAATGGGTTCCAACAAAAGAGCAGTGCCTTTACCTGATTCATTTTCAATAGTGGAGAGCCAGTGTCTTAGAAAATCGTCTTTATTAAGCTTGATGAATCCTTTTGCTGGATCGGCTATTACCAGTTTTTTATTAGTTGATTCAGGAGTTAAAACTACAAAGTGGTAGTGGTCCCAATGAATAACGGCAGGCAGTGGGGCATTATTAATAAGTTGTTCAAAAGTAAGTTTGGCTCCGACAGATCTTAACCCAATATTTTCTGCAGCATCGGACAGGCCAAGCATTGATACACCTTCTTTACCATATTGCGACTTATTTCGCAGGTACTCCAATGAAATAGAACGGCCGTAGTACTTTGCCACCATACGAAGGCAGGTCGGGCCACAGTCCATAGAATCAAGCTGTTTATAAAGTGGAAATGAGTTTCTCAAAGTTTTTGTATGAAAAATAAGTAGTTAACTGGGTCTAATTGCTTTTTTTATAACTAATTGTTTAATTAGGGTAACTATAAGTTTACTATAAATATGCATGTGATTTTGAAGCACGTTTTCATCTGTGTAATATTTCATTTTATGGATCAACCTTTCAATTGATAGGGGCACAGATAAGTTATCTAAAATTAATTTTTCTAACTCATCAAGATCAAAAAATGAAACCTTATTATGATGAACTTCAGGGATGATTAAATTATAAAAAATGCCTGGTGATAATTTTATATTTTCGTAATACTTAACACCCATCCGCTTGTTCTTATTTATAATACCTGCCCAATCGAACTCTGACTCAATTATCTCAATATGTTTACATTTTGAAATAATTTTATCTTGATAATTTTCATCGTTAGAAAAGAGCTCACAATACCAGCGGGCTGATTTTATATCTCGTCCATACAAGTAATAGAGATTAATCTTCCTACAATTGTCTAAATATTTAATTAAATGCTTTATGAATACTTCATAATCAATATAAGCTTTTTCCTTAATTAGAGGATTATCTATTTTATTGATGTTCTTTCTTGCAACAGCTTGCGAAATAGATAAGTCAAACGCACCACTATAATAACTCATACCGTAATTAGCTCGACTTTTCGTATCTATCTCTGATTTTCCTTTATTGAATATTTTTTCTGCCTTATTATTAAATTTAAGATAATCTTCCAAAGTATTCAGATTTGCTCTATCATAAAGCTCTAAGAATAAACGTGATTCTTTTCTTTTAAAAATTGACATTATCTTGTAATAATGTTCAGGATACAAATCTCTTAGTTTTAATGCCATTTGAATACAAGTATATTCATCCTTTTTAGATTGACCCAAAAGATGCAAATATTGTTTTTTACAAGGCGTTTCATGAAAATCACAGAGATGCTTATACTCATTATCTTTAATTTTAATAGGGAATAGTACATTAATTGGCAGATTCCTCTGCTTTGCAAGAGAGTAGAATAGATGCTGTTCAAAAAACACATTGAAACGATTAACATTTATAAAAGAGAGATTATTTATATTCTTATTTATATATTTAAATGCTAATCGGCTATATTCATTAATAAAACCAATGTTGTTACCTCCCAGGATTCCTGCATTAACTGCACTTATTGGAGCCGTTTTGCTGAAGTCAGCTTTAACGCAACTTGGGAAATAAGTAAAATGCTTTATTAGCTCTCTTTGTGTTGACAGGTAATAATCTGTAGCCTCTTCAATGTTTTGCGCGATTAATTCACCTTTAAGTAATGATTCATCAAACTGATTAAAAAGAAAAATATCTCCGTCTATGTGAAGGAAAGGAGCGTGCTGCAGGGAATAAGTATATATTTTTGGTAAGGCCCAAAGATTTTCGTTAGATAAAGTGAGATTATCATGTGTTATATAGACGTTGTCATATGGCAGTTCAAGAGTATCTATTAGCAGCTTAGCAGCACTACTGTTGGCATAAAGGTCAATTTTCTTATATATTTTCTGTAACTGTAAGCTGCAAAGAGTCCAACTCATTAAATGATATTCTGGCGCAGCCCAGCCAAAACTATGACTAAAAGGATCTTTTATTTTATCAATGTGTAGTGTTTGTATAAATCTCATATAAGATATATTGATGCTATCAATTTTGATAACTTTACTCTTGCAAAGGTTCTTTGACAAAGTACCTTTGCAAGAGTATTAATTGGACTTTAAAAATTGAGATGAAAGCTTGATTAGTTTTACCTTTATAACCCATTGATGGTATAGGTATAACCAAGATCATTTCATCGTTGATTTTACCTATACCGCTTTGAAAATCCTTCTATAAGTTCCATAACTATATTTCATAGTCTACTTTATTTTCTATCCTATTACTTTATTTCTGTTTCATTTCTTTAGATCTAAGTAGTTTCTCCTCTTTTTATTTAAATATAAACTGATTTATTCTATTTATTTAATTAGATAACTTTAAGGATATTTGCGGCACAGACAGTTGAAATGTACTTAACACAGGACAGCTATTTTATTTTTAGATGACTCAAACAGGCCATTTTGTTATAGTACTCCCTCTTTATTAGGACCACTTTGTACTGTTTCTAAGTTGGTTCTCTACTTGCCCTCTCCCAAAATAATGCAGCTTGCTGCTTGTACAGCTTTACCGAAATCCGTCTCCCTATCCCCTGGTGATGCTTCTCATGGTTGTAAAAGCCGAAGAAGCTTTTCAGCCCCTGGTACAGCTTCCATCTGTCCAGGGCGGGGTGCAGGTAGACATAGTCCCGCTTGAGTGCTCGCCACAGCCGCTCAATGTAAATATTGTCCAGTACTCTGCCTTTGCCGTCCATGCTGATGCCCTCTCCCTTCAGGTACTCCACCCACTCTTTGCAGGTGAACTGGCTGCCCTGGTCGGAGTTTACTATTTCCGGCTTGTCATGGCGGGCAATCGCCTCCCGCAGCACTGCAAGGCTTGCCCCGGTCTATAGGCTGTTGGACAGCCCCCACTAGGTGACAACGAAGCGGCTGTGCACGTCGATGATGGCCGTCAGGTACACAAAGCCCCTCTCCAGCGGAATGTAGGTGATGCCCACCTCCCAGACCTGGTTGCAGCACCCTATCTCCAGGTTCCTCAGCAGGTAAGGGTAAACTACCCGGCCTAGCCCAACCGGATCAGGTTCTTTTTGGGGTAGATGGCCTGCAGGCACATGAGCCGGAGCAGTTTCCGCACCCGCTTGTGGTTCACCTGATACCCTTCATCGAGCAAGTAATCCTGCATCTGGAGCACCCCATACGTGGGCCCGCCCAAGCAGCGCTCGTCCAAGAGGCGCATGATGGCCAAGCTCTCCCGCTCTTTCAGGGCCTCGATGGCTACCCTGGCCTGAAGGCCGCGCTGGATTTCCTTGTTTTCCCTTTCATTCTTCCACTAAGCTAAAAGTTATACCTCAATTAAAATAGTGCCCTAAATCAAGGGAGTATTATACCCCAGCCAGTAATAAATATATCTTGATTGCTAATCAGCAGCGCCTCCCTAAGTTCCCTTACCCTGCAGCCTTTATTGTACATAGCATTGGGCAGTATGAGGTTGAATAAAAGTTGCTGTAGGAATTCTGCTCTACTACTGAATCATCATAGAGGAACTTGGTGCGATATGGCCGGTTGATAATTCCAAGCAAACGATGCTGAACTTAATTCATAAGGAGGTATTCTGTCGCTTAACTTGTTGTGTGTCCTAAAATTGCTTTAACATTTCGCATCAAAGAGCGAAGTTGCCTTTCACAAGTGAATAAACAGTTGACATACTTTATAAATAAAAATATATCAACTGTTTATTAATTTACCTGTTTAACATGCTACTAAAGTAGAGCCAGAACTACAACTACAAGAGCTGTCACACGATACACATTCGCTACAGCCACTATAGGTACCGCTACCGCTCGCATTAGTGCAGCATTTATAAGAACCACTACCACTTCCAGCCATGATACCTTTCATTTCTGCCCGGCTCAACTTTCCTTCGATGTTGGCAAGACTCATTTTCTTAAGTTCCATTTTTTTTGATTTAAAAGTTAAAAATAAATTTGTTTGTTTTGCCTTTTGCTTTATGCATCACAGGCTTTGGCCCTGGCAATGACCCTGCAGTGCCATTTAGTACCGCCAGTCTTCTCTCTTGGGGTACTATACCAAAAGAAAATGTTTTTTTATCTCATTCAACCCCTAAAGTAGGGGAATCAAGAAGAAAGTATTGTAGATCCTCAATATTGTAAGCATCGGGAAGCTGATATCCATTAATGAAAATGGTAGGGGTGTAACTAATACCTGCCGACTTGCACCATTTATTCATTGCATCAATTTTACCGCTTTGATTTAATAACTCTCTATTCATTGGATAGTGGGCTGCAAAGCGTTCATAATCCTTTGCATTTGGTAGATACCAATCGTTTAGTGCTTTTTGGATTGTAGCCTCGTTGGCTTGCTCAGCTATTGCTAATAAATGACTGATTGGTTTCACTGCCGGGTCATGTACTTTGTCGGATACAGTAAATATAATTTTAACTTTTAAGTTAGTATTTCCTTCTAATAACTTCTCAATTTTGGGATGTGCCTTACTGCAGGGGCCGCAATACGTGCTGCATACCTTAATGAGTGTATTTGTTGCCATTGGGTTTCCTATATCGATGCCCAAGCCATCGGCGGTGGGTATGGCTATGGATTTTTGTTTTTTCAAAAGAATATTGAATATATCAGCATTAAACTTTACACGCATGTATTCCCTTTTATTATCCTCAGCTTTTTGTAAGCCTTGTATATATGGCTTAAGTGTATACCATATCAAGGCTGGCAGCAGATATATAATTATAACATTTATAAAAATAGAAATAGAAAATTGCAAAGATGGAAAAATAAAATTATTAAAAATGACATTAATGCCGCCCATCAGCAATAAGACCTGTACAGCAAGGCAGAGCATACACCATTGTTTTGCTACCTGCCACTGATAATAAATGGAGAATACGATATAGGGTAACGCAAGTATGTTTAACCATGCTAAAACAGCAATATTGTGAATAACATAGCTCCCTGCAAATAATAACGCAAGTAAGCCACCCATAAAATAGAAAAGTCCTAATTCACTCCAACTTAACCAACCAAACAATTTTGACTTATTTCCAGTAACTATTGCACTACAATCACTTTTAGCAATACCTGTACATACTTTTTTAAGAAAAGGATTATTCTTATCTATCTCGTACCAAACTAAGAAGCTTGTAACGACCACTCCTGCTAGCATAATAAGATATTGAAGATAAACCCCTAATATATAAGAAGGTGCAGAAATCCCAGTTGTTTCGATTACTCTTCGAATAAGCATAAATGAAACAATTACCAACAAGACAAGAGCCGCTATAGGAATGAGAGAGCTTAGAAATGTTTTTCTTTTGTTTTTTTCATAGTTTGGTTCACCAGAATATTCATTTGGTTCGGCTATTAGGTATATTCCGTTCCATGTTTTTATAAAATCATCTTTACTTTTAGTAACAAGTTTATTGTAGTTTTTCTGATATATCTGTACTTTTTTATCAGTAACATTAGCAACTATAACCATTGGTGCTCCAAGGTTGTTCGTACGTGCCATGAAGGGGGTAGGCAATTCGTCAATATTGATAGGATCAATTTTACCAGCACCATTAGGAATATTCCATTTACTCAAGGCGTCACTTATACACAATAAGCTAGGCCAATCAGGGTGATTTTGCAAATTTTCGTTTACTGTTGCGTTATTTACTCTCACTTTTAGTAAACTCAAAAACTCTATTGTAGCTCTAACATTTGTATGATATTGATTAAACATGCTGCGTGACCCTTATATAGGTTAGAAATATTTTTTTCAAATTTCCTTAGGCATAGAGGAATTCACATTGTACCTGCAGAACAGTTTTTGCTGCAGGCCGTGTAATTTCTCAGTATTATTTTTTCCTGTGCATTTAAGCGAGCCTTTGGAAGACGCGGATTACACAGAATATGTGGTTATATGTGGCTTATGCGGAGCTCAAGAAGAAGTTTTGAGCGTTTTTATGTCCTAAGAGCACTTCTGCACCTGCCAGAGTAGGTTCCTCAAGGCGTAATACATCTCATAACCTTCTCTGTCCACTATCAGAAGCGTCTTCACATAGTCACAGACCTTCCTTCACTGGCAGTTGCTCCGGTTTGCCCACCGGCTGCTCATAGTACCGGTGGTAAGACATGGCTGGCCTTGAGCTCTATTAGAAAGCCAATCTTCTAGTTCCTCAAAAACTCTATGTTTTTTGCTGAGGTGACTATCTTTCAGCACTCGTCTATGAGGGGCACAGGCTCTACTGCCAGCACTCTTTGACCATCTCCTGAAACAGTCGTGATAGTCTTCCTCCCCTTGTGGGTATTTCCACAAAGGGATTTGTTACCGAAAATTGATTTATTATACGACTCTACCAATAGCAGCGTAACTCCTATTTATAAAAGAGAAGCTTATAACAAGCTTGAATGAATTAAAACTAATAATTTATTTTATCTTTGGAAAGGAAGATCTTAAGCTAAAGGTAACATTATAAATAAAATAGAACATAATTGAATTAACTCTTAAATCTTTGCTTTTACAATATGCTCCAAGATTATTATTAAATCAAAATCACAACTAAGTAACATATTCCCTGTTAATTTTTAACCTTAATTACTAACTGATATTACACAAGTTTATCTTTGAAGGCAGCCTGAGTAGCTTTGATGTAAAATTTAGCTTTCAGGGCGAAGTACTTTATTTTCTCAACCACCCTCGCCGCTCAAGGGTACTCCCTCAAGAGCAGCGGATAGTGGTGAAAGCCTCCCGCAAATTCTCACCCCCCAAAGGCTTTGCCGAGGCGAGCATATGGGGAGAGCTGCTCTACATCTTGGAGGCCACCGGTGACATAGCCTGGCAGCTGTATCAGGCAGAACAGAAGGAAATCATCGTGCTTCCTAACAGGGCAAAAAAATACCCAGAGCCTGGGTTGCAGTCCAAGAACGACTGGATAGGACGCCATGACCCTGAAGCGGAAAGGAACCTGAGGCCCTGGCAGCCTTTGAGCTGCCAACTCTACCTGCTGCGCAAACTCACCCGTGAGCATGAGCAGGTTCATCAAATGCGCACCGAGGGCAGTAACCATCTGCACGCCGCCACTCCATGCTGGCCAGCATGGAGTGGCTATAGAAAACCCTGAAGCTCTACCAGACACAGACGCAGGCCATTGAGGAGGAAATAAAGGCCACCGTCGAATCCGACCCTTTTCTTAAAGAGAAATATCTCCACCAAAAGGGTGGGGCCGCTGACGGCATCCCCCGTCATCGCCGAGACGAAGGGCTTTGCCCTCTTCACCAGCCAAAAGTAGCTCACCAGCTACGATGTGGTGGAGAATCAGTCGGGCAAGATGAACAGCAAGGCGAAAATCTCTAAGCATGGCAACAGCCACACCAGGAAGAAACTTTACATGCCGGCCTTGGCCTTGAAGGCGGTGAGCCTAAAGGTGCGGATCTGCCGGGCGCTTTACGAACGGCTGACGGGGAAGGGGAAAAAGAAGATGATAGTCTACATGGTCGTGCAGAAGAAGCTTCTGATCCTGATTTACACCCTGTGGAAGAAAGATGAGACATGGTCGTAGAGGAAAACACCAGCGGCAGGAAACAAAGGAAGAAATCCAAAGCCTGGAAGCCGGAACCTCTCTTTCAGGTGTCTGCGCAACAGACCGAAACAATGTAGCCCCGCCAAGTAGGGCTACACAAGATGAGCATCCAGCACCTGTCGGCTAGGAACTCTCTTTCAGGTGAGATAAAGATAAGAAAAAGTTAAGTCAAACCCTTGACTTTTAAGATAGTGCCTCCTTTTGCAGCCTTCTAATTTCTTTCTGCTCCTGTGAGAGTCCTTCAACGGATTTGACGGGTGCGGCCTCCCTTTGCCACCATTTGCTCGGCCTGCCGGGATCGGTGCCCAACTCATCTGCCACTTCTTCACCGATCCTCTCGGATAGCAGAGGTCAATGGCCATACGCTTGAAGGCGGCATCAAACACGCGTTTGCTTATAACAGTCAAATTTAATGATATACCTAAATCCGCCTATCAAAGTCCCTCCAGTCAAAGGTAATAACTCCATGTTAGCATTGATTAATCTTCTTAATCACCATGTTTCCTTGCCACTCTTCATTTTGGCGATAACCTCCGTCAGGTGGCCTCCTCCCTCTCCTGCCAGCTCAGCCGCTTCTTCCATGACTTTTATGGCCTCCTCCTTCTTTCCTGTCTTGTACAACAAATTCGCATAGGTGGACAAGAAAAGGGGGTTCTTCTTATTGTCCCCCACTAACGTACCTCTTGACCAGCCCAAAGCCTGTCTCAGGCTTTGCGGGTCCTCGCTAAAGAGGAAGACGTCGTTGGCGTAGCTGTTCAGCCGGGTTTTGTCTATTTTGCTTCTGTATGAAGAAACGCTGCTGACAAACGCCGGCCAGTCCTGCAGCCACTTGTAATACATGGGCTTTGAAGTCACCATTATTTCCTCTGCCAGATCCGGGAACTCCAGGTTCAGCCTCTTTTCTATTTCCTCCCAGTCCACGTCTTTGTTCACCTCGCCCGAATAGGAGACCATCCCGCCGCCATAGTCCTTCTTGACGCCGTTGATTTTCAGGTGCGGAAAAACCAGCTCGTCAAAGACAACCGTCCTGACTATTTCTCTGCTCGTCCCCTCCCCTAAAACCGAGTCGGCCCTGTCGGCGCGGTCTCTTAGAACCGCAAAGCCCGGGTCTGTCGTTCTGGCGGTTGCCGTGGAGATGAGCCTCAGGTTCTCCTCGGTCAGGAGATCCTGCTGGGTTGCCAGGTACTCGTTCGTGACGGCGGGAAGCGTTTCCCTGTCATTCATCAGCTGCGCTGACTTGATTAGCCCTAAGAGGAACGCCGGGTCTCTTTCCCCGGTCTGGAACTGCCGCTTCTGCCTGTGGTACCCGCCCAGGGCGGCTTCTGCCTTTGCTATGAACTCCTCCCCGGTGGGTGAGCCCCCGTTCAGCCTGTGGACAAGCTCTCCTTCTGGGTCAAAAAAGAGAAAGGTGGGGTAACTGCTGATGTTGTAGGCCTTGGCCAAGGCCCGAGCAGCCTCGTGCCACTTTCTCACTTCTTCCGTGTCCTTCTCGGTAGTGTCCGCCTGGACTTTGACACTTATGAAGTAAGCGTTGAAGAACTCGCCGACCTTCTGCCGGGGGAAGACATCCCTGTCCATCAGCTTGCAGGGACCGCACCAAGTGGTGAACACGTCCACGAAGATGTATTTATTTTCCTGCTTTGCCTTTTCCTGGACCTGCGCCCAGCTGAGCCCCTGCTCAAACTTAACTCCTGTGGCGTTCTGGGCCTCTGCAACTTCTATAACAAGGAATAGAATAACAAAAAGTTGTGTTCTCATGATGTGTTTGCAAAAAGTTAAAATATTTTTTTTCTCTGCCCAAATTATAAAAATAAATGTTGATACCATTGAATCTGTTTAGAGCGTGTTTAAATTTTAATTGCCTGATTTTCAATTTTATCTGTTCAATATAATTTGGCAGCTATGCCACAGCACCCAGCTTTCGGCGCTTCGGGGTGTTTTTTCATGGTCCTTATCGAGCCTTCTGAAGAAGTTGAACATGCCGAAAGCCCGCTCTGTCACCCATCGCCACTTGACGGGCACAAAGCCCGCTGTGCCCGGTGGTTTGGAGCTTATCTCCAGTTCCACTCCCAGCAGGTTTTCGCTCACCCACTCCATGAACACCTGCTCATAGGCCGCATCGGCCAGTATCTTCTCCATCCGGTGCAGGTACCCCCTGAGCGGGGCCACCACCCGCCCGGCCAGCGCCCCATCGGCCTTGTTGGCGCTGTGCACCACCACGCCCCACACCAGCCCCAGGGTGTCGGTGATCAGGTGCCGCTTTCTTCCATTGACCTTCTTGTTGCAGTCCACGCCCGTCTCCCCAGACACAAAAGGAGCCACTTTAACAGGCTGCGAGTCAATGCTCAGCAGACTCGGCGAGGCTTCTTTGCCCTGCCTGTTGCGCTCCCTGATGTTGAGCGTGAAGTTGAGCCTCTCCAGCGTGCCGTCCGCCTGCCACTTGTCGAAGTAGTAATACACCAGTTGCCACTTGGGGAAAAGCCCCTCAGGCAGGTTGCGCCACTGGCCGGCCACCCGGAGCATGTAAAAAATAGCGTCCACTATAACTCGCAGCGAGTGTTTGCGTTTTCTCTCTATAGGCAACGATTGCCAAACCACTTCCCATTGCGAGTCAGTAAGTCTCTTGTACTGAGATTCCATAAGCTTGATAGTTTGGTCACTTTTAACTTACGGACTGACTCGCTCTTTTTTTAATGCTGACTAAAATTTAAACATGCTCTTAGAGTTTACTAACTTCCAAAGAACTATGCAAGTAAGAATGTTTGCAAAGACGTTTTACACCTGAATCTAGTTCAACGGAAGTCCTGAGCGAAGATAGCATAAATCGTTGGATAGTTCCTCTCCTGAGTGTTGGTAGAAGAGGCTCTAAGCTACAGGTGGAACCTGCAGCGCTTGTGTCGGCCATTCTCTACAGGCTCAAGACGGGCCGCTAGTGGCGAGAGTGCCCACCAAGGAGTTCTGCGGGGGCAGGCCGATGAGCTGGCAAGGGATGTACCACCACTTCAAGAAGTGAACAGGGGATGGCAGCCTGAGAAAGGTACGGGTGAATTTATCGAAAGTAAACGCAGGCTGCTGGACCTCTCCTCAGTCCAGTTCGACGGGAGCCAGGCAGCGAAGAGGCTTCCGCCCCCTGCGCCAAGCATAAGGCGGCCAGAAGTATGACGAACCTTTTCTTTTGTGATGGACTACATCTCAGGTGCGCTTGGGGCGCACCTGAGATGTAGTGTAAATTTTCTTCATACGTTGGTGTTAAGATGGTGAAACGTTATTCACTGGAACAAAAGCAAAACAATACCGCACCCTATCAGGGTAATTTTAGGCTTAAGTATTGTTTTCAAGGTAGCGAACGCTCGTTGGCGGCTGATAAGGCGGCAATATGAATTTTAGCAGAAGAGCAGAAGCACTCCACACTGTCTAGAAGCACGTAATGGCACAACGGCATGCTTTTTTCTGTTTGGCCTGCTGTACCAACCATACGCCGCCCTACTGCCATTACTCACCAAATATGCAAAAGGTTTTCTGAATAAACAATACATAGCCATCTAATGAATGAGCCCTTACTTACCACTGTTTAAACATTATTCTGCTTTGCCTTTCATTCTGTAACTCATGCAGGCCCCGCTCCTCATAGGGAAAGATTTTCAGTAGAGCCCTACATAACGCTCCCACACCAGGCACGTAAAACTATATGCGTCTTATACACTAAAGAAAACCAACCATGGACGAGACAGAATACAGAACCCGGGGCAACTGGAACGAGTTGAAGGGAAAGTGAAGCAACAGTATGGTAACCTGACCGATGATGACATGACCTATGAAGAAGGTAAGCAAGACGAGTGGCTGGGCAGGCTACAGCAGAAAACCGGCAAAGCGAAAGGCGAAATGAAGAAATGGATAGACTCCTTATAAGCCATTAAACGCTACAAAATCCCCGCATCCGGCACTGCCCTCGATACGGGGATTTTTGTTGTTAGCGCACCTTTACCATCAGGCGGAGAAGCGCTTCTTAACTTCTAATACGTAAATTTTAAAGCTATTCAATTACGGCCACTATATACGCCTCCTCCTTCCTCAGAGGGATTGAAAAACATTTTTCTAAAACCGGAACGATTCATCTATATTATGGTGCTCCTGGAAAGTACGAACAGGTCCCTCAGATACACAAAAGGAATTGTCATTCTTGCGTTCTGTGTCATCCGGTCACGCCTCACATAACTGGGCGCAGATTCAGATGCGTATGGTGTCCTTATTGGCTACAGCATTGCTGCCACAGCCGATAACTTTACCGGGATACTGCTAATTTTTGGAAATCTTAAGCAAAGGAAGCAATAGGAAATAACTATGCAATTAGCCATCCTGCATCCTGCGCTTTTTCTATATTTTAATAAATATCCTCCTCTTATACATCCAGTACAGAATCAGCCATTCGAATAACAGCACCAGCCCGCCGGCAACCAGCGTGGCATAGGCCGGACCAAACACATTATCGAAGTTCTGGCCTAAATGTATGTAGAGCGAGTCCATGATGACCGTTTTGATGCCGCCGTCGGCGATGACATAGGCGGCGATGGAGTTGACACCGATCACCATCAGGAAGAAAGACCATTTCTTCTGGTGCGCCACGTCTATCACAGCATAAAAGAAAGCCAGGAACAGAAAACAGATGCCCCCGCTGAAGACAGTCCACGCCGGGGTCCAGATGCGCTTCACGACAGGGTTGATGCCGGTAACGTGCAGCAGCACGCCGAAGGCCATCAGGCTCATGCCGGTTATGACAAAAAACCTCAGCTTCTCCCTGTCTGTGCCAGCCGACTTCAGCCTGTTGCCCGCCAGCAGGCCCAGAATCATGGTGCCCAGCGTAGGGATAAAACTCAGCGTGGCATAGCCGCCGCCATTGTACAGAAAGGGGCTCTCCCGGGGGAAGAGGTTCAGGAACCAGCGGTCGAAAGCCCAGGCAAGGTTCGTGTTTTTGTTCCAGTGCGCCGCGAACCCGCTCAGGTTGTGCGCCCAGTCGGGGGTTACGCCCGAGGCCATATAGTCAAAGGCGGCGCCGGGCAAGGGGTACAGGGCAAAGGCCAGCCAATAGCCACCCAAAATGAGCAGGAGCGCCGCGAGTTGCACGCGCTGCGAGTAAAACCCTAAAATAAACAGAAAGGTATAGCCCAGGCCAATCTGGGTAAGGGTATCCTCAAACGTGAAATTGGTCTGCTCCGAATGCATCGAACGCAGGAAAATACCCAGGAAAATCAGGATCAGGGAGCGCTTGATGGCATGCCCCAACAAAGACTTGAAAATTGCCCCTTTCGCCAGGCGACTGGCCACGGAGTAGGGCAGCACCACCCCTACCAGAAACGTGAAGGACGGCTGAATCAGGTCGTGCAGGCTGAGCCACGTCCAAGGCACATGGCTTTGGTGAAACGCCAGGAACCGCCAGAACGAGCTTTCGGGCAGGGCTTCGGCCACGGCGGGGAGCGACAGCACCTCCGCCATCATCAGCAGCATGACGAAGCCCCGGTACACATCAATCGAGGCGACCCGCTGCACACGGGGGGCAGCCGGATTCACAATGGGGGCAGAGGCAACGGACTGTTCCGTTTCGGGGGTAGATACAGCTTGCATAAAGTCTATATTTTTCTGTGACCACTCATTCTCAGCAAAAGCTACTGCGCCAGGTTCCCGCGCGCCCTTCCTCCAGCCATATCTCCGTATGGCTCTGCCTGTCGATAACTGCCCACCGGACTGGATACAGCAGCCTTTATATATAGAAAAGCCTCCGTCCCTCCCGCCACGCTCGGTTGGCTATATATGGCTCAGCCCTACAGAGTTGTCTGCGGTATAGCGTGCCACAGCGTTTATGAAAAGGCCTGAACCAGCGGCATCAGGAGAACCACACTGAACCTCCTGCCATATTAGCAAATTTATATGGTACTCAAAACTTATAGGGCACAGTAAATCATGCTGCCGTCTGCCACAGATGCAGCGGGGCGGTTCCTGTATAGACCTGCTTCCTCTCTGGGTTTTTGCTCTGCGGCAGCGCCATCGGCGCTTGTCCGGGCAGAAAGCATCCCTTCCTCGGGCAATTATCTTCACCCGTATATGCCGAAAATTAGAAAGAAGCCATAGTTTTGTCTGATGGTGCCGGATTTCCGTATGACAAAAATATTTTGTAATATGAATATTAAAACCTTTTTTCACGCTAAAACCAACTGACTATGAAGAATTCCTTTTCGCTCCTGTTCCTCGCTGCTGCCTTGTACTCCTGCTCCGGAGACACAGAAAACAAGGAAACCCTGGAAACAGAAACTGCCGCCAACGAGGCACCCGCGGAGCCCACCCTCACCAAGGCCTGGGAGACCGACACGGTGATGACCACAGCCGAATCGACCCTCTACGATAAAGACGCCGATATCATCTATGTCAGCAACATCCAGGGCGACCACTCTACCAAAGACGGGGAAGGCTTTATCTCCACGCTGCGGCCCGACGGGACCGTTGCGCAGCTGAAGTGGGTAACGGGGCTGAACGCGCCGAAGGGCATGGCCCTGCTGGACGGCAAGCTTTACGTCACTGACATCGACGAGGTGGTGGAGATAAACGTGGCCGACAGCGCTATCGCAAACCGCTATCCGGTGCAGGGCGCCACCTTCCTGAACGATGCGGCAACAGACGGCGAGAAAATCTACGTGACCGACTCCTCGAAAGGAACCGTGCATGTGCTGGAGGACGGAAAGGTCATCACCGTAGCCGAAGGGCTGGAGGGCATCAACGGGCTATCCTTTAACGAGGCGGGTGAGCTGTTTGTGCTAGACGGAAAAGGACTGCGCAAGTACAACATGCAGGACAAGAGCATCGAACCCGTGAATGAAACAGTAACCGGGGGCGACGGCCTGGTCATCATCGACGACAGCACCTACCTCGCCAGCCGCTGGCAGGGGGAAATCTATTTGATCCGCAACGGCAAGGAGCACCTGCTGCTCGACACCAAGGGCGAAGAGTCCAACACCGCTGACATTGATTATATCGCGGATGAGCAACTGGTGCTGGTGCCAACCTTCCTCAAGAACAGGGTAGTAGCCTATAAGCTTGATTATTAGTAATGCCTGTGGGGCCAATATATAGCAGGCGATAAACTCTGCACCAGCTATATGTCCTGAGTTTCTCATAACCCAACTAAAGTAAACACTGGAGGCATATATAAACGGCAGCAACAAAGAGCTGCCGTTTATATATGCCTCCAGTGTTATACCCCTCACTTATGTATTAAAAATCAGCGTGAAGAGTACTGTCTGCCGCCTGGGCGTATAACCCTGATTCTTGCTGCACCGATTTAGCCTCCGCTCCCTGCACCACTAACAATTTTCCGTCGGCTTCCGGAGTTTTGGGAGCTTCAGGAGCAGGGCCGTTAACGCCCGGCTCCAGATATGGCTGCAGGATGGGGGCCATGCCGCGCAGCACCTGGATGGGAAGCGATGAGGTGAAGTGGAAAGCTGCCGCCTGTTTGCCGGGCACAAAGGCTGTCAGCGTGCCGAAATGGCTGTCGCCGAGGAAGAAGACAAAAGTGGCCGTGCGGTTGACGGCGCGGGAAGTCAGGCGGTGCCCCCCGGCGCTGACCGTCACCAGCCGGTTGTCGCCGGTGCCGGTTTTGCCACCTACGGCCAAAAGTTTCCCGTCAGCCCCGGTGAAACTCCCCTGCAGGCGGCGCGCGGTGCCCTTGTCCACCACCTCCGTCAGCGCCTCCCGCACGGCGGCGGCCACTTCCGGCGCCAGCACCTGCTCCGCTTCCACTGCCAATGGCCGGAGCACGGTTTCATAGGGGGTGCCGGCGGCAAAGTGCAGGTTGTCGATGCGGACAGACTTCTGGCGCACCCCATTGTTCAGGATGATGCCCATCAGTTCCGCGAGCGCCGCCGGGCGGTCGCCGGAAGAACCGATGGCGGTGGCGAGCGAAGGCACCAGGCTGCCGAAAGGATAGCCGAGTTTCTCCCAGCGCTCCTGCATATCCCGGAAGGCCTCCAGCTCCAACATCGTGCGGATGCGCGAGTCACGGGCATACTTGAAGCGCGTGCGAAACAGCCAGGTATATACCCCCTGCCGCTCTTCCTTGCTGGCCTCCACTACATCGGCCCAGCCTGCGCCGGGGTGCCGGCGCAGGTAACTCAGCAGCCACAGTTCCAGCGGGTGGACGCGGGCTATATAGCCCTGGTCCGGGAGGTTGTAGGCATCAGGGCCATACCGGTGGTACAGCTCCATGATGCGGGCATGGGTAAGCCTCTCGCCTGGCAAGCGGCTGTGCAGCAGCTTCTCGAAGCTGACGGAGTCTGTTTCCGGGTAGAGGTAACGGTGCGAGGCGGCCACCCGCACCGGGTTCTGGCGCAGCCCGCTGAGAAACAGGTCCAGGCGCTCTTCCGGGCTCTTGCCGTTGTACTTGCGCCAGAAGCGCAGCAGGTACATCCTCCCCTCGCGGTCAGCAAACCGCGTCAGGTACTCCCGGCGGCGTGGGTCGCGCACATCCTGCATCAGCTGCGCCGGGTTGTCCACCACCTGATACGTGCTGTAGCGCACCAGGTCGCGCATCAACCTTATAAAGGGCAGGTTGATGGATTTCAGCAAGGCCTCCCGCACAGTGGGGTTGCTGCCGTTGTCCTCGCTCCGGAAGTTGTGGAAAGTATGCTGGCCCCCGCCAGTAAAGAACACTTCATGGGGGCTGGCAGAATAACGCCGCGCGGTTGCCGCGCGCAGCATCGCGGGCAGGCTTTTGTCCTGCGCATGCAGCAGGTAGCCCAGCCCCCAGCGGGTCAGGTTGTCCTGCGGCTTTGCCAGCGCCTCGCGCAGGGCCTGCTGGGGTTGTGCGGCGTAGCGCTGGTGAACCTCGGCCACCACCTGCAGGTACGTGACAAACACACGCAGCTTGGCCGTGGAGCCCAGTTCCAGTTTGCTCCCTTCGTTTATATCGAATGGCTGATCCGTGTTGTCGGTCTGCACGCGCACCATGTTGCCCTGCGGCGTGCGCTCCAGCAAGGTAAAGCTGTAGCGCACCTGACGGGTCTCCGCGGGCGAAAGCAGGCGCTCCCCGAAGAGTCCGACGGAATCGGCGAAAGCGGGATCACTCAAATGGCTGAGGTAGGCGCTCACCTGCTCCTGCAAATCACGCTGCAGTGTGGTGGTGGCGGAGAGGTCCAGCCGGTCGAGGTCATATAGCGTGGTGCCCAGCAGTTCGGAAAGGTGGGTACGAACCATCAGGATGCCTTTGTCTGTCTCTTTCGGTGTTACGGGCGCATCTTCATTGAAATCCCGGAATGTCACCTCCCTGGCGAGCCCGGCGTCCCGCAGTTGCGGACTGATGTAGCCGTTGGCGGCCAGCAGGCGCAGGTAGCTCCCTGTGAGAGCGTTTAACTCCGCGCGGCCACCGTCACGCAGGTAATAGGAGGGCCGGCGCTGGGCAATCATCAGGGAGATGACCTGGCGCAGCGCCAGCCCCTGCGCCAGCAGCGTATCGCCCTTCGCCTCCGGGAGGCGAAGCAGCCGGTTCAACTCGTCGAAATCGGCGCCGAACCAAACCCGCACCCCGTCGCCCAGGCCGTGCACCTCCCCAAACCCCGGGGCCGCCGCCAGCGGGACCGAATTCACATAGGCAAGCACGATTTTCTGGCGGGCGGGCAGTGTTTCCGGCCCCGCCTGGTACGCCCGCACGCTGGCGGAAACCATCTGGCGCAGTTTCTCGCGGGGGTCGGTGGTGATGCCTGCCGGAGAGTGGCGGTACTTCTCCATCTGGGTGGCCAGGGTGCTGCCGCCTATGCTTTTGTAATCGAGCCCGACAGACCTGGCCGCCTCATATAAAATGGCTTTGGTAAAGCGCCCCCAGTCAACAGCCGGGTTCATATATAGCCTGGCTGTGTCCAGCAGTTCCCTGTTTTCAATGAACAGCAGGGGTTGCACCACCAAGGAAGGCACCGCTTCGAAACTGTCATATATAAGCCTGGGGTAAAGCGACTGGTACACAGACTCGCCCCGGCTGTCAATAATGTTTAGGCCTGTCTGTGTTTTCTCCTGATAAGGTGCAAAATAGCCGCGGGAGGTATACTCCAGCAGGGAGGGAGAGAAACATGACTGGAAGGCCACCTCCATACCATGCTGTCGTCCACGGTTCAGCAGGTTTGGCAATTGAGCATACCCAAGGCGCTTGTCAAAGGGGCCGTTCCCAGGATACACGACCGAGTCGCTGAGGCCAGGCTGCAGATCATATGCCAGGGAGGCTGCGTAGCGTGAGATCTCCCGCGCCTGGAGCCTGGAGGTACGGGCTTCGTACATCAAAAAAGCAAGGGCAGCGCCAACAAACAAAAGCAGCATCCCCAGCAATATCCATAGCAGCATGGATCCTCGCTTCCTCTCTTTCCTGTCCCGGTGGGTGGGAACATAGTTGTTGATAACCATAATGGGACTATTTTAGGGCAATCGACAGAAGGGCTTCTTAAAGATTACTACGTTTTTCAGGGTCTAATGGTGAATTGTGCAGGCAGAATTTTGTGGTTGAAGCGCAATGCTGTAGGAAGTATATGCTAAGGGTACAAGGCAATGGCTGTTAAAAGCTGGCGGAGAGCAGCAGTACGGCTGTTTTCCAATGGAATAGGATTTCCTTTGCGGGTGATGAACAGTAAAATTGTCATATGTGGAATTAAAATATATCAACTGGTAACACTGGTTACTACATCCCCAGATACTAGCTATGTGCTTATGCATCGTTATGAACAGATGTAGCTTTGCGGTTCAGTATATTTTATGATTATTCTTTGTGAGAAGCATGGCCCCGGCGGTTTCTCCCCTAATGGCTATCCTGTGTTATTTCACAGCTTTATTTGCCGAAAGTAGATTTACCATAAATTCTTGTCCATGCCCATCGTCAGCATCAAGGTAACAAGAAGAAAGATGTTCTATGGTGATAAACCTACTAAAAACTGAATTGCTTCATGCAGGGGAATAACGCCATTCCTTCTATTTCAAGAGCGGAGTGTTGTATATAAAACAGCCTTTTCTGAGGTACAGATTGTCTAAGCCAGCGAACAGCAGCAGGTGCGAAGGCAGAGGTTGTATCGCGTCAATCATATATTTTAGTTACAAATATGTACTAAACGCAACCCTTTCTTTATTTACGAAGTGGCAGCTGGGGCGCCCATGGAGTCAGCTGCCTTTCCCCCCTGATGGTAAGTGTGCAAATTGTATGCACATAAAAAAAGCACCTATAAGTTGAAACTTATAGGTGCTTGATAATGAAGTGATCCCGTTTGGATTCGAACCAAAGACCTACTGCTTAGAAGGCAGTTGCTCTATCCAGCTGAGCTACGAGACCATTGTCTATGCGGAAGCGACGGACTTCCCTTAAACAAAAAATTTCGGAATTGCTTCCGAAATTTTTTAGTCGGGGTGGCAGGATTCGAACCTACGACCTCCACATCCCAAATGTGGCGCGATACCGGGCTACGCTACACCCCGAACTGTTTTACCTTTAACCTGAACAGCCGTTTTGAGCAGCTGCTACAATTAATTGCGGTGCAAATATAAGTGAAGATTTGATAGTGCCAAACACTTTTTTCAAATTTTTAGTCCTTCACTTGCGGAGAAGGGGGGATTCGAACCCCCGGTACCCTTACGAGTACGGCAGTTTAGCAAACTGCTGGTTTCAGCCACTCACCCACCTCTCCGGGCTCATTCTGCTAATGAGATTGCAAACATACTACATTAGCATTAACCCTGCAATAGCGCCCCTCAAAATTTAGGCCCCGCCCCTGCAATTTATATAGCCTGCACAGGCTAACTGTTTGATTAGCTTCAGCTTGCCGGGCCCGCGTTTCCTTAAAATATTTCCGGTGCAGGCCCCTGCGTGGCAGGCATCATGCGGCGGTATGCCATATAGCCCCATGCACGGCAGAAACTGGCTTTCGTGCCCAGGCTGCCGGGATAATAAATGTGCCGGGTTTTCGTATATTTGTACGCGGCAACGCCTTTATTTATAAAGCGGCCCCTGCTTCCTTCGGTTTCCCATACACATGACTTGGTACCAGACCCTGACCCTGCTCGAGCTCCTGTTCGGCGGCCTGTTCTTCGGGCTGTACGTGGCCTACCTGCTCAGGGTGCGCCGGGTGGCGCTCTTCTTCGGGCAGCGGCCGCACATCGTCTGGTTCAAGTTCGTGCTGCGCCACCTCTACGTGCTGCTCATCCTCATTGCCATGTTGGGGCCCTCCTTCGGGGCGATGAAGAAGGAAATCAGGACCATCGGGAAAGACCTCTACATTGCCGTGGACCTGTCGCAGTCGATGAACGCCACAGACGTGCAGCCCTCGCGGCTGGAGAAGGCGAAGCGCGAGATCCAGCGCCTGATTGAACACTTCAACTCCGACCGGATAGGGCTGATGATCTTCTCGGACGAGGCCTTTATCCAGAGCCCCCTCACCTACGACCAGAACGCGCTGCAGCTCTATACCCATACCCTCAGCACCGGCCTGCTCCCCCACTCCGGCACCGACTACGGCCCCGTGCTGCAGCTCACGCTCGACAAGCTGCGGCAGAACGACGGGCCTGAAACCGCCGAGCAGAAGGCGCGGGTGCTCGTGCTGCTAAGCGACGGCGAAGATTTTGGGGATGACGTGGAGGCCCTGGCCGCGCAGTTGCGGGAGCAGAACATTCGGGTATATACGCTGGGCATCGGCACCGCCGAGGGCGGCCGCATACCCGTGGGCAAGGGCTACAAGCAGGACAGCGAGAACCGCACTGTCACCACGTACCTAAACCCCGAGCCCCTGCTGCAACTGGCCGAGCTGACGGGCGGGCAGTATTTTGAGGTAAGCGACCAGGTGAGTGAAGTGAGCAGGCTAATCAGCGCCATCAACAACATAGAGGGCGAGCTGCGGGAAAGCAAAACCATTGACGTGACGGCCAACAAATACATATACCCGCTGGCGCTGGCGCTGTTCCTGATTGTGCTGGATGTGCTCATAACCGTTAAGCTGATACGCATATGAAGCCCGTGTTCCTCCTTCTTTTCCTGGTGAGCATCTTCAACGGCGGCCTGAACGTGCTGTCGCGCATCAACGAATACGCTGACCGCGCCGCCGCCGCTTACCAGCAGGAAGACTATGCCGGGGCCATTGCCGCTTACAAATACCTGGTGTACGATCTGGAGGCACACGACGACCAGCTGCAATTGAACCTGGCACACGCCTACTACCGGGCAGGGCTTTGGTCGGAAGCACAGCAGGAGTACCGTCTGCTGGTTAGTCATCCGTACCCTCATCTGCGGTCGGTGGCGCACCTGCAACTGGGCAACATCGCCACCAAACAGAAAAAGTACCGGCAGGCGCTTGCGCTGTACAGGGCGGCCCTGGTGGCCCAGCCTGGGAGCGACGCTGCCCGCTACAATTACGAGCTGCTTAAAAAATACATAGACCTGCACCCGGAAACGCCCGAAGACAACCACGAGGCAAAGCAGGACAAGCAGGAAAACGCGCAGGAGCCAGACAGCCTCGCCTCGCCGCCACCGGCAACTGACGAACTGGAGCCGCAGCCGAAAAAGAAGCCGGACGCCGACGGAGACACAGAGGAAGAAACAGAGCAGCCTGCCCCGGACGCGGACGGGCAGCAGCAACAGAATGCCGGTGCTGAAGGGCGGGGCAAGGGCCTCAATAGCCTTGATGGCGCACTGGAGCGGGAGCAGCAAAGCGGCAGCGCTACAGGCGATACGGAGGGGCTGAACCCGGAGGGGCAGTCGGGCTCTGCGCTGCCACAGGGCGGCAGCGCAGAGGGCATATCAGACAGCGACGAGCGGGCCCAGATGCGGCGGGCGCGGTTGCAGCAGATGAACATGAGCCCCGAGAAGGCGCGCCTGCTGCTGGACGCCATGCGCAATGCCGAGTTGCAGTACATCCAGCAGCTTCCCAAGAAATCGACCAGAACCCCGGACCATTCGAAGCCCGACTGGTAAAGCTGGCTGTTACAGCCGTATGTCCGGCGTGTGCGCCACCTCCAGCACAAAGCCATTCGGGTCGCGGAAGTCGACGGTGAAGTAACTCGCATCGTACTGCGGCATGGGCTGCGGCCCCCGGATGATATTGCCGCCCGTGTTGGTGAGCCAGGCTCCTACAGCATCCACCACCTCGCGGCTGGTGGCATGGAAACATATATGGCGCACACCCAGGCTGTCGTGCAGCGGCACCGGCACCTCCTTGAAATAGATCTCATGCGCCCCGCAACTGTACGATGTGCGCGTGAGGGCATGCCACCCGATCAGGGGAAACAGTTGGCTGTAGAACCGGAGAGACTCCTCCAAATCCTTTACCCAAAACTCTATGTGGCTGATGCCCACGCCGTATTTGTAGCTCGTTGTCATATATACATCAGGCAAGCAAAACCCGAAACTATCAAAGCGCCCGCATATATGAAAGCACCGTGGGTACAGGAGTGGTTAAGCTCGAATGCGTATACTTGCCAAACCTATATATAAACCTGACATATGGACGCAACCGAACATTGCCGCCGGCTGGAGCGGCTCTACCACCAGGCCAACGTGCAGCAGCTTTTTGGAGGCAGCAGCATCAGCGTTTCTCATTCCAAAGCAGAAATCACCCTGCCGGTTGAACCCGCTTACTTTCATGGAGCGGACGCCGTGCATGGCGCCGTCTGCTTTAAGCTGCTGGACGATGCGGCTTACTTTGCGGTGGCGTCGGTGGTGCAGGATGTGTTTATCGTGACGTCATCTTTTCAGCTGAATCTGATCAGGCCGGTGAGCGGCGGCACCCTGAAAGCCGTGGGAACACTCCGCTCGCGGAGCAGGCAGTTGTTTGTGGCGGAGGCGACGCTTTACAACGAGAAGGGCAAAGAGGTCGCGTTCGGCACCGGGCAGTTCCTTAAAACGACTCAGCCTTTAGACAGCCTGGAAGGATATAACGCCCATATAAGCTGCAACTGAAGCGCCTATATATAGCTGTGCGCCGTTGGATAAGCATCGGTATATGTGCCGCTTCATTCCATTCTTCCTTTGCTCTTTCCTTGCTCTGGCCTTATTATCAATATCCTTCAGCCTATACAAGCAACGGTTTAAGCCGCCTAACGACCGTTTGGTTTTGCGCCCGAATCTTGGTACTTTCACAGAGAAAACCTATACAGGATTAATCGATGGAAACAAAGGAAGTTTATATCATCTCGGCTGTCCGGACACCGATTGGCAGTTTCGGGGGGGCGCTGGCCAGCCTTACGGCCACCCAGTTGGGGGCTGCCGCAATAAAGGGTGCTTTAAAGAAAGCCGGCATCGATGAAAGCCTGGTGCAGGAGGTGATCATGGGCAACGTGCTCTCCGCCAACCTGGGCCAGGCCCCCGCGCGCCAGGCGGCCATTTTTGCCGGCCTTGGCTATGAGGTGGAGTGTACTACCGTGAACAAGGTATGCGCCTCCGGCGCGAAGGCCATCATGTTTGCCTCGCAGGCCATTATGCTGGGCCACAAGGATGTGATAGTGGCGGGTGGCATGGAGAGCATGTCGAACGTGCCGTATTACCTGGAAAAGGCCCGCTTCGGGGCGAAGCTTGGCCACGGCGAAATGACGGACGGCTTGCTGAAGGACGGCCTGTGGGACGTGTACAACAACTTCCATATGGGCAATGCCGCCGAGAACACTGCCCGTGAACTGAAGATTACGCGCGAGATGCAGGACGAGTACGCCATCGGCTCTTACCGGAAAGTGGCCGAGGCAAACGAGGCTGGCCTGCTGAAAGACGAGATTGTGCCGGTGGAGGTTCCGCAGCGGGGCAAGGACCCGGTGGTGGTGTCGGAGGATGAGGAGTTCCGGAAGGTGAACTTTGAGAAGATACCCGGCCTGCGCCCGGTGTTCGACAAGGAAGGCACTGTGACCGCCGCCAACGCCTCCACGCTGAACGACGGGGCTGCGGCCGTGCTGCTGATGAGCAAAGAGAAAGCCGAGGAACTGGGCCTGAAGCCTATTGCCAAAATACTGGGCTTTGCGGATGCCGAGCAGGACCCGATATGGTTCACCACCACCCCATCGCTCGCCATCCCGAAGGCTCTTAAAAATGCGCATATCGATGCCTCGGAGGTAGATTACTACGAGATAAACGAAGCTTTTTCGGTGGTGTCTATCGCCAACAACCAGAAGTTGGGCCTGGAGGGCGGCAACGTGAACGTGTTCGGCGGCGCCGTGTCGCTGGGTCACCCGCTCGGGGCCTCCGGTGCGCGCATCCTCGTCACGCTCTGCAACGTGCTGGACAAGAAAGGCGGAAAAATCGGCGTGACCGGTATATGCAACGGCGGCGGCGGCGCCTCCTCCATCGTGATTGAGAAAATGTGATTTGCCACAATGGCATATATAGATTGGAGGCCTTACGTTCAGTGCGTAGGGCTTCTTCGTTTATATAGCAGGTTTATACAGAAGCTAAACATGGAGCGTATGTATCTCAGATTAGGAGACACGAGCTGCAAGTCCGCGCCGGCGAAAAAACAAAACGAGGCTGGCCCAGAAAGCGGGCACTGGTATTTTGATGCAATGCCGCTACATTTATATATAAACCCAGGGCCTATCCGCCTGATTGAATCCTTAGGGCCTGATTCTTGTTTCTGATAATCGATATAAAATATGGGGATGTAGTCCTCCCCTGCCGTAAATTACCCGCTACCGCACTTATATATGCTTAAATCGTTGCTGTTTCTCCCGATGCTGTGCCTGCTGCACACCCTTGCCTCGGCCCAGGCGAAAGTCACCACCTACCACGACGAGGCCCGGACGCAGGTGAAGGAAGTGTACTATATGACGCCCGACTCGGCCATCGTCGGCTATTATAACCGCTACTACCCTACCGGCGAGCGCGAAGCCCTGATGAAGTTTGTGGAGGGCAAGAAGGACAGCGTATATACCGAGTTTTACCCGGACGGCACCCCGAAACTGCAGCTGACATACGAGATGGATGTGAAGCAGGGCCCGTTTAAGGCGTACCAGCCGGACGGCAGCCTGCTGCAGGAGGGCTACTACGAGAATGACAAACAGAGCAAGCTATTCAAAACGTACTACCCTGATGGCACCGTCAGGACAGAGACGGCGTTTGTGAACGGCTCCCCGGAGGGTCTGGTGCGGGCCTACTACCCCGACGGAAAGCTGAAGTCGGAGATTACCTACAAAGACGGCAACCAGAACGGCCCCGCCAAGACCTACTATCCCAACGGCAACCCCGAAACGGACGCTACCTACCGGAACGGCATGCTTGAGGGCTCCCATAAAGCCTATTACGACAACGGGCAGCTGCAAACGGAGGTGGCGAATGTGGCCGGGGAAAAGAACGGCACGTTCCGGAGTTACTTCAAATCCGGGAAACTGAGCACGGAAGGCGGCTTTGTGGCAGGCAAAATGCACGGGCCCTCCAAATCCTATTACGAAAACGGCCAGCTACGCAGCAGCATCGTCTACAAAAACGGCGCTCCCAACGGCGCGGCGCAGTATTACTACGAAAACGGCACCCTGAAAGAAGAAGTGGTATCCAGCAACAACGGCGACGACAGCAAAACATCCCGCTACTACCCTTCCGGCAACCTGCAGGCCGAGGAGCAACTGAAGGACAAGCAGAAGCACGGCGACTGGAAGCAGTACTTTGATGCGCCGGGCAAAAAGGTCAAAGTGTCGGAAACCTACAAGGCCAACCTGCTCACGGGCGAAAGGCTGCTGTACCACGAAAACGGTCAGGTGAAGGAGAAGAAGGAGTATGAAAAGGGCAAGATTGTCGGGCTGAGTTACGAGTATTATCCGTCGGGAAAACTAAAGTCGGAGACCAACCACAAAGACGGCCTCCGCTTCGGGCCCTACAAGCAGTACTTTGAGAGCGGCAAGGTGGAAGCAACCGGCCAGTTCCGGAACAACAGGGAGACCGGCACCTGGAAATATTACGACGAAGCCGGCAAAGTGCTGAAGACCGTAGTGTACCGGAATGGAGAGGTGGTAGAAGAGAAATAAGCTTACGTCCTATATATAAACAGCATCACGTTTAGCTGCTGTTTTGATTTATATATCCGCTTGGGGTATCTTGAACATATAGCTTGTTTCAGTTGTCCGGCCATTTCAGGTGGTTGGCAGGAATAACTGTAAGTAAGTAAGGCTGCCAGAGAGAACAAAGCATATAAACCCGGCTATGAGAAAGAAGGCAATCATCTTAGACTTGGACAACACGGTTTATCCTGTGAGCTCGATCGGGGATAAACTGTTTGAGTCGCTGTTCTCACTTATTCAGGAAAGCGGGGAATACCAGGGAAGCTTCGAGGATATCAGGTTCCGGATCATGCGCCAGCCGTTCCAGGTGGTCGCCAGTGATTTTTCTTTCAGCGAGCAGTTGAAATCAGATTGCCTGGCGCTGCTTGCCGATCTGACCTATGAAGACAACATGGAGCCGTTCAGTGGGTATGAAACGCTGAGGAGCATGCCGCATCGGAAATACCTGGTGACAACAGGTTTCACCAAACTGCAGCACAGTAAAATAGAACAGTTGGGCATCGGCCAAGACTTTGAAGCCATATTCGTGGTGGACCCGAGCAAATCTGAGTTAACTAAAAAAGATATCTTCCGGCAGATACTTGCCGACAACCACTATCAACCCGAAGAGGTTCTGGTGGTTGGCGACGACCTGCATTCTGAAATAAGAGCGGCGAAGGAATTGGGAGTGGAGACGGTGCTTTACAACCACAACGCCGAACAGCCCGAAGTGGAGGACCAGAAAACCATATATAGCTTCCGGGAGTTAGCGCCTTACCTCCATATATAGAAACCCGGAAACACAATCGCCATATCCTGCACCAGCGGCGTTGTTATATAGCATAGCCAGGCCTCCCCAACCGGAGGCCTTTTTCTTGCCTTTTCAACGCCATCGGGTAAACCGGCTCCACAAATTCACAAACCATTTTTTCCACAGAAAAGCGTCAATTGCAGAGCCACTTAAGGAATTATCCACTAAACCAGCCCCTACCTTTGATTTTTAATTGCTAAATCTTCAAATTACCTTCGTAACCTAAACACGAGCAGCATGACCGAAAACGGACTGAAAACTGACATCCGCACCGACTGGAGCCTGGAGGAGATAAAGGCCATATACTACAAACCAGTGCTGGAACTGATAGTGGAGGCGGCCAACGTACACAAGCAATACCAGGCCACCGGCGAGGTGCAGGTGTGTACCCTCCTGTCCGTTAAAACAGGCGGCTGCCCCGAGGATTGCGCTTACTGCCCGCAGGCGGCCCGCTACCACACCGATGTGGAGGTACACAAGCTGCTGAGCCAGGAGCAGGTGCTGGTCTCTGCCCAGCGGGCGAAAGAAGGCGGCTCCACCCGTTTCTGCATGGGCGCCGCCTGGCGCGAGGTGCGCGACAACCGCGACTTCGACAAGGTGCTGGACATGGTGAAGGGCGTGAACGACATGGGGCTGGAGGTTTGCTGCACGCTGGGCATGGTGAACGAGTACCAGGCAGAGCGCCTGAAAGAAGCCGGCCTGTACGCCTACAACCACAACCTCGACACGTCTGAAGAACACTACGACAAGATCATCACTACCCGCACCTATGACGACCGTTTAGGCACTATTAATAATGTGCGCAAAGCCGGTATCTCTGTTTGCTCGGGCGGCATTATTGGCCTGGGAGAGACGGACGAAGACCGCATCGGCATGCTGTATACCCTCTCCACGCTGGAGCAGCACCCGGAGTCGGTGCCGGTGAATGCGCTGGTGCCGGTAAAGGGCACGCCGCTGGAGAATCAGCCGCGTGTGTCGGTTTGGGAGATGGTGCGCATGATCGCCACCGCCCGCATCCTGATGCCGAAGACGATGGTGCGCCTCTCGGCGGGCCGCGAGCAGATGGACGTGACCGAGCAGGCGCTTTGCTTCCTGGCGGGCGCGAACTCCATCTTCACCGGCGAGAAACTGCTCACCACACCCAACCCCGATTTCGACCAGGACAAGGCCATGTTCCAACTGCTGGGCCTGTCGCCGCGCAAATCATTCAAAGAAGAAACACAGACGGTTTGTTAAATATAAGAGGTAAGACACAAGACGCTGGACTCCAAGAATTTTCAAAACCAATTGCAGGTCTAATAGCTAACGTCCTATGTCTAACGTCTTACATACAATGCAGCAAAAGCTGGCGGATAGGGCGGCACAGGGCAACCTGCGCCAGCTCAATACCACCGCCGGGCTCACCGACTTCTGCTCGAACGACTACCTTGGGCTGGCCCGTTCCGAAACCCTGCGGGCATATATAAAGGCGGCAGAGCAAAAGTACAGCCACTTACCGTTGGGCGCAACCGGCTCCCGGCTCCTGTCCGGCAACCACCCGCTGTTTGAGGAACTGGAGCAAACGATAGCCCAATATCACCTCGGGGAGGCAGCCTTGCTGTTCAACTCCGGCTATATGGCAAATGTCGGGCTCCTGTCGGCCCTGCCGCAGCGCGGCGACACCGTTTTTTACGACGAGGCCAGCCACGCCTCCATGAAAGACGGCCTGCGCCTGAGCTTCGCCAAAAGCTACGGCTTCCGGCACAACAACGTGCAGGACCTGCGGCAGAAACTGAAGTTTGCCACTGGGCAGGTATATGTGGTGGTGGAATCGGTGTACTCGATGGAGGGAGATATGGCTCCGCTGCAGGAGTTAGTTAAACTGTGTCAGGATATAGGGGCAGCCCTAATTGTGGACGAGGCCCACGCCGTGGGGCTATATGGGGAGAAGGGGGAAGGGCTGACGGTGGCGCTGGGGCTGGAGCAGCAGGTGTTCGCCCAGGTCATCACCTATGGCAAGGCCATGGGAGCGCACGGCGCCGCCGTGGTTGGGCCGCAGGTGCTCCGCGACTTCCTGATCAACTACAGCCGGGCCTTTATTTATACCACCGGGCTGCCAACGCATGCGCTGGTCACGCTGAAATGCGCCTATGCCCTGCTTCCGCAGCTTCATGCCGAACGGGAAAAGGCAAAGGCACTGGCGAAGCGGCTATATGCGCGACTGAATCATATAGCAGGCGTCCGCTGCACACCCGACGGGAGTGTCATCCTATCAGTTATGTTGGAGGAGGGCGGTACCGCGAAGCTGAAGGCGCTGGCTTTGTTTTTACAGGAAGAAGGATTTGACGTACGCCCCGTGCTGCCCCCGACCGTGCCGGAAGGCCGGGAACGCCTGCGCGTGATTGTGCACGCATATAATACGATGGAAGAAATTGAGGGCCTCGCGAAGGCCATAGCCAAAGGAATATGAAAAGTTATTTTGTTACCGGCATCGGGACAGACGTGGGCAAGACCGTTGCCGCCGCCATCCTCACCGAAGCCCTGCACGCCGACTACTGGAAACCTGTGCAGGCAGGCGCCCTGGATTTCACGGACACCGACACGGTGAAAAGCCTCGTCTCCAACCCCAAATCAGCCTTCCACCCGGAAGCGTACCGCCTCAAAATGGCCGCCTCCCCGCACCGCGCCGCCGCCGCAGAGGGCATTGAACTGAACGTGCGGGCCATCAAACTCCCCCAGACAGAGAACAACCTGATTGTGGAAGGTGCCGGTGGTCTGATGGTGCCCCTGAACAAGCGCTTCCTGATGCTGGACCTGGTGCAGCAACTGGGGCTGGAGGTGGTGCTTGTGTCGCGGAATTACCTGGGCAGCATCAATCATACGCTCTTAACGGCCGAGGTGCTGCGCTACCGCAAAGTGCCGGTGGCAGGTATCATTTTCAACGGTGAGGAGAATGCGGCGTCGGAGGATTTCATCATCAAATACACTGGCCTGCGCCGCCTGCCCTCCATCCGGCAGGAAGCCGATTTCTGCAAAGAGGCCGTGGCCGCCTACGCCCAGGAATTCAAATCAGCCTTGTAAACTCAATCAATTCCATTTGGAGAAAATCTACACTTTCAAATTTTACCTATTACCTGAATGAACCTTGCCGAACGCGACCAGCACGTTATCTGGCACCCCTACACGCAGATGAAGACGGCGGCCCTGCCTATTCCTATTGTGCGCGGAGAGGGCGCTGTGCTGTACGCGCAAGACGGCAGGGCCTATATAGACGCGGTGGCCTCGTGGTGGGTGAACCTGCACGGGCACGCGCACCCCTATATAGTCCGAAAGGTGGCCGAGCAGTTGCAGACGCTGGAGCACGTTATTTTTGCCGGGTTTACGCATGCGCCCGCCGTGGAGCTGGCCGAGCGCCTGCTGCAGCTTCTGCCCCAGAACCAGCGCCGCATGTTCTACTCCGACAACGGCTCCACCGCCGTGGAAGTGGCCCTGAAAATGGCCATCCAGTACTGGAACAACCTCGGCACGCCCAAAAAGAAAGTCATCGCCTTCCGCGACAGCTATCACGGCGACACCTTCGGGGCGATGGCCGTGAGCGCGCGCAGTACCTTCACCGCCCCCTTCTGGCCCTACCTGTTCGAGGTGGAGTTTGTGGACGTACCCGTTTCTGGGAAGGAAGAGGAAACAGTAAAGCAGCTGGAGGCGTATGCCTTGGGCGGCGATGTGGCCGCTTTTATATATGAGCCGCTGGTGCTGGGCACGGCGGGCATGGTCATGTACACGCCGGAGGTGCTGGATAAACTGCTGCAGATTTGCCGGCAGCACAACATCCTGGCCATCGCCGATGAGGTGATGACGGGTTTCGGGCGCACCGGGCGGCATTTCGCCTCTAATTTCGTGCAGCACGGGCCTGATATTGTTTGTATGTCGAAAGGCTTGACGGGAGGCACCATGGCCCTGGGTTTGACTTCCTGCAGCGAAGCCATATATGAAGCCTTCCTGCACGACGACAAGAGCAAAACCCTTTTCCACGGCCACAGCTACACGGCCAATCCCGTGGCCTGCGCCGCCGGGTTGGCCAGCCTCGACCTGCTGCTGCAGGAGGAAACACAAGCCAGCATCAGCCGCATCTGCAGCCGGCATGCTGACTTTGCAGCGCGCAATAAATCCCTGCCATATATAAGAGAGGTACGCCAGCAGGGCACCATCCTGGCCGTGGAGTTTCAGGACAGCACCACCTCTTACTTCAGCGACCTGCGCGACACGCTCTACAGCTTCGCCCTGGACCAAGGCGTTGTCCTGCGGCCGCTCGGCAACATCATCTACATCATTCCTCCTTACTGTATCACCGACGGGCAGCTCGACCAGGTGTATAAAACCATTCTGGGAATGCAGGAGGTCGTTTCCGGCGACAGGCCTTACCCGCGCCCAGACCAGACAATGCTGCACGATTAAAGCAGCTACCCGAATTTTCCTGATTGCAGCTCTTTCACGCCCAATCCGGGACAATAGTCTGCAATGAATCATATACCTTTGCTGCGAAGTTGGATACAGCAAAATCATATATCGTTATCAGGGGAACTGGCGTCATTTCACCGATGGGCCATGATGCCGCTTCGGCTTCCGCCGCTTACAGAGTAGGCACACCTGCCTTCTCTACCGCTGCTTACAACGGCGAGGCGGTACCGGTTGCCGCGCTTCCCGCCGCCGCTGAGGCCGCTTTACAGGAACTTGTCCAATCAAACGCACCATACAAACAGCTCGACCGTTCGGTGTTGCTGGCCATATATGCCGCGCGCCAGGCGGCAACCGAGGCTGGCTGGCTACAGGACGAGGGCCCTCTTGCTGATGATCTGGGGGTGAACGTTGGTTCCTCGCGGGGCGCCACCGGTTTGTTTGAGCACCACTACGAGGCTTTCCGGCAGCAGGCGCTCTCCTCCGGCGCCTCTCCCACCACCACACTGGGCAACCTCTCAAGTTGGGTGGCCCATGCTGTAAACGCGGGTGGCGCGCACATCAGCCACTCCATTACCTGCAGCACCGCCCTGATGGCCATCGCCAACGGCGCCGCCTGGCTGAAGGCGGGCATGGCGCGGCGCTTCCTGGCCGGAGGCACCGAGGCTCCCCTTACTCCTTTTACGATCGCGCAGATGCAGGCCATCGGCATCTACTCCAAACTGGCCAGCCAGCCATACCCTTGCCAGCCATATGCCGTGGAGAAGCAAAATACCTTTGTGTTAGGCGAAGGAGCCGCTGTGTTTGCGCTGGAGCAGGTGCCGCAGGCACAGCTAAAGGCGGGAGATAGGATAGTGGAAGCCATCGGGTTAGGGTTTGAGCAAATCACCAGCAAGACAGGCATTTCTGCGGAGGGCCTGAACTTTCAGAAGTCGATGCGGCACGCGCTGGCCCAGTTGCCGGAACAGGAGCGCCGGATAGACCTCATCATGACCCACACCCCCGGCACCCGCGCCGGCGACAGCGCGGAACTTGCCGCCATCGCAGCTGTCTTTGGCCCTACCCTTCCTGCCATCACCACGAACAAGTGGCTGATCGGCCATACCCTCGGTGCATCCGGTGCCCTCAGCCTGCAGTACGCCCTCCATATCCTGCAGCACCAGCAGTTCGCGGCCATTCCTTATCCCAACCTGCTGTCGCAGCGGCCCGCTGCTCGTATAACGCGCATTATGGTGAATGCCGCCGGTTTTGGGGGCAATGCGGCAAGTGTTATCATAAGGTGCCACGGGTAATGGAAAGCGTGTCTGAACCAGAGGAATTTCAATGGCGTTCATAGGAAATTTAAGAGCTGGCGTCTGGCAGTACTCATTAACGACTTTAGTTTGGAGAAACATAACGTTATGCGTAGTTTTTTGCTATTTTTGCGGCGTAACTAACATTCATTTTTGAATTAAATAAATGAGAATCCTGAAGTTCGGCGGCACCTCCGTGGGATCCGCTGAGAGAATGAGGTCGGTCGCCTCGCTCATCCAGGGCGATGAGCCAAAGATTGTGGTGCTGTCTGCCATGTCGGGCACCACAAATGCCTTGGTGCAGATTGCTGAAACGCTGTACCAGAACAAGAACGCTGAAGCGAATGCGCTGATTGATGCGCTGCACGATAAATATAAACAGGTGGTGGAGGAACTCTACACCTCCTCCGAGAAAAAGAAACAGGCCAACGACCTGCTGACAAACCACTTCGACTACCTCCGCGCCTTCACCCAGGACCTGTTCACGGTACACGAGGAGCGGGCGGTGCTGGCGCAGGGCGAGCTGCTTTCCACGGCGCTGTTCCAGTTCTTCCTCGAGGAGAACGGCATCCCCTCGGTGTTGCTGCCTGCGCTCAACTTCATGAAGATTGATGAGAACGAGGAGCCGGACGCTGCCTATATAGCGAAGCAACTGCAGGTGGAACTGGCAAAATACCCGGAGGCGAAGCTGTTCATCACCCAGGGGTATATATGCCGCAACGCGTTTGGGGAGATCGACAATCTGAAGCGGGGTGGCTCCGACTACTCCGCCTCGCTGATAGGCGCCGCCGCCGACGCCGACGAAATCCTGATATGGACCGACATTGACGGGATGCACAACAACGACCCGCGTATCGTAAAAAACACGCACCCGATTGCGCAGCTTTCCTTTGACGAGGCGGCGGAGCTGGCTTACTTCGGCGCCAAAATCCTGCACCCGAGCAGCGTGACGCCCGCCAAGCAGAAGAACATTCCTGTTCGGCTGCTCAACACGATGGCCCCTGAAGCCAAAGGCACCACCATCTCCGCAGAGCGGATCGGCGGCAGCATCAAAGCGGTGGCAGCGAAAGACGGCATCACGGCCATCAAGATAAAGTCGGGCCGCATGCTGCTGGCCTATGGTTTCCTGCGCAGCGTGTTTGAGGTGTTTGAGCGCTACAAAACGCCCATCGACATGATCACCACCTCCGAGGTGGCCGTGTCGCTGACCATCGATAACGACAAAGCGTTGCAGGAGATCGTGGCGGAGCTGGAAAAATTCGGCCAGGTGGAGGTAGACCGCGAGCAGACGATCGTGTGTGTGGTGGGCGACTTCATCGCCAAAAACAGTGGCTCCAGCCTGAAGATATTCGAGTCGCTGAAGGACATTCCGCTCCGCATGATCTCTTTCGGCGGAAGCAGAAGCAACATCAGCGTGCTGATAGACACCAGCAAAAAAGTGGAGGCGCTCACAAAACTGAACGAGGGAATTTTTGACAGGAACACATCAAATGCTTAACCTGAACCTGGAGGAGTTGCAACAGCATCCCACTCCTTTCTATGCCTACGACCTAAACCTGCTGCGCCAGACGCTGCAGGCCGCAAAGCAGGAAGCCGGCAAGTATAACTTCTATGTGCATTATGCCCTGAAGGCAAACGCCAACGAACCCGTGCTGGACGAGATGCGCCGCCATGGCTTCGGGGCCGACTGCGTGAGCGGAAACGAGATAAAAGCCGCTATCGTGAACGGCTTCGCGCCGGAGCAGGTGGTATTTGCGGGGGTGGGGAAATCGGACGACGAGATAAACTATGCACTGGACCAGGACATTTTCTGCTTCAACTGCGAGTCGGGCCACGAGCTGGAGGTGCTGAACGAGCTGGCTGGGAAAAAGGGGAAAATAGCCCGCATTGCGCTGCGCATCAACCCGAACGTGAACGCCAACACGCACAAGTATATCACGACCGGCCTGGAGGAGAACAAGTTCGGCATAAACGCCTGGGAACTGGAGCAGGTGCTGGCACAGTTGCAGCAACTGGAGCATATAAACCTCATCGGCATCCACTTCCATATCGGCTCCCAGATCACGGACCTCTCGGTGTTCCGGAACCTGTGTACGCGGGTGAATGAGTTTCAGGAGTGGTTTGCCTCACGCAACGTGAGCCTGCAGCACATCAACGTGGGCGGCGGCCTGGGTGTGGATTACTACCACCCGGAGCAGCAGCCTGTGCCTG
Organism: Pontibacter russatus; assembly: GCF_009931655.1. Classification (NCBI taxonomy): domain Bacteria; kingdom Pseudomonadati; phylum Bacteroidota; class Cytophagia; order Cytophagales; family Hymenobacteraceae; genus Pontibacter; species Pontibacter russatus. The sequence continues at coordinate 4,543,226 of NZ_CP047984.1, read as the reverse complement.
ACTTTGAGGCTTATTTCGGGCTGTTCGACCAGTTCCTGGAAGTAAGGCCTGGGCAGGAAGTGCATTTCGAACTGGGCCGCGCGCTGGTGGCGCAGTGTGGCACGCTCATCTCCAAGGTGTTATATATCAAAAACGGGCAGAACACGAACTTCGCCATCCTGGATGCCGGCATGACCGAGCTGATCCGCCCCGCGCTGTACCAGTCTTACCACAAGATAGAGAACCTGAGCAGCGGCAGAGGCGAGGTGCGCTACGATGTGGTGGGCCCTATCTGCGAATCGTCTGACTGCTTCGGGAAAGCCGTGCTGCTGCCGGAAACCAAGAGAGGTGATTTGATTGCCATCCGGACCGCAGGTGCCTACGGCGAGGTGATGTCTTCGGCCTACAACCTGCGCGACAAAGCGAAGGCCATATATATGCCCTAAGAAGCGTGCGGACCTATATAAACAGGCAGCCCCGACACCTGAGTGCCGGGGCTGCCTGTTTATATAGGATTAACTCCATTAATGCTCCGAATACTCCGGGTGCAACTCATGGCCATTTATACCTGGGGCTTGTGCCGCTGGCCATACTGCTTTAACTACCGGCTCAGCGACACGACAAAATCAGGCTCTGCCTGCACAATTCCCTTTTTGCCCTGCAGGTAGTTTACGAAAGCAAGTGCATTGCCCTGTGAGTTGTCGTCTAGCTTTACTATATATAAATTGCTGCCGTTAGACGGCAGCACCTCCGCATTGAATTGCTTCGCCAGTTCCTGTAAGTGCTCCTTCCCTCCTGCCTCCACTGTAACCAGGGCCTCATTCGTTAAGCCAAGCAGCTCATCGCCGTTCATGAAAAAAGGGGCGGCATAAGTGATTTGAGGGTTGCCTGCCAGTTCCTGCAAAGCCACTTCTACCTGGCCTGGGTTTAACCCGTCTGCAAGCGCCACGCGGTGCAACTGCCCGGAACTCATGGCCACCTGTTCTGCTGCTGCCTCCTTCACAAAGCCATACTGTGCCAGTATAGCCTGCTCCTGCTCGGCTGACAGGCCGCTTGCAAAGGCCACCAGCACCTGCTTCGTGTACACGCTGCCAAGGCTCTTTTGCTTTTGGTTGGAAATGTAAGCGTAATTTGTAAATGAGCTTCCTGCCTGTGCTCTTAATAGCTTAGGCCCGGCCTTTACATTGCGTATGGGGGCAGGCCCATCCTGCCTGCAGGATGAGAATGCAAAAAGAAACAGAAAGCAGGTGAAGTAGAGCGTTAGATTTTTTTTCATGTCCGTACAGATAAGCGCCATCAATCTGCTTATATGTACGGTCAAAAAAGCTTTTCAGCTACAAAATATCAAACTAAATGGATTCTTGATATTGCAATTGTCCTATTCTTTAAAAGGCTGTGCAGAACAGGAAATAATCAAGGTATAAACTGGCATGTATGAACCTGGTCAATATATCTCTGTTAACTGCTGCAAGAGAGACGTTAACCCCCTCCTCAACCTATAGAAGAGCAGGCATAGGCGCTCAATCTACTGCTGCTTGTGCCAATTACGCCATCCCGCAAAAGACGCTCATTCGCTCATGCCAAATTTGATGGCCCATCAGGCTATTCACGCGCAAATGTAGCTTCGCCTGCTCTAATCATATATGGGCTGAGTGGCTGATATATGAAATCAGGCAATGCCCAGATAACCAATGCCTTTAGTGCTCCTGCCGCGCATAACCTACTGCCGCTACTTTTTCATCTTGCCGGTAAAATTGCGTCACCGCCTCCTTTAGCTGCGGAAACTCCACCAGAAAGCCGTCATGCCCGTAGTTGGAGCGGATGAGGTAAAAAGAGGAGCCGCCCACATGTTCGTGCAGGAAGCGCTGCTCCTCCACCGGAAAGAGGATGTCCGTGTCCACCCCCACAAAGAGGCAGCGGGTCTTCAGCTGCGCGAGCGCCTTCTCCAGCCCTCCCCTCCCACGGCCCACGTCGTGCGAGTCCATGGCTTTGGAGAGTAGAAAATATGTATAGGCATTAAACCGATTCGCCAGCTTCTCGCCCTGGTACACCTGGTAACTGGCAGCCCTGAAATTGTCCAGGGCGCTTTCGTCCTTTTCCTGCTGGGTGGCGGCGTAGGTGTCGTAGTGCCTGTAAGAAAGCATGGCAATGGCCCGCGCCGTTTTGAGCCCCTCCCTGCCTGCAGCCTCCGTGTCGGTGGCCCAGCTGGGGTCCTGCCGGATGGCCATGCGCTGGCTCTCGTTGAAGGCGATTCCCCAGGGCGAGTGGCGTGCGTTGGAGGCCACATGCACCAGTCGCTCGAACACGCCCGGCTGCAGCAGCGTCCACTCCAGGGCCTGCTGCCCGCCCAGCGAACCGCCAATCAGGGTATGCACCCGCGCCAGCCCCATCTCCAGCCGCAGCAAGTCAAAGGCAGCCACCACGTCCCGGTTCGTCACCTGCGGAAAGGCATGGTAGTAGGGTCGCTGCGTCTGGGGGTTCAGGCTGAGCGGGCCGGTAGAGCCGTAGCAGCCACCCAGTGCGTTCGCGCATACCACAAACCACTCCCGCGGGTCATACAGCTTCCCTTCGCCAAACAGGTCGCACCACCAGTCGGTGAAGTCGGAGCTGCCCGTGAGGGCGTGGCACACCCACACCACGTTGTCGCGCTGCTCGTTCAGGGTGCCGTAGGTGGTATAGGCAAGCTGGAAACCAGGCAGCGCCGCGCCGGTCTCCAGCCTGAAGGTATCGTTATAATGAAAAACGTGATGTGATGGCATGCTTGCGAATTGAATTATAATGCCGCCTTTGGCTGCGACTCACGCACCCTGGAAAAGGCCTGCTCAAAATCTGCCTTGATGTCGTCGATGTGCTCAATGCCGAGAGATACGCGCAGTTGCGTGGGCTCCACCCCTGCGTTCAGTTGCTCGGCGTCCGAAAGTTGCTGGTGTGTGGTGGAGGCCGGGTGAATGATCAGCGTCTTCGCATCGCCTACGTTGGCCAGGTGGCTCACCAGTTCGAGGCTGTTCACAAAAGTCTCCGCCTGCTGCTTCTCTCCTTTCAGCGTGAAAGACAGCACCCCGCCGAAACCGCGCTTCAGGTATTTCTTCGCCAGTTGGTGGTACTCGCTGCGCTCCAGGCCGGGGTAGTTCACTGCCTCCACCTGCTCGTGCTGCTCCAGCCATCTGGCCAGTTCCATGGCGTTCTCTACGGTTCTTTCCACGCGCAGCGAGAGTGTCTCCAGGCCCTGCAGCAGCAGGAAGGAATTGAACGGACTGAGCGCCGGGCCGAAATCGCGTAGGCCCTCTACACGGGCGCGGATAGCAAAGGCAATGTTGCCGAAGGGGCCGTCTGCCCCGAACACCTCCCAGAAATTCAGGCCGTGGTAGCCCTCAGAAGGCTCCGAAAACTGCGGAAACTTGCCGTTGCCCCAGTTAAAGTTGCCCCCATCCACAATCACGCCACCGATGCTAGTGCCGTGGCCGCCAATCCATTTTGTAGCGGCCTCCACCACCACGTTCGCGCCATGCTCAATCGGGCGGAAAAGGTAGCCGCCCGCGCCAAAGGTGTTGTCCACCACCAGCGGAAGGCCGTGCTTCTTCGCCAGCGCCGCCAGCGCCTCAAAATCCGGAACGTTGAAGCGCGGGTTGCCAATCGTTTCGGTATAGATGGCCTTGGTGTTTTCGTCAATCAACTTCTCATAGTCCTCGGCCTTGTCAGTTGCGGCGAAGCGGGCCTCGATGCCCAGCCGCTTGAAGGACACCTTGAACTGGTTGTAGGTGCCGCCATACAGGTAGCTGTTGGTGATAAAATTATCCCCGGCCGCCAGTATGTTAGTGAGCGCGAGGAACTGGGCCGCCATGCCGGAAGCCACCGCCACTGCTGCCACGCCCCCCTCCAGGGCCGCCATGCGCTTCTCAAACACATCCGTTGTGGGGTTCATGATGCGGGTATAGATATTGCCGAATTCTTTGAGGGCGAACAGGTTGGCCCCGTGCTCCGCGTTTTTGAAAGCGTAAGAAGTGGTCTGGTAAATCGGCACGGCGCGTGACTGCGTGGTTGGGTCAACTTCCTGGCCGGCGTGTATTTGTAAAGTTTCGAAGTGCAGTGTTTTTGACATGGCTGTTCAGTTTATGGATTTGAATGTTGGTTTAGAAAGCGGTTTTCGCCAAAGCTCATGGATGGCGGGCCAAAGCCAGCGGGTGACGGAGGGAGGCGGCAGTTGCCCGGCTTGTCAGCAGATGCAACAACACCACATGCCGCACAGGGGCGTGCGTATCATGGCGGCACCGGCAGAAGCAAAGCCAGTGCTTCGTGCCGGTGTTTCCGCTGGCGAAAAAAATAAACTGTGCTGTGTAGGCTTGGTCCCCTTATTCATGTTCGTATCAATTTATATCCTTCCGGGTGTTCCGGAATCAGGAATTAGCACCTTAACTTCGGTAGTTAGGTTGCTAGAGTTTCCCAGAGCCTGTCTCTCCACTCTTCTTTATAAATCAAATTCCCGAAGGGATGCTTGACTTGATGTTACAATGATAAAGCGCGAAAAAAGCAAATCCAAATAAAAACAGCGTTTTTTGTATCTGCTGCACTTTCTTTCTCGTCGTAGGGCCTTCTGCCGCTTTCGTTGCCGGGGCCGCAGCTGAACCCCGGGGTTCAGCTGCGGCTATTAAAGGTGTTGCAACATATATAGGCACATACCTCAAGCTACTTGCATTAATACTAATGATAGCTTCTATAGTATAAAACCTGATGCATCCGGCCACAGTATAATCCAACATGAAACGGAACCCATATCCCCCTTGCCACATCCTGCCCCGCAACAAGACTCTGAAATATTTCCAGGCCTCCAAAATATAGTTAACTTTGCCCGTCTACTACGACACCGACTAAATGGAGGCCATTAAAGAAACCAATTTCTCGTTTGCCGGTCAAACCGGCTTTTACAGGGGTAAAGTTCGCGACGTCTACTTTTTCGATGACAAGCTGGCTATTGTAGCAACCGACCGCATCTCGGCGTTTGATGTGGTGCTGCCGCGCGCCATCCCTTACAAGGGGCAGGTGCTGAACCAGATAGCCAGCCTGAACCTGAGAGCCACTTCCGATATTGTGCCCAATTGGGTGCTCTCGACGCCGGACCCGAACGTGACGGTTGGCTACAGGTGTGAGCCCTACAAAGTGGAGATGGTCATCAGGGGCTACCTGGCAGGGCATGCCTGGCGCGAGTACAGGGCTGGCAGGCGAAGCATATGCGGCGTGGCGCTGCCCGAGGGCCTGCGCGAGAACGACAAGCTGCCCGCGCCCATCCTGACGCCCACCACCAAAGCCGGTGAAGGACACGATGAGGATATTACGCGGGATGAGATTATGGCCAAAGGACTTGTATCGGAGCAGGAATATAGTATCTTAGAGCAATATACGCGAGCGTTATATGCCCGCGGCACGGAACTTGCAGCACAGCACGGACTGATTCTGGTTGATACAAAATACGAGTTTGGCAGCCATGACGGTAAAATTTACCTGATCGACGAAATCCATACCCCCGACTCCTCCCGTTACTTCTACAGCGAAGGCTACGAGGAACGGCAGGAGAAGGGGGAGCCGCAAAGGCAGCTGTCGAAAGAGTTTGTGCGGCAGTGGCTGATCGAGAACGGCTTTCAGGGCCAGGAGGGCCAGACGGTGCCGGAAATGACGGATGCCATCGTGGCTGGTATCTCAGAGCGCTACATCGAGCTGTATGAGGTTTTCACAGGCCGGAAGTTTGTGAAAAGCAGCTACGAAAACGTGCTTAACCGGATAGAGGAGCACATTCGAAACAATAATTTTAGCACCGAAAATAGAGAATATTAAAGTACTTTTTGGTACATTCGCATCTAAATGTTTACTGGTAGATCTATGAAGTATACGATTGATAAGAAGGAAAACTATACAATTATCACGATTGACGAGAAGAAGCTGGACACTTCCATTGCGCCGGATTTGAAGTCTGAGTTCGTGAAGTTGAATGCCGAAGGGATCACCAACCTGATTCTTGACCTGAGCAACGTAAAATACACCGATTCTTCAGGCCTGAGCTCCATTCTGATCGCCAACCGCCTGTGCAACTCCTCCAGCGGGCTGCTGATTCTGACCGGCCTGCAGGACCATGTGATGAAGCTGATCACAATATCAAAGCTGGAGTCTGTGCTGAATATCCTGCCAACGGTAGAAGAGGCCATTGACCGCGTGTTTCTGCATGAGATTGAGCAGGACCTGACCAACAAAGAAGACTAAGGAAGCCGCCCGCTGTGGATTTCGAACTCAGGATACTGGGCAGTTCGTCGGCCACACCCTCGGCAAACAGACACCATACCGCGCAGGTTCTATCCATTGACAACCAGTACCATTTGATAGATTGCGGTGAAGGAACGCAGATGCAGCTGATGCAATACAAGATAAAGCATCAGCGCATCTGCAATATTTATATCAGCCACCTCCATGGCGACCACTACTTCGGCCTGCCCGGCTTGCTCTCCACCATGCATCTGCAGGGCCGCCACACGCCCCTGCACCTCTTCGGCCCTCCCGGCCTTTCCGAGATTTTAACCCTGCAGTTCAAATACGCCGGCACCAACCTCTGCTTCCCGCTAGTTTTCCATGAGCTGGAGACGACCGCGCACAAAAAGATTTTCGAGAACAAACAGCTGACGGTACACACCCTGCCCATGGAGCACCGCGTGCCCTGCTGTGGCTTCCTCTTCCGGGAGAAGCAGAAGTCGCGCCCGCTCATCAAGGAGAAACTGCCGTCCTTCCTCACGCCGCCACAGCTCGTGCGCCTGAAGTGGGGCGAGGACATTGCCGACGACCTCGGCCATATACTGGTTTATAACAAGGACGTGACCATGGAGCCGAAACGCAGCCGCAGCTACGCCTACTGCTCCGACAGCCGCTATAAGCCCGCGCTGCTCCCCTACCTCCACCAGGTAGACCTGCTCTACCACGAGGCTACCTTCGCCGACGACCTCCGGGAGCGGGCCACATATACCTTCCACAGCACGGCCCGGCAGGCCGCCGAACTCGCCGCCGCCGCCGGGGTGCGCCACCTGCTCATCGGCCACTTCTCGGTGCGCTACAAAGACCTGACGCCCCTGTTGGCTGAGGCGCGGGAGGTGTTCCCCCGCACCGATCTGGCGACGGAAGGGAGCATTTTCGGTATTATAGCGTAGCTGTGTGCCTGTGTGCCGGGTTTATATCCACGCTGTGGTAGGGCGTGCCGGCCTCCGATACCTTCGCCAGCGAAAATGCACCGATGGCCATCACCAGGTCCCGTACTGCCACATCCAGGTATTGTCCGCTGATGAGCAGGTTGACGGCAATGCCCGCCAGCCACACCGCCACGATATAGCCTCCTATCCGCGGCCACACAAACACAATAATCCCGGCGATGATCTCGATCGCCCCCACGATCAGCATAAAGGTGTGGGGCTCAAAGGGCAGCATGTCGGCAACGGCGGGCGCCAGGTACCTGTCCCAGTCGGTGAGCAGGTGCGTGAACTTGTCTAAGCCCGCTACAACAGGCACAACCCCGTACGTGAGCCTTAAAATTTCCCTCACACTGTGAAGTGCGTGGTTTTCAGTTGTAGCATCCATATCAATCCTCCTTATTTAGATTGGTTAATTTTCTCTTGTTAGATGCTGTTTTTCAGGAGACGTTACAGATTTCCGTAATTTTCTGGGGCGACATGCTTCAAAGAGCCATATATGGCACCGGATCTCATGGAACCAGAACAGGTTCAGCAGCGGCAAACTGGGCGCTGAGATAAGAGCTTTTGGAAACCCTGATGCGGAACTGCCCAAAGAAGAGAATAGATCCCTGACGCAGAACGCCTGCCTGAAAGTGTACAGGCAACTGTACCGGTGCGCTGCCCGCATATTCTATATACAATGTACCTGTGCCAGGCTAATACAAGAGAAATTTGAGCGCCTGATAGGAAAGGTGATGCAGGCTTTGCCTAAGACAATCCGCATCCTTGAATTGCCATCCGATATATAGCTGCAGTTGCGATCAGAGGGGGCAGCACCAGCATTTGCCTGCATACAATTTGCCACGGGCCGTATCATCAAACCTTTTTGGTGATTTATGCTTAATTTTAGCCCGCCCGGATTACCGGAAATCCGGCTGCATCTCATAAAATTATGCCACACCCAACATCTGCTTTACATAAGAAACGCACTACCTTGTTTCTGGTGCTCAGCGGCATCTTTGTCGCCAATGCCCTGCTGGCCGAGCTGATTGGGGTGAAGATATTCTCGGGGGAGGCGCTGCTCGGGCTGCCGGGCGCGCAGATACCCGTGCTGGGAGGCGCCCGGCTGGATTTTAACCTAACGGCCGGTGTGATTATATGGCCTGTCGTGTTCATCACCACCGACATCATCAACGATTACTTTGGCAAGGCCGGGGTAAAGAAGGTGAGCGTGCTGACGGTGTTCCTTATCCTATATGCCTTCCTGGTGATCAGCATCGTGACGGGCCTGCCGCCCGCGCCCTTCTGGCTGGACGTGAACAGCGTGGATGCGGAGGGTAACCCTTTCAACATCAACTTTGCCTTTAACAGTGTGTACCGCCAGGGGCTCGGCATCATCGTCGGCTCTGTGGCGGCTTTCCTGCTTTCGCAGTTCCTCGACGCCACCATCTTTCACTGGCTGCGCCGCTTTACCGGCAGCCGGAAGATATGGCTCCGCGCCACAGGCTCCACCCTGGTGTCGCAGTTAGTGGACAGCTTTGTGGTGCTGTACGTGGCGTTCTTCCTCTTCGGCAACTGGCCCATGCAGCAGGTGCTTTCCGTGGCCCTGATAAACTATATATACAAATTCTGCATCGCCATCCTGCTCACCCCGCTCCTGTACCTGGCGCATTACCTGATAGACAAGTACCTGGGGGAGCAGGAGGCGGAGCAACTGGTGGAAGAAGCCAGTGTCGAGGGATAGGTTTCAGCCTCAGCCATATAGGCCCCGCCTATATGGCTGAGGCTTTTGTTAGACTCAAATTCAGAAAAGACAATCAATGATCAGAGGAATCGTTCTGGTTTTTCTTGGCGCGTGCAGTTTTGGCATTCTCTCTACCTTCGTAAAACTGGCCTATGAAGAAGGTTTTACCGTAGGCGATGTCACGGGCGCGCAGGTGTTTTTCGGACTGGTGGTGCTCTGGGCGGTTGTGTTGTTGCGGCAGCTGTTCGGCGGCCCGGGCAAGCGCACGACGCTCCGGGGAAAGCTTAAACTGGTAGCCATGGGCACCAGCTCGGGGCTGGTGAGCATTTTCTACTACAAATGCGTGCAGGCAGTGCCGGCTTCAATCGCCATCCTGCTGCTGATGCAGTTCACGTGGATGAGCCTGGCGCTGGAGGCTATCGCCAGCCGCAGATTCCCGCCGCTGCTGCAGGTGGGCACCGTGGCGCTGGTGCTGCTGGGCACGGCCATGGCAGGGCGCCTGTTTTCCGGCAGCATCCCCGACTTTGATTTGATGGGAATCATATATGGCTTGCTGGCCGGTTTCTTCTATTCCATATTCCTTATGGTGAACGGCAAGGCCGGAAATGACATGCACCCCACCACCAAGAGTGCGCTGATACTGACCGGCGCCTGTCTGCTTATTTTTACTGTTTTCCCGCCTGAGTTTCTGGTGAACGGGGCTCTGGCGGATGGACTCTTCAAATGGGGGCTTGTGCTGTCGCTCTTTGGTACCATCATACCGCCGCTGTTTTACGCATATGGCACTCCAAAGGCGGGCCTGGGCCTGAGTGCCATCCTGAGTGCCGCAGAGCTACCCGTGGCCGTGCTGATGTCGAGCGTGGTGCTACACGAGGAGGTATGGGCGGTGCAGTGGCTGGGCGTGGCGCTCATTGTCGGGGCCATCGCCCTGTCCAACATCAACTCGCTTCGCCAGAGCCGCCGCAAAAAAGCCATGTCCGCCTGACTACGTTTATGGCCGCCGTTCCGACCGGAAAAGTATACATTGACAGCGTCCGGTAATTGCCCGCAGCGGTAACAGCCGCACCTGTTCACGGTGCCGCGCTTCCCGGTACATCTCTCCCACTCCTCCCAAACCATACACATCCAGCAAGCAAAATGCCACCGCCACCCGCGCGTATGCTACACCTCTGCTCTATCCTGGCAAGGCGGGCAGACGTCTCTCCGCAGGATATATAGCACAATAAATCACAACAAACTTTAGTTAAATAACAGGCGAACCGCACCTCTTTCACTACAAGAAAGATTGCAGCCAGTCTCTATGTTTGTCAGATGCAGCGTCTTGCGTGGCAGATAAAGCCGGTATATATCCCGGCATGGTTTAATCAGATAAAAAACCTCTATATGAAAACGATTCTCGCCTTACTCATCCTATTCTCAATAACTTTCGGCCTGCAGCAGGCACAGGCACAGTCGAGCTACGAAGCGTGGCGCGCAGCAGCCAAAGAAAGAAAAGCTCCCGCTAAAACTGGCAAAGCAGCCAAAGCAAAGGCGGGTGCGAAGGCAGCGGCCCCAAAGGCGGCCATGGCTGCGCCTGCCGGAACCTTTGTGGGCACCGTCCCCTGCGCCGATTGCCAGGGCATCAACACCGAGTTGACATTAAAAAGCGGCGAGAGAAGCACCAGCGGCTCCTTCACCATGAAGCAGACATACCTCGGAAAGCCAGCCAGCAAGAATGTGGTGACGAATTCGGGCAGGTGGTTTCTGGCCAAGGGCAACAAGCAGAACCCGGATGCGGTCGTGCTGCAGCTCATCCCGGCGGAAGACAACATGGAACTGCTGTACTTCCTGCAGGTGAGCGACTCCGAGATAAAGCTGCTTGACCGGCAGCAGCAAGAGATTAAGAGCAAGCACAACTACTCGCTCAAGAAGCGCCAGCGCTGATAGCAGAATTGGGGCAGGTTTGGTGGGCGTGTTTCCGGCATTTTGCGTTACTTTGCAGCCGAAACTATTATCCAGACTATGGCACGCTATCTTACCGGAATCCAGAGCACGGGGCGCCCGCACCTGGGCAATTTGCTGGGGGCCATCGTCCCTGCTGTGGAGCTGTCCAAGGCCTCTGAGGAGGCCTCCCTGTACTTCATTGCCGATATGCACTCTTTAACCACTGTGCGCGATGCGCAGGTGCTGCGGCACAACACCTACTCCGTGGCCGCGGCGTGGCTGGCCTTCGGATTCGACACAGACAAGCACATCTTCTACCGCCAGTCGGACGTGCCGATGGTGACAGAACTGACGTGGTACCTCAACTGCTTCGCTCCCTTCCCGATGCTGGCTAACGCACACTCGTTCAAGGACAAGTCATCCAGAAGGGGGCTTTCCGAGGTAAACGCGGGGCTGTTCACCTATCCGGTGCTGATGGCCGCCGACATCCTGCTGTATGAGGCCAATTTTGTGCCGGTAGGCAAAGACCAGGTACAGCACCTGGAGATCACGCGCGACATCGCCAGCGCCTTTAACCACGCCTACGGCGAAACCTTCGTGCTGCCGGAGGCACGCGTGGACGAGACGGTGATGACGGTGCCGGGCATCAACGGGGAAAAGATGAGCAAGTCGTACGGCAACATCATCGATATTTTTGAGGCCGACAAGCCGCTGCGCAAAACCATCATGAGCATCGTGACGGACAGCACCCCGCTGGAGGAGCCGAAGGAAACGGAGAATGACACCGTGTTCAAACTCTACAGCCTGCTGGCCTCGCCGGAAGAGATTGAGATCATGCGCGGCAACTATATGGCGGGCGGCTACGGCTACGGCCACGCCAAGCAGGCCCTCTACGAATTGATTATCCGCAAGTACGCCAAAGAGCGCGAGCTGTTCAGCTACTATATGAACAACCTGCCGGAGATAGACAAGAAGCTGCTGGAGGGCGCCGAAAAAGCCAAGGCCATCGGTGGTCCCGTCTTGCAGCGCGTGCGACAGAAAATAGGGTACTAAGGCAGGTCATATATAAACACAGCGGCGGCAACTGCATGTGCAGTTGCCGCCGCTGTTGTTAGCCTAAGCCACATATAAGCCTGTTCAATATTTACCGCTCCAGCACAATCAGGTCGGCGGAGGCGCGGTTCAGCGCAATGGGAATATTGTTGAGCACTGCCGTGCGGATCAGCGTCTGGATGTCGTGCTCGTGCCCGTGCGGCGTTTCGACATCTATGAAGAAGATGATTTTGTGTACCTCTCCCTGCAGGATGCGCGCCGCCAGCAGGATGTCGCCCCCTGCCGGGCCGTGGCCGAAAGGCTGCACGTTCAGGTCCAGCAGGTCGTTGATGAGCCGGGAGGTGTTGGTGGTGCCGATGAGATTATGCCCCTCCAGCGCCTTATGGTTTTCCTTCACCCAGTTCAGCAGGTCTGTTTTTTTGTTGTTATGCGCAACTAACGCAATAGTTGTCATGGTCATAGTTTTAGGTTATGATGTGCGAATGCATCGGAGACTTCCTGAAAGCCTCCTGCTAAATTAGCATAATATGCCCGAACATATATACTGGTTCATAAAAACTTAATCTGCAGCGGCCCGCGCAAAAAAATTGCCGCACCCGCCGCAGCTATAGATGGCAGCGACGGGTGCGGCTAAAAAAGGGCTTCCGTATATATGGGTTATATATGGGCAGCACTGTTTATATATATATTCAAGCTTACTCTGCCGTCCAGAGCACCCGCTCCTGGTCGGCCAGTATCAGCAGCACGCGCGGCGGGTTGGCCACAATCACAACGCGCATCTCCACGCCCGGGAAGGAATCAGACTCCACCCACACGCCTTCTTTCTCGTCCTGCTCCAGGTCGGCCTCCGGGTCCAGGGTGCTGGCCAGGTACGCGGTGGGCAGCAGGATGTCGGCATCCGATTTCAGCTTGCCGTGTACGTCCTCCAGCACATCCTCCAGGTAGTCGCCGTACTCCTCGTTGAAATCGTCCTCCAGGTCGTGCAGTTCCTCTTCTATGTCATCATAACGCGCATCGTTGTAGTCCAGAGAGTTGAGTTGCTGCTTCTTCGCCAGGATGGCAACGATGGAATCATTAAGTGCCTTTACGTTCATGAGGTAGTGTTTTTTACAAAGTTGACAACATGCCGTAGCAATTGCAAATAATACGTTTTATTATTTGGCCCCGCGATCCCGTTTTGATAAGTTCTGAAAAACTGTATTTTTACATCTGAAGTACGCCAGCAAACCCGCTATAGCTATGGAAACAGACCTTCTGCCCCTGAACGGCACCGACCATATCGAGTTTTACGTGGGCAACGCCAAGCAGGCCGCCCACTTCTACCAGACCGCCTTCGGCTTCAGGTTAGTGGCCTATGCCGGGCCCGAAACCGGCCTGCGCGACCGCGCCTCCTATGTGCTGGAGCAGGGCAAAATCCGGCTGGTGCTCACCACCTCCCTCGACCCTGCTTCCGACATCTCGCGGCATGTGCTGCAGCACGGCGACGGCGTGAAGGTACTGGCGCTGTGGGTGGATGATGCCGAGAAATCTTTCCGTGACACGGTAGCGCGCGGCGCCAGACCAGCCATGGAACCCAAAACCCTGCGGGACGAGCACGGCGAGGTAAAGCTGTCGGCCATCCACACCTACGGCGAAACCATCCATACCTTTGTGGAGCGCAGCAACTACAGCGGCCCCTTCATGCCCGGCTATATAGCCAAAACATCCGAACTGGAGGTAAAGCCTATCGGCCTGAAGTACGTGGACCACTGCGTAGGCAACGTGGAGTTGGGGCGGATGAACGAGTGGGTGGAGTTTTACGAGAAAGTGATGGGCTTTAACCTGCTGATCACGTTTGATGACAAGGACATCAGCACCGAGTACACCGCCCTCATGTCGAAGGTGGTGTCGAACGGCAACGGCTACGTCAAGTTCCCGATCAACGAGCCGGCGAAGGGCAAGAAGAAGTCGCAGATAGACGAGTACCTGGAGTTTTACCGCGGGGCCGGCGTGCAGCACATCGCCATCGCCACCGACGACATCCTCTATACCGTGGCGGAGTTGCGCCGCCGGGGCGTGGAGTTTTTGTATGTGCCGGAAACCTACTACGAGACTCTTTTCGAGCGCGTGGGCAAGATTGACGAGGAGATGGAGGCGCTGAAGGCCCAGAACATTCTGGTGGACCGTGACGAGGAAGGCTACCTCCTGCAGATTTTCACCAAGCCCGTGGAAGACAGGCCGACCGTGTTTTACGAGATCATCCAGCGCAAAGGGGCCAAATCGTTCGGGAAAGGAAACTTCAAGGCGCTGTTCGAGTCCATTGAGCGGGAGCAGGCGCTGCGGGGCAACCTTTGATCAGAAAAAAAGGTAAATGCGCGTGTAAACCGGCCTAAATTCCTTTATTTTGATATTTATATACGTCACACCAGTTCTTTCATCGTACATCGGGTGTAAGAGGGCTGGTGTGATGCGTTTATATAACGTACAAAGCCATATATACAAGCAGTAAGACTATGATGGATCAAGCCATACAAACAAAAATTGACCAGTGGCTCTCAGGAAATTACGACGAAGCCACCAAAGCAGAGATAAGGGACCTGCAGGCGCGCGGTGAGCAGGACGCGCTGGCCGACGCTTTTTACCGGGACCTGGAGTTCGGCACCGGCGGCCTGCGCGGCATTATGGGCGCGGGCAGCAACCGCATGAACCGTTACACGCTGGGAATGGCCACCCAGGGCCTCTGCAACTACCTGAAGCAGAACTTCCCCGGCCAGCAAATCAGCGTGGCCATCGCCCACGACAGCCGCAACAACTCCGACAAGTTCGCCCGCGTGACCGCCGACATCTTCTCGGCCAACGATATCAAGGTATACCTGTTCGAGGCGCTGCGCCCCACGCCGGAGCTATCGTTTGCCATCCGCTATCTGGGCTGCCAGAGCGGCGTGGTGATCACGGCCTCGCACAACCCAAAGGAGTACAACGGCTACAAAGCCTACTGGAACGACGGCGGGCAGGTAACCGCGCCGCACGACAAGAACATCATTGCGGAGGTAAATAAAATCACCTCCATCGATGAAGTGAAGTTTGAGCCGAAGCCGGAGAATATCCAGCTAATTGGTGCGGAGGTGGACGAGGCCTATATGAGAGAAGTGCTGGGCCTGTCCATCTCGCAGGAAGCCATTAAGCGCCAGCACGACCTCAGGATTGTTTACACCCCAATTCACGGAACCGGCATTACGCTGGTGCCGGAAATCCTGAAGCGCTACGGCTTTACGAACGTGCATGTGGTGGCAGAGCAGGCAGAGCCAAACGGTAACTTCCCAACGGTGGTATACCCGAACCCGGAGGAAAAAGACGCCATGAACCTGGCCATGCAGCAAGCCGAGGAGTTAGATGCCGACCTCGTGCTGGCCACCGACCCTGACTCTGACCGCGTGGGCATTGCGGTGAAAAACCTGAAAGGCGAGTTTGTGCTCCTGAACGGCAACCAGACCGGCGCGCTGCTCATCAACTACCTGCTGCAGGCATGGCAGAAAGCCGGCAAACTGACAGGCAAGGAGTTCGTGGTGAAAACCATCGTCACCACCGACCTGATCAAGAAGATTGCCGACAGCTACAACGTGACGATGTACGAAACCCTGACCGGCTTTAAGTATATAGCCGAGGTGATCCGGGAACTGGAAGGCAAGGAAACCTATATAGCCGGCGGCGAGGAAAGCTACGGCTACCTGGCCGGTGATTTCGTGCGCGACAAAGATGCCATCTCCTCCTGCGCCCTGATAGCCGAAATGGCGGCGGTGGCCAAAGACAAGGGCCAGAGCCTGTTCGAGATGATGGTGGAGATGTACACCAGATATGGCTTTTACAAGGAAGAGCTGGTGTCCATCACGAAGAAGGGCATGCGCGGCGCCGAGGAGATTCAGCAGATGATGGCCGACATGCGCAGCAACCCGCCGCAGACCATCGCGGGCTCCAAAGTAGTGGAGGTGCGCGATTACAAGTCCGGCACCCGCAAAAACCTGCTGACAGGCGAGGAATCAAAGCTGGACCTGGAAAGCTCCAACGTACTGCAGTATATAACCGAGGACGGCAGCAAGATTTCCGCCCGCCCGTCCGGCACCGAGCCGAAGATCAAGTTTTATGTGAGTGTGAACGAGCCGCTGGCCTCCAAAGCCGATTATGACGCCACGGCGCAGAAACTGAATGAGAAAATACAGCAGACCTTGACTGACCTGAAGCTGAAGTAGGGGCTTAAAATTTGATAGCGGAATGGCTAAACTGTCGGGGACTACTCGCTGACGGTTTAGCCATTTCACTTTTTACGGCCGCCCCATATGGCAAGCCTCAGCGGGATGTACCGCCGTGGCTTGCCATATGGGGCGGCCGTCCTTCTTTATATACCGGGAACAATCGGCGGCAGAGGTTAAAAGCCGGACTTTAAGGCAGGCTGCTTTAGCAGTTGAAAGCAACAGCGAACCGGCTGTGCCTCAACTCATAATAAATTGGAGAATCCACAAATATCAGAATGATTATATAAAACAGATTATATATATTTACCCGTTTTAATATTGATATCCACTTTACTACCGCCTTCCGTCTAAACAAGCTTATGAGAGCCGCATTATTTGTACTCCTGTCCTTCCTTCCGCTGTACGTTTCCTTTGCCCAAAGCCCTGCCTACCAGGAGAAGATGATTATTGGCAGCACTCCTAACTTTGACTTTGGAGGCATGGCAATTGACAGGGAAGACAACATCTATGTGATTGATAAGACAAGAATACTGAAGATGAAAGATGGTGAGGTTTTATTTGAATTCACCATTAAAAAGGAAGAATATGCTAACTCCTACATTTCTGACGGCGCGCCTGGCGATATCGCCATAGACGATCAGGGAAATATTTACCTGCTCAATCGGGTAAAAAAGCGCATTGAAAAACATGACACGGCAGGCAGGCTCCTGAAAGTATTCGGGAATATTGGGACAGGGCCTAATGAATTTATGTTTCCTGTATCTATGCTTTTTGATAAAGATTCTAACCTTTGCATTTTAGACGGCTCAACAAGAAAGCTACATAAATATAGTACGGAAGGTGAATTCGTAAGGACCGTTGCTATTGCTGACGCTGCCCCCGAATACCATTCTTTAGATTTAGAAATCGCTCTTGACCAGCAGAATAACATTTATGTGGCTGATAAGAAGTATTTGCCTGAATCTGACAGAGAAGCAGACGGTAAAACTTATTTTAACTCCCTGATAGTCGTTTCTGATAGCGGAGATATAATACAACAGTACAGCGAAGATGTTATCGAGGAGAGTGGGATGGTATCGTTCACACATATGATGATAGACAAACATGGAGACATCTATCTCCCTAATACAGGCTCAGTTATATATGTTTTCTCTCCCTCTGGCGAATTCAAAAAAACAATTCAGACCTATGACCAAACTAATTACCCATACTTTTATGGAAACTCCAAAATTTGTTTAGACAGCCAAAACAACCTGTATATTGGTAAATATGGCGAATATGGAAGCACTATTCGGAAGTACGGTTCAGATCACATTTTTATAGAACGGTGGGGTAGCCTCAGACGTCCATATGAGGTGGTATATGATAAAGATAATAATCTTTACATGTTAGACCTTTATAAAAATGAGATAGTTAAACTCAGCCCTGAAGGCGAGGAAATCCTGGTGTTTGGAGGGAAGGGTGCTGGCATCGTTAATCCATTAACCCTTGCCGTAGATGATCAGGGGTTCATTTATGTGCTTGACATAGTGAAGGACAGAACACATGTAAAGAAATTTAATTCCTCTGGAAATTTAATTGAATCTTTCACTAAAATAGCAGGATTTTATGAAATAAGCTATAGCAGGTATACTTCGGCTGGCCTCGCTGTAGACCTAAACGGGAACTTCTATGTAACCAGCCACAATACCAATGCTTTCAGCAAATATAACTCCCAGGGAATTCTACTCTACACATTCGGAACCGCAGGAAAAGGTGCAGGACAACTATGGAAACCCTTAGATGTAAGTGTAGATGCTGGTGGAAATGTATATATAGCTGATATCAATGGCCATCGCATTCAGAAATTCTCATCCACCGGGAAATTCATACAGCAATATGGCTCGTTTCGAACAGATGAATATGATTATGGAGAACGGGCCAGTATCACGTCAGATGCATTCGGCAATACTGTCGTTTCTTCTTTAGATGGCGCTTTACCTAAAGTAATTATATATGACATAAGGGGTAAAGCAATATCTTCTTTGCCAAGTGGCACACCAAGCGTAACAATGAGTCAGGATGGTAAATTGATTGCGGCCGCCGATAAATACAAGGATAAAGTCACAGTCTATGAAACCGCGTCCACTCGTGAGTACAACCTCATAGAAGGCAACATATACCATGATGCCAACGCAAACTGCAAACAGAATGAAGCAGAAACCGGGCTTGCGGATATCTTGGTCAAAGCCGAGCCTGGGCCTTATTACGGCGCAACAGACAAATCAGGCAATTATAAGATTTTTGTAGGAAAGGGAAGCTATACTGTGTCGCCAGTCACAGAAAATAGCAGAGGACAATTGATATACCAACCCTGTACTTCGGGTGGTGCCGCCGCCAGTATAAACTTCGGCGATTACGGCAATTATTCGACAGGAAACGATGCTGGCATCCAGGTCACCCTCTCCCCCTACCTCACTGCCAGCGTTTCCTCCACGCGCCGCCGCCGCTGCTTCGAGAGCACGACCAGAGTTACCTACTCCAATACCGGCTTTGCCGCCGCCAAGGACGCCAAAGTACATTTGCAACTGCCCGAGCAGGTAGAATTACTCTCGGCAGACAAGCCCTTTACCCGCCTACCCGACGGCACCTATGTGTTTGAGGCGGGCACGGTGGCTCCGGGGCAAACCAGCGTCATCACCATCCAGGACAAAGTCATGTGCGGCGACGAAAGCATCCGCGGCCTCACCGTCTGCACCAAAGCCTGGATAACCCCAGGCAACCAGCCCCCTACCGCACCACCCACAGCAGTGAGCGCCGTGACAGGGAAGTGTGACGCTACCACAGGCTACGTACGGTTCGTGATCAGGAACATAGGTCAGGCAGATATGGCCACAGACGAGCAGTTCCGGATTTACCAGGACGGAAAACTCGCTACAATGGAGAACTATACAATTGCCGCCGGCGACAGCATGGTGTTCCGGGTGCCGGCCATGGGCAGGACCGTCCGGCTGGAGGCAGACCAGCCCGACGGCAACGGCGACAATGTGCTGGCCAGCGCCACCGTCGAGGCCTGCCGCGTGGGAGGCTCGCCCACTGCCTTCAGCACCGGCTTTGTGAACGCCATGCCCGCCGACGATGAGGAGGCGGAGGTGGCAGCGGAGTGCCTGCCCATCATCGACTCCTTCGACCCGAACGACAAGGCCGTCTTCCCGACCGGCGTGACCGCGGAGAACTTCACCCCAACCAACACAGCGCTTCAATATAAAATCAGGTTCCAGAACACGGGCACCGATGTAGCTTATCAGGTCGTGGTCGTAGACACGCTCTCGGAGCATCTGGACATCAGCACTTTGCAACTGGGCTCCGCCTCCCACAACTACACCTATGCCGTGAGCGGTAAGGGGAAGCCTGTCCTCACCTGGACGTTTGATAACATCATGCTGCCCGACAGCACCTCCAACGAGCCGGGCAGCCACGGCTATATCCAGTTCAGCATCAGGCCGAAGGCAGACTTACCCATTAAAATAGCCGTACAGAACTTTGCCGACATCTTCTTCGATTACAACTCCCCCGTCCGCACCAACGTGACGGTGAACCGCATTTATGATGTCCCGAGGGAGGTACTGGCGGAAAACAGGATATCGGGTGAAGAGATCATCATGACACCTACTGTCCAGGCCTTTTCCCCCGCCGCTGGCAAACTTGGCGCAGAGGTGCTGATTACAGGCTCGAAATTCTCTGAGGATGCCCGGCGAAACAAAGTATATATATATAAATGGGGTGCAGGCGGAAGTGCTGGAGGGCACCGCTACCTTCCTGAAGGTGCGTGTACCAGCGGGTGCCCGCACGGGAACGATCAGCGTCGTGACAGAAGACGCAGGCGCCAGCAGTAAGACGGCCTTTGTTGTGTACCAGCGCCCGGTTGTCTCCGGCTTCAGCCCCGCAGAGGGCGTGGTGGGTGCTAAGGTGACGCTACAGGGCAACTATCTGGCTGAAGGCGAGTTGGAAAGCGTAAAACTTGGTGATTTGGCTTGCGAGGTTATCAGCGCTGCCCCGGAGACGCTGGTGCTCCGCGTGCCCGAGGGTGCGGCAAGCGGAGGGTTCCAGGTTCTTACCAAGGGAGGAAGAGCGGAAAGCGTTGCGTCCTATATCGTCTGGCACCAGCCTCAAATCAACGGCCTGAACAAGTATACTGACAAAGTGGGCAGCGAGCTGGTTATATATGGGGATAATTTCGCCACGGTCGCCTCACGCAACACAGTAAAAATTGGCCAGGTGCCGGCAGGGGTGCTGCAGGCATCTGCCACTTCTTTGAAAGTGCGGGTGCCGCAAGGGGCCGCCTCCGGCTACATCACCGTGGAAACACCCGGCGGCGCAGCTGTCAGCACCTCGGCTTTCGAGGTGATTCCTGCCCCTGTTCTGGCATCCGTGTTTCCAGGGCGAGGCAGTGTGGGCACAATAGTGGAGTTGAAGGGCCAGCATTTCTTAGTATTAGGCCAACAGGACACGGTGCTCTTTAATGGAGCCAAGGCGGCTGTGCTGCGGGCTGGCGAAGCAAGCCTGACGGTGCGGGTGCCGCGCGGGGCGCAAACAGGAAAAATCCAGGTGTCGGGCATCGGGGGCAGCACACACAGCGCCTCCGACTTTGTGGTGGAGGAGCTGACCCTGCAGCAGGCCATAGTTATATACCCCAACCCGACCTCCGGCAAATTCACAATCGATTATATAAAAGCTGATTTTGACGTGCGGCAGGTGGAAATCTTCAATACCATCGGCACGCGGGTGTTTCACCAGGCAGCGGGTGAGGGAGGAAAACTGGAGGCAGACCTCGCGTCACTGCCTGCCGGCTTATACCATATCCAGGTAAGCACCTCGCGCGGCGAGGTTTTGAAGAGGCTATCGGTGCTTTAGGTCAGCCACTGCCCTATTGCTTCATTTGTAGGACTGGCAGCCAATGCTAGATCAGCTGCGCCAGATTCCCAGGATTTATATACGGGCCGTGCTTACCTTTGCCCGTATATAAACAGGAAGGCGGGCCGCTGGCATCCACAACAATCAGGCGGCAGGGGCTCTTATAAACTGACGCTATATCTTATGAACAAGTCGTTTTCAGCCATACAGGAGGTTATCCGAAACAGGAGAACCGTGAAGCCGCCCCAAATGAACGGGCAGCAGGTGCCGGACGAGCAGGTAAGACAACTGCTGGCGCTGGCCGACTGGGCCCCGACGCACGGCCACACGGAGCCGTGGCGCTTCCGGGTATATGCTAAAGGGCAGGTGAAGGAATTCTGTCGCTCGCACGCAGAGCTATATAAAGCACGCACTGCACCGGATAAATTTCAACAGCAGAAATATGAGAAACTGCTG
Organism: Pontibacter russatus; assembly: GCF_009931655.1. NCBI lineage: Bacteria > Pseudomonadati > Bacteroidota > Cytophagia > Cytophagales > Hymenobacteraceae > Pontibacter > Pontibacter russatus. The sequence goes on along the minus strand of NZ_CP047984.1, from coordinate 4,521,750 downwards.
CACATGGGTGACCAGGCATCGCACCTGATCATAGCCGTCATGCAGCGTGGCAATCTGCCGAAGATTCCCGCGCTGGAAGAGATTGCCGCCACGTCATGTGCCATACAGAACCTGCTGCTCGGGGCAACGGCTTTGGGCATCGCCAATTACTGGGGCTCCGGCGGCATGGCCTATCACCCCGCCATGAAAGAGCTGCTGCAACTGCGGGAAGAGGACCTCGTGCTGGGCATCCTGTACCTTGGCTACACCGACAAACCCATTCCGGAGGGAAAGCGTCTGGTGCCGCTGGAGGAAAAGGTGGAGTGGTATGCGTGAGGGCATTTAAACAGAAAAGCCGCCTGTTCCTGACACAGCGGCTTCTCCTCCTTTGGCTTTGCCTTCATTTCATAAAGTTCCTTAAAACGGCGGCTCTTCGTCAAAGTTCGATGTAGGGAAACCGCCACCGCCTTTTCCGCCGTCGTTCATGCGGCTGCCCAGGCGTATCGCCCCCGGCGTGTCGGTGTCGAACGTGCTGTTTGGCAGCGCATTGAATCCACCCATGCCGTCTCCCCCGAAGTCGTGGTCCAGGTTGGTGAATTTGGTGTACTTGCCGATGAATTTCAGCTGCACGTTCTCCAGCGAGCCGTTCCGGTGCTTGGCAATAATCACTTCTCCCACCCCTGCAGTCGGGTTGCCCATCTCATCCTCCGTAATGCCATAGTATTCAGGCCGGTAAAGAAAGAGCACCATGTCGGCATCCTGCTCAATGGAACCCGATTCGCGAAGGTCAGAGAGTTGCGGGCGCTTGTCACCCCCGCGGGTTTCCACGGCACGGCTCAGCTGCGAAAGGGCAATCACGGGCACGCTCAGTTCCTTGGCCAGCATCTTCAGGGCGCGGGAAATGGATGCGATTTCCTGCTCCCGGTTGCCGCCTCCCTTGCCGTCTGTGTTGCCCGTCATCAGCTGCAGGTAGTCGATGATGATCATCTGGATATCGAACTGGGCCTTCAGGCGACGGCACTTGGTGCGCAGCTCGCGGATAGAAAGACCCGGTGTATCGTCGATGAAAATGGGCGCATCCGTCAGCTTGGATATTTTATGGTTCAGTTGGGCCCACTCATGGTCCACCAGATTCCCTTTTTTGATTTTCTCTGAATCCAGCTCCGCCTCCGATGATATGAGACGGTTCACGAGCTGCAGCGACGACATTTCGAGCGAAAAGATAGCCACGCCCTTTTTGAAGTCGACGGCGGCGTTGCGCATGCACGAAAGCACAAAGGCTGTTTTACCCATCGCCGGGCGGGCAGCCAGGATCACGAGGTCCGACTTCTGCCAGCCGGAGGTCACGCGGTCCAGGGCGGCGAGGCCGCTGGGCACACCCGTCAGCCCGTCCGCCTGCTTGCGCTTCTCCTCCAGCTCCTTGATGGCCGAGTGCATCAGCGAGCGCATGTCGTCGAAATTCTTGCGGATGTTGGATTCCGACACCTCATATAGCCTCGCCTCCGTCTTGTCGAGCAGGTCGAACACGTCGGTGGTGTCTTCGAAGGCGCTGGAAAGCACTTCGGAGGATATAGAGATAAGGTCTCTTTTGATGGAGTTCTCGGTGATGATGCGGGCGTGGTACTCGATGTTGGCCGCAGAGTTCACGCGTGTGGTGAGTTGCGTCACGTAGTAGGCGCCTCCCGCCAGCTCCAGCTCCCCGTTCTCGCGCAGTTCGTGCGTCACCGTCAGGATGTCGATCGGCTCGGACTTGTCGAACAGCCCGATGATGGCCTTGAAAATACGCTGGTGCGCCTCCTTGTAAAAACTCTGGGGCCGCAGAATGTCAATAACGGTAGTCAGGGCGTCTTTCTCCAGCATCAGTGCGCCCAGCACAGCCTCCTCTAAATCAAGGGCCTGTGGCGGTTTCTTTCCCAACTCCGACACAGCCGGGGCTTTCTTCTGCCAGCTGTTCCGGCTGCCCGCAGGCCGCACGTTCATTTTCATCTCCTCCATAGTCACAAATTTAAAAAACCTGCCAGGCAAGTAATCCACACGGGCGGCAGAGTAATCCACATTCATATATAAGATATCAACATATTAAATGATGCCTATTTTATATTTGGGAAGGTCTCCTAACTTTGCCAGTTGCAATCATATTGCTGCGTTTATGGAGAAGAAGGAATTACAGTACATCCACCTGATTGCGGTTGGCGGGAGCATCATGCACAACCTGGCGCTGGCGCTGCACGACAAGGGCCTGAAAGTGACAGGCTCGGACGACGAGATTTTTGAGCCGGCCAAAAGCAGGCTGGCCAAAGCGGGTATTCTGCCGGAGGCGGAAGGCTGGTTTCCGGAGAAAATTGAGGCCGGGCCCGACGCGGTGATACTGGGCATGCACGCCCGCCCCGATAACCCCGAGCTGAAGCGCGCGCAGGAGTTGAACATCCCCATCTATTCATTCCCCGAGTTTATATATGAGCAGAGCCGCGACAAGCAGCGCATCGTCATAGGTGGCAGCCACGGCAAAACGTCCATCACCTCCATCATCATGCACGTGCTGCGGCACATCGGGCGCAAGTTCGATTATGCCGTGGGTGCGCAGTTGGAGGGTTTTGACCGGATGGTGAAGCTTACGGACGATGCACCCATCATCATTATCGAAGGCGACGAGTACCTCTCCGACCCGATCAAGCGGGTGCCGAAGTTCCACCTGTACCACCACCACATCGCCGTGATCAGCGGCATCAGTTGGGACCACATCAACGTGTTCCCGGACCCGGAGATGTACCGCGAGCAGTTCCGTATTTTTGCGGAGATGACGCCGAAGGCGGGCACGCTCATATATAACCAGGACGATGAACAGGTGCAGCTGGTGGCGGTGCCGCGCAACCCCGCCGACATTGCCTATGTGGGCTACAGTGTACACGACCACAGCATCCGCGACGGCAAAACCATCCTGCACACCAAGAAAGACGGCGATGTGGAGATTCCGCTCTTCGGGGAGCACAACCTGCGCAACATCAGTGCGGCAAAGGAAGTGTGTAAGTGCATCGGTGTGAAAGCGTATGACTTTTACGAGGCGCTTCGGACTTTTAAAGGTGCCGCCAAGCGCCTCGAGAAGATGGGCGAATCAGGCAGCAGCATCGTGTTTCGTGACTTTGCCCACGCCCCCTCTAAGGTAAAAGCCACCACCAAGGCCGTGAAGGCCCAGTACCCACAGCGGGAACTGGTGGCCGTGCTGGAGCTGCACACCTTCAGCAGCCTGAACAGGAATTTCCTGCCGCAGTATGCCGGAGCCCTGGACAATGCCGATGAGGCCATTGTGTACTTCAACCCCAAAACGGTGGAGCACAAGAAGATGGAGATGCTGACGGAGGACGAGTTGAAGCAGGCCTTTGCAAACCCAAGCGTGCAGGTATATACCGACTCTGAAAAACTGCAGCAGCACCTGATCACCCGCAGCTGGAAGAACGCCAACCTGCTGCTGATGAGCTCGGGCAACTACAACAACATGAACCTGGAGGCGCTGACGAAGGCGGTTCTTTAATTTAACTTATATACCCTGGCCATGAAGCTGAACCTGAAGCGCCCCATCGTCTTTTTTGACCTTGAAACCACCGGCACCGACATCTGCAAAGACCGGATTGTAGAGTACAGCTTGCTGAAGGTGATGCCCGGCGGCGAGGAGATTCTCCGCACGCGCCGCATCAACCCGACCATCCCGATACCGCTGGAGTCGAGCCTGATTCATAAGATATATGACGAAGATGTGAAGGACTGCATGACCTTTAAGCAGGTGGCCCGCGATATGGAACAGTTCCTGAAAGGCTGTGACTTAGGGGGATATAACCTGCTGCGCTTCGACATTCCGCTGCTGGCCGAGGAGTTTCTGCGCTGCGGCATCGACTTCGACATCGACAACCGCAATGTGATTGACGCCTGCCGCATTTTCCACCAGATGGAGCAGCGCACCCTATCGGCTGCCTACCGCTACTACTGCGACAAAAAGCTGCAAAATGCCCACAGCGCCGAGGCCGACACCGTGGCCACCTACCACATCCTGATGGCGCAGTTGGACCGCTACCAGCACACGCCGGTGGAGATAGCAGATGGCGTGGAAGAATATCCGGTGCAGAACGACATGGAGCAGTTGCACAGGTTTACGGTGCAGAAAACTGCCGACCTGGCGGGCCGGATCATATATAACAATGCGGGGCAGGAGGTTTTCAACTTCGGCAAACACAAAAACGTGCCGGTGGAGGAAGTGCTGCAGAAGGAGCCCGGCTACTACGACTGGATGATGAAAGGAGACTTCCCGCTGCAAACCAAAAAGGTGCTTACCCGCATCCGCCTGCGCAAAGTCCAGCTGTCTTGAAAGGGACATGAGGCGTTGGATTTTGGACGTTAGACCTTAGGCTTTTCTCTTAAACCGGAAGCGGCTGCGAATCTAGATTCGCAGCCGCTTCCGGTTTCATGTTCAGAATGTTATGTGAGATGCATCTATATATAACTTCACCTATCTGATATCTAACGTAAAAGATTATCTCCGCTGGTTGCTCAACTGCACGTCCTGCAGCAAGGTATTGCCTTCCGAGAACTTATGAGAGCAGTTATTCTCCGTTGCGCGCGAATCACACTCGCAGCCGGTAATTTTGTTGCCTGAGAACGTGAAGAAGCAAAAGTTACAGCCGATAGAGGCCCGGCATATATGCTTAGCACCTTTGCTGCTCAGGTACAGGCTGTTGTCTGCCGCCAGGTCCAGCGCCAATGCCATTGAGCGGAAGGCGCCGTTGCGGATTCCCAGGCCTACCAGGTAATAGACCGGCTCGTCTTCCTTCGTTTCCTGCACCTTCCGGATCATCACCTGGTCTATCACGGTGCCGTCCCCAAACTCCCGCATGAACGGCTGCATCAACTCCTGCTGTGGCACGATATACTCCACCTTCTCGAATACGACCTGTGCCAGCAACTGCCCGTCATAAGGCACCTCGGGCACCTCTCCCACCCCTTCTTCCATCGGCACCTCGCTTTCCTCCCTTATTACCTCACGGCTGGTGCAGCCGCCGGCAAGCAGCAGGATAAACATAAACAAGGTTATATGCCTAGTTCCGGCAAGGCAGGAAAGAAGTCGGGTGAAGCTGTTGTCGGCCATATGGGATGGTGTAGTTTATTTTCCTTTGTAATACTGCAGCGCCTCCGGCATCCACTTCTGCAGGTCGCTCTGCCGCGTACCGGCGCTGGGGTGTGTGGAGAGGAACTCCGGTGGGGCCTGTCCACCGCCCTGGGCTTCCATGCGCTTCCAGAACGGGACAGCCGCCTGCGGATCGTAGCCTGCCATGGCCATAAAGATAAGGCCCAGGCGGTCAGCCTCCGACTCCTGGTCGCGCCCGTACTTGAGCATACCCAGCTGCGAGCCTACGCCATATACCGACAGCAGCAGGTTTGCTGCGGTGCTCGGTTGTGCCCCGGCGAGGGCGGACAGCGTCTGCCCGCCAAACTGCTGCAGCAGCGCCTGGCTCATGCGCTCGTTTCCGTGCTTGGCAATGGCGTGGGCAATCTCGTGCCCCATCACCACGGCAAGGCCCGTCTCGTTCTGGGCCACCGGCAAAATTCCGGTATAGACCACGGTCTTGCCGCCAGCCATCGCGAAGGCGTTCACCTGCTCGTCCTGCACCAGGTTAAACTCCCACTCGAAGCCCGCCAGTTCGTCCTGCATGTTGTTGGCAGCCATATACTGCTCCACAGCGTGCTGTATCCGCTTCCCTACCCGCTTCACCATGGCCGTGGCCTGGGCGTCGCGCGAGAGCTTGTGCTCGCTCAGGAACTGGTTGTAGGCGGCGTAGCTCTGCTGCTGCATCTCGGCGTCCGACACCAGGCTCAATTGCCTTCGCCCTGAGATGGGCACTGTCGTACAGGCCACCATCATCACGGCTATTATCGCAAAAACAGTTATTTTCTTGTACATTTTCTTAAAGTTTAAGTGGTTTCCAGAAGTCATTTCAAATTTTGAACCATTTTCCATTTCCCTCAGAACCGGATGGTAAGTTACTATATAAATTAGCAAAGTGCTATATTTTAACGGCGGCGCGGCAATTTTGTTTTTCTGCCACCGCGTCCCGGCGCTGTGTGGGCCTGCCCAGGGTGCCACTTTCCTTTTCCGGCGTTGGTATATAGCAGGGGCGCACAATAAATCCGCCGCCGGGCGGGTTGTTCCGGAGAGAAGGTGCCGGCGACGCGCCACAGGGCATCAGAATATTTTCCGGCTTTTTTCTGCACTGCAACATTAGAAACCTTAATTTTGAAAATCAGAGCAATTAGTAACTGATTTCATGAAGATAGTAGCCATCGGGAGAAACTACGCCGAACATATCGCCGAACTAAAAAACGAGGTGCCGGACGAGCCGGTTATTTTCTTTAAGCCGGACACGGCCATCCTGCGCAACAACGAGCCTTTCTATTACCCCGATTACACCAGCGATGTACACCACGAAGTGGAGCTGATCCTGCGGATTTCGCGGGAGGGGAAGAACATCGACCGTAAATTCGCGCGTAAATATTATGACGGCATCGGGCTGGGCATAGATTTCACGGCACGCGACTTGCAGGCAAAAGCAAAGGCGAAGGGCCTGCCCTGGGCGCTGGCCAAAGGCTTTAACGGCTCCGCCCCCGTCTCGGAGTTCCTGCCCGTCGGGCAGTTCCCTGACCTGCGGCAGATAAATTTCAGGCTGGAGGTGAACGGGGTGGCGAAGCAGCAGGGCAACTCCGCGATGATGCTGCACCCGTTCGAGGACATCATCGCCTACGTCTCCCGGTTCATCACCTTGAAGACAGGAGACATCATTTTTACCGGCACGCCAGCGGGTGTTGGCCCGGTACAGATAGGAGACAGATTAGAAGGGTATGTTGAAGACAGAAAATTACTTGATTTCGAAGTTAAATAAGAAGCGGCTGGTGCTGGCGGCACTGGCCTTGGCCACCTCTTTCGGCGCGAAAGCGCAGCTGGCGCCCGAGCCCATTGATTTCCTGTTCCCGATAAAGCCGGGCGAGCGCAATTACCTGTCGGGCACCATGGGCGAGATCCGCTCCAACCACTTCCACGGCGGGCTCGACATCAAAACCGACCAGCGCGAGGGTCTGCCGGTGCATGCCGCCGCCGACGGCTATATATCCCGGGTGAAGCAGTCGACCTACGGCTACGGCAACATCATCTACATCACGCACCCCAACGGGCTGATCACCACGTACGCGCACCTCTCGGAGTTCGGGCAGCCACTGGCGGACTATATACTGCAGCAGCAGTACGCGAAGCAGACTTTTGAGCTGGAGCTTTTCCTGGAGCAGGGCAAATTCCCGGTAAAGCGGGGCGACGTTATTGGCCTGTCGGGCAACACCGGCGGCTCGGGCGGGCCGCACCTGCACTTCGAGATACGCGACGCGCAGGACCGCCTCTACAACCCGCTGAAGTACAAGTTCCAGGAGGTGCTCGACACAACCCCGCCCGATATATACAGCCTGGCCATTACGCCGCTGCGCATCAACTCCCGCATCAACAACGAGTTCAGCCGCGCCGAGTACCGCACGAAGCAGAGCGGCTCTGACTACAGCATCGCCGACACCATTTTCGCCAACGGTCTGCTGGGGCTGGAGTTGCAGACCATCGACCGGCTGGACGGGGCCGCCAACAAAAACGGCACGCAGGAAGTGACGCTGTACGTAAACGGAAGGCAGCTTTATAACCACTATATAGACCAGGTGCCCTTCGAGCTGTCGCGCCAGGTGTCGCAGCACATCAACTACGACATCTATAAAAGCGAGGGCCGCACCTTCCAGAAAGCCTACGTGGACACCGGCAACGACCTGCCCCTGTACAACACGGCCAACAGCCGGCAGGGCCGCATGCTCGTACACCCCGACTCCACGTATCAGGTGCAGCTGGTAGCGCGCGACTCCTACGGCAACACCTCCACCCTCCGCTTTGTGGTGGAGGGGCAGCAGCCCTCCTTTACCCGGTCGCTGGCCAAAACTGTCAAAAAGCCGTCGCTGGATTATGAGCTCATCGGGAACATCCTGAAGATCAGCGCCGCCGACACCAGCAGCACGCCCCAGAACATCGAGCTGCTGAAGGGCGGCAAGGCGCTGGTGCTGGTGCCTAGCTATATGAAGGATTCCAGGTCCGTCGGGCTTTTCGACCTGCGCGCCGGGTTGCCCGACTCGATGCGCTTCTGCGGGATTACGGTGCCTTTCCATTTCGAAAAGCTGGTGCCGCCCGGCCAGGAGGTGGCGGTTGCCAACAACTACCTGAAGGTGCTCTTCAACGAGCGCTCGCTCTACGACACGCTGTACCTGCAGACAAAGCTGGATGACAATGTATATACCGTCGGCGATTATTTCACGCCGCTGCTGAAGCCCATCAAAGTCACCATTAAACCGGATATGACCGCCATCAAAGACAGATCGAAGGCATCGGTTTACTACCTGGGCACGGGGCGCGGCAAAGGGTATATAGGCGGCAGCTGGGGCCCGGACGGCACCATCACCTTCAGCACCAAGAACATGGGCAAGTTTAAGGTACTGGAAGACACGAAAAAGCCCTCCATACGCCTGCTCAGCAAAAACCGCAACCAGATAAGCTTCCGGATAGGCGACGACCTCTCGGGCCTCAACTCCTTCAACGCCTATATAAACGGACAGTGGCTGCTGATGAAGTACGAGCACAAAAAGGCCACCATCTGGTCAGAGAAGTTAGATAAAAGTATACCTTTGTCGGGTGAAGTTGTATTGAAGGTGAAGGACAACGCAGGCAACGAAGCCATCTATACCACCACCATCTGACAAAACACATGGAACTGAACATCGGAGACAAGGCCCCCGAGTTTGAAGGCAAGGACCAGCACGGCAACACAGTGCGGCTAAGCGACTACCGGGGCAAAAAGGTTATCCTGTACTTTTACCCGAAAGACGACACCTCCGGCTGCACCGCCCAGGCCTGCAACCTCCGCGACAACTACAGCGACCTGCAGCAGGAAGGCTACGAAGTGATTGGCGTGAGCACCGACAGCGAACAGTCGCACCAGAAGTTCATCGGCAAATATGACCTGCCCTTCACCCTGCTTGCCGACACCGACAAAAAGATTGTGGAGCAGTACGGGGTATGGCAGGAGAAATCGATGTACGGCCGCAGGTATATGGGCACCATGCGCTACACCTTTGTGCTCGATGAGAACGGGGTGATCCGGGACATCATCAAAAAGGTGAAGACCGCCGACCACACCGCCCAGATTCTGCCCAAGTAGCCTATATAGAAACGCAGCTGTCTTTCAGGCGGCTGCGTTTCTGCTTTGTGCAGGAATTTATATATTTTGTTTTCATTTCTCCTGAATAAGTGTTACTTTGACGCTTGTATATATAAACCTTGTTACAAACCATCCAGCGGCTAACCCGGAGGGCAATGGGAGGCCAATGTTTATGGCGAAACAGATTATTTGTGTATTATTACCAAAAAGCTAACTAATAACCATATATAAAGTGAATCCACACAACAAAAGCATTGAAGAGCTGAAAGAAGTAGCGGCACAGGTTCGCCGGGACATCGTGCGCATGGTGCATGCCGTTAACTCCGGCCACCCGGGCGGCTCGCTTGGCTGCACCGACTATTTCGTGTCCCTTTATTTTAAAGTGATGAACTACAGCACCGACTTTGATATGAACGGCAAAGGCGAGGACCTTTTCTTCCTGTCGAATGGCCATATTTCCCCGGTGTTTTACAGCACGCTGGCCCGCGCTGGCTTTTTTAAAGTGAAAGAGCTGGCTACTTTCCGCAAGCTGAACTCGCGGCTGCAGGGCCACCCGGCCACCGAAGAGGGGCTGCCAGGCATCCGTGTGGCTTCCGGCTCACTGGGCCAGGGCCTTTCGGTTGCCATCGGGGCCGCGCAGGCTAAGAAACTCAATGATGACGACAGCCTGATATATGTGCTGATGGGCGACGGCGAACTGGAGGAAGGGCAGGTATGGGAAGCCACCATGTACGCCGGTTCCAAGAAAGTCGACAACCTCATAGCCACCGTAGACCGCAACGGCCAGCAAATAGACGGCTCCACGGAAGAAGTCATGCCGCTGGGCGACCTGTGCGCCAAGTTCGAGGCATTCGGGTGGCACGTGCTGGAGGCCGACGGCAACAACTTCGAAACGCTGCTGCCCGCCCTGGACCAGGCCAAAGCCGCGACGGGCAAAGGCAAGCCGGTGATGATTCTGATGGACACGCAGATGGGCTACGGGGTGGACTTTATGATGGGCTCGCACAAATGGCACGGCGTGGCCCCGAACGACGAGCAGTTGCAGATAGCCCTGCAGCAGCTGGCTGTGAATGAAGCCGCTGACTACTAAAACTCCCCCGCTGCGCGATGGCAGTGCCGGGTGCAGCAGGGCTCATATATTGCATTAGAGCAATTCTGGCATGGCACCCTGGCGCAATGTGTTCGCGGCATTTTTCCTGTTGCTGATATTTTCAGCGAGTGGGACCGCATATGGCCAGGGGGAGCAAAAGGCAAAGTCAAAGACACGTATCCTGTTTCTGCTCGATGCCTCGGGCAGCATGCTGGCCAAGTGGGAGAACAGCGACCGCATGTCGGTGGCCAAAGACCTGCTGGCCCACCTCGTGGACTCGCTGGACCGGCATGAAAACGTGGAAGTGGCCCTGCGGGTATACGGGCACCAGTTCGACCGCGAGCGCAACGACTGCAAAGACACCCGGCTGGAGGTGCCTTTCTCCGCCAGCAGCACCGAGGCCATCAAGAAGAAGCTAACCGAGATTGTGCCGCGTGGCAACACGCCCATTACGTACTCGCTGCAGCAGGCGGCGGGGGACTTTCCGGAGGAGAAAACACGCAACGTCATCATTTTGATCACGGACGGGCTGGAGTCCTGCGGCGGCGACCCCTGCGCTATGTCGCTGGCGCTGCAGAAGAAGCGCATTTTCCTGCGCCCCTTCGTCATTGGCATCGGCATTGAGCCGGAGCACGAGAAACAGCTCAGTTGCATCGGCGAGTATTACAATGCCGCTGACGTGGAGACGTTCCAGTCGGTGCTGACGGAGATCGTGACGCAGGCGCTGAGCCAGACGACGGTGAGTGTGGAGCTGCTGAACGAGCAGGGCCAGCCGGTGGAGACAAACGTGAACCTGACGTTCCTCAACGCCCTGACGGGCCAGCCGGAATACAACTACGTGCATTACCAGAGCCCAGAGGGAAAGCCCGACATGCTGGACATCGACGCCCTGCTGCCTTACGACCTGGTGGTGAACACCGTACCGGCGTTGGTGGAGCGGAGCATCAGCATCAAGCCCGGCAGGCACAACGCCATCCGGGTAAAGGCGCCACAGGGCACCCTGCACCTGCGCCAGGACGGCCCCTCCCCTTACGGTACGCTGTCGGCCATTGTGAGGCAGCAGGGCGCCACGCAGACGCTGCACGTGCAGACCTTCGGGGAGCGGCAGAAATACCTGGCCGGTATCTATGATTTGGAGATTCTGACGCTGCCGCGCACGTACCTGCGGGACGTGGAACTGAAACAGGGGCAGACGAACACGGTGACCATACCGCCGCCGGGGCAGCTGGCCATATCATCGCAGATGCAGGGTTACGGCAGCCTGTACCTGATGGAAGACGACGGCAGGCAGCGCTGGCTATGCAACCTGCCGGAAGAGAACAGCAAAGTAACGATGGCCTTGCAGCCGGGGAATTATAGATTGGTTTACCGCATGAAAAACGCCCAGGCGAGTAAATTCACTGACGTAAAAGACTTCAGCATCCGATCGGGCGCAACTACAACCGTTAAAATTTTCAACAGATAGATGAAAGAGTACACGTATACCGAGAAAAAAGACACCCGTTCCGGCTTCGGCGCCGGCCTGCTGGAGCTTGGCCGCACCAACCCCAACGTAGTAGCCCTTTGCGCCGACCTGGTCGGCTCACTCAAAATGGCTGATTTTATCAAGGAGAACCCGGAGCGTTTCTTCCAGATCGGCATCGCCGAGGCCAACATGATGGGCATCGCCGCAGGCCTCACCATCGGCGGCAAGATTCCGTTTACGGGTACGTTCGCCAACTTCTCCACGGGCCGCGTTTACGACCAGATCCGCCAGTCGATTGCGTACTCCGGCAAAAACGTGAAGATATGCGCCTCACACGCTGGCTTGACCCTGGGAGAGGACGGCGCCACGCACCAGATACTAGAAGACATCGGCATGATGAAAATGCTGCCGCACATGACCGTCATCAACCCCTGCGACTACAACCAGACCAAGGCGGCCACCATTGCCATTGCGGACCACGAGGGCCCGGTGTACCTGCGCTTCGGCCGCCCTGTCATTCCGGTGTTTACCGATGCCAACCAGAAGTTTGAGATCGGCAAGGCCTGGATGGTGAACGAAGGCACGGACGTGAGCATCTTCGCCACCGGCCATATGGTTTGGAAGGCAATTCTGGCTGGCCATATATTGGCAGAGAAAGGCATTTCAGCCGAGATCATCAACATCCACACCATCAAGCCGCTGGATGAGGAAGCGATCCTGAAGTCGGTGGCGAAGACGAAGTGCGTGGTGAGCGCCGAAGAGCACAACCGCCTGGGCGGCCTCGGCGACAGCATTGCGCAACTGCTGGTGAAGAACACGCCGCTGCCCATGGAGTACGTGGCCGTAAACGACACCTTTGGCGAGTCCGGCACGCCGGAGGAACTGATGGAGAAATACGGGCTGTCGGAGAACGACATTGTGGCAGCCGCTGAGCGCGTGATCCGCAGAAAACAGCAGTAAACAAAGCATAAAAATATCCGAAACAAATTTTGAAGAGGCTGTGCTCAGTAAGCACAGCCTCTTTATATTTAACTTTTGTTGCAGGCTCCCTGAAAACAGAGTAGTGGAAGACAAAGAGCTTTTAGAGAAATTCGCCCAGCCTGAGAGCCGAAACCTGGCCTTTAACCAGCTTGTCCGGAAGTACCAGCAGCAAGTGTACTGGCACATCCGCAAGATGGTGATTGACCACGACGATGCCGACGACCTGACCCAGGAGGTCTTTATCAAGATATGGAAGAACCTCGAAACTTTCCGAAAGGATGCCCAGCTCTACACCTGGATTTACCGCATCGCCACCAACGAGTGCCTCTCCTTCCTGTCCAGCAAGAAACGGAAGTTCTTTCTGCCCATACACGACATCACCTCCGAGCTGACGGAAAAACTTGTCTCCTCCCCCGACATCGCCGGCGACGAGGTGCAGCTGAAACTGCAAAAGGCTATCCTGCGCCTGCCCGACAAGCAGCGCCTAGTGTTCAACATGAAATATTTTGACGATCTGAAATACGAGGAGATGTCCGAGATACTTGGAACTTCCGTAGGGGCTTTAAAAGCCTCCTACCACATCGCCGTTAAAAAAATTGAAGAATATCTACAACAGGATTAAACTATTGCACGCATATTGCATCTAACCCACAGAAGGAGAATTGAAGATGAGGAACATGAAGAAGGACTTTAAGTTGAGCGACATTCCGAGGCACAACGTGTACCGGGTTCCGGAAGGATACTTCGACCGTTTGCCCATGCGTGTAATGGAATGCACAGCTGCCCAGGAACGTATGGCCACCACCCTGTGGCTGGCACGGCTCTGGCAACCGATACGCCTCACCGTGGCACCGCTGCTGCTGCTTTTCCTGTTCGTGGGCGCGTTCCTGTTCAGCTTGCGGCAGGCTCCGCAGCAGGAAACCCTGACGGTGGCGACGCTCTCTGATGAAGAAATTGTGAACTACCTGAGCACCTACGCGCAGATGGAGACAGCGGACCTGGAGGAATACCTGGCCGCCGACCAAAGCCTTGCTTCTGATTTCCTGAACGTGAGCGCCATGACAGCCGAAGAAGAGCTGCAATATTATCCACTACTTGATGACTTAGACTATTAATTCACCCATGAAGCACTATGCTGTACTAACCCTGATCCTCTGTGCCCTCACCCTTAACGGCACCGCTGCCTTTGCACAGGACAAACACAAACACGAACGGAGTGAGCACGTAGAAGCCGCGAAAGTGGCCTTCCTGACCGATAAGATGGCCCTGACGCCGGAGCAGGCGCAAAAGTTCTGGCCTATCTATAACGAGCATGAGGCTAAGCGCCGTGAGCTGGTGAAAGGCTACCGCATCGACTTCCGTCAGGATGTGGACGAACTCACAGACCAGCAGGTGCAGGCCCGCATAAACAAAATATTCGATATGAAAGAAAGGGAGCTGGCCCTGGACAAGGAGTATGCAGAGAAATACCAGAAGGTGATTTCTGTAAAACAGCTCGTGAAGCTGTACCGCGGCGAGCACGAGTTCACCAAAATGCTGATCCGGCGGCTGGACCGAAAAAAGGAAAACCAGTAGCCCAACCCCGGCAGAATTTATTGTGGAAGGCGTTGCCGTTACGGCGCGCCTTCCTTTTTGGGAAGGCAGGCAAGCTACTGAAATTACCTTACATGAGGTGGTAAAAGTTATTCCTCCCCCAAAAGCCATATAGACGATGCCGCGCGATGCTTTCTATGGAGCTATATATAAATGAAGCGCCTGCATCAGCCTCTGTCTTATAGCCAGGTACCTCCCCAGCCTGGAAAATTCACCAATTCCGATGCTATCGTATGCCCTCGCTCTATATAAACAGCGTTTACTTGTCATCATATAGAGGTACGGCCGCTTCGGTTGGCGGAGTGGATAGTTTTTAGCTATTTGAGGTCAAATGAAGACACAGCATGTTTCCTGACTATTCTTCCTCTGAGGCTTTTGCCGTACTGGCCAAAGACCCCGTACTGGCGGCCATCATCAGCCGGGGCCAGCCCCTGATATCTTCCAAATCGGAGGATTTATATTATAAGCTCTTGGGTTCCATCGTTTCGCAGCAGTTGAGCACGAAAGTGGCAGCCGTTATTTTCAGAAGATTCACCGGCCTGTTTCCCGATAACTACCCGCATCCGCAACTGGTCCTGAAGGCTACCGATGAGGTACTGCGCGGAGCCGGTCTCTCGTTTCAGAAAATTGGCTATATGCGCAATGTGGCTACTTTTGCGAAAGAGGGCCATATGGCGCACGCCACCATCGACGCCATGGAAAGCGAGGATCTGATCAGGCACCTGACACAGATAAAGGGCGTAGGGCGCTGGACGGTAGAGATGCTGCTGATGTTCGCCTTGGAGCGGCCCGATGTGTTCCCGGTGGATGACCTGGGCATACAGAACGCGATGAAACGGCACTACGGATTGGAGGAAACGGGCAAGCGCCTGAAGCTCCGGATGCAGGATATAGCCGAGAATTGGCAACCCTACCGCACCATCGCCAGCAAATACCTGTGGCAGTCGCTGGATAGCACCCCGAAGTAAGAGAAGCAGCTGTTTTAATGACATCGCGTCACTTCAGTCAGATGAGTAAACCAATACACGCCTCAGCATAGGGTTCACTCTTGGAGTAACTCATACAAGCTGCAGGCGCCAGCCAATTGGGGCACACTGTTGCTTCATCGTCCTTACTTTCTCTGCCACGGCTAACTGTGCGGCGACTAAATATTTCCCTGCAACCACTGCTCCTATACCTCTGAACAGGCACATCTCTGCACATCCAGACCAGAGTAAAGCCAGCAGCCTTGGCCATGTGAGGAGCATTACATACAAACTGACGCCCTCCTCTCCTGCCAGCTGCATCTATGACAAAAAAAGCATAATCCAAAAATCAAATTATACCCACACAAACTTAAAATGGATTTTCGTCAAACCACAACCTATTTAAGTCGTCAAAAAACCACCTGATAATATTACATAAATTCTATATAAATAAAATTGAGTTCTGTTCAAAAAGTACAATTACTAAATTTAAATAACCATACAATTTATATATAAATATACTAATGCCATTAAAATATTCACCTGCTCCTTTTACAATAAAACAAGCTATAACAGCACATTATGCGTGATTTACACATAATATGGTTATATAATTATTTCAGTATTACATAACTAAATCAAGATTCTTAAAAAATATATTAGCTGTTTTAAATACTTATATTATATATTTGTACCGATCTAAAGAGGGAACTCAAATGAGTACGGGTATTTTATATATAGATTGATTAAACCCATACCGCTGCTACTAATTAATGCAATCCTTCTTCTGATTTAAGATAGGAGCACACGGTATAAAACCAGCAAAATGCAAAGCGTTAACTTTTAGCCAAAAAAGATGCATACTATTTACCACCTTCTTAAGAATAGAACGGCCCTTTCTATGTCTGCACTTTTACTTGCCCTTGTTACCATTGCCCCGCTGTATACTACTTCCGGCAGCGCCCAGCATTATTCGAAGCCAGCAGCGATATCGGGAGCGGGTACCTCGGTCGATAATAACACGGTTGCACCCGCTTATTGGGGCTATATAAATAATAAGCATGCTGTATCCGCTGCCGGGCGAACCTACTTCAGGAGCTACGCTTTTCTGCCAAATCTGGTTATCAGGCAGATGAAGCAGGATGGGTTCATTACCTGGAGCGAAAAGCTGCAGCAACTTGGCATCGTGCCTGGCCCAATAGTGGGCGATGGCAGCGCAGCCCCCGCAAATCAGGCCCCGACGGTGTCCATCACCTCTCCCAAGGCGACGGCCTCTTCCACAGAAAACATGGTCGTTGCAGTTTCGGTGGCCGCCCAGGATGCTGACGGCGCAGTGGCAAAAGTGGAGCTGTTTCGGGACGGCACAAAAGTTGGGACCGAGTTTGAATACCCCTATGAATTCCGGCTGAGCAACCTCGCCCCCGGAACTTACAGCCTGACAGCCAAAGCAACCGACAAGCAGGGCGGAGCCACAATCTCCGCTGCCATCAGCGTGACTGTAACCAAAGCGGCCCCAGCGCTGGAACCTGCGTCTGCGGCCCCAGCGCCTTCTGGCAAAATCACCCGCGAGTTCTGGGCGGGCGTGACAGGCTCAGGCGTGTTGGACATACCGGTGGCGGCTGCCCCTACCCAAACCGGCGAGCTCACTTCTTTTGAGGCCCCGACGAACATGGGTGACCACTACGGCCAGCGGATCCGGGGCTTCGTGACGGCCCCGCAGAGCGGCGAGTACACCTTCTGGCTGGCCTCCGACGACGCCGGGGAGCTGTGGCTGAGCCCCTCCGACGATGCCACTAAAAAAGTGAAGATTGCCTCCGTGAAAGGCTACACCAGCATTCGCCAGTGGGACAAGTACGCCTCGCAGCGGTCGGCGAGGGTGAGGCTGGAGGTGGGCAAACGCTACTACATCGAGGCCCTGCACCTGGAGGCGGCCGGAAGCGACCACCTGGCCGTGGGCTGGCAGCTGCCCAGCGGGGAATTGGAGCGGCCCATCGCCGGCAACAGGCTCTCCCCCATCGGAAGCATTGCCAACGTAAACCCAGTACCCGTATATATAACAGGAAAGATTAGCCGCGAATTTTGGGGAGGCGTAGCAGGCAGCACGGTGCAGGATATTCCCGTGGCCAAAGCACCAAGCAATACCAGCGAACTGACTTTTTTTGAAGCTCCCTCCAATGCAGGCGACCACTACGGCCAGCGGATCCGGGGCTTCGTGACGGCCCCGCATAGCGGCGAGTACACCTTCTGGCTGGCCTCCGACGACGCCGGGGAGCTGTGGCTGAGCCCCTCCGACGATGCCACTAAAAAAGTGAAGATTGCCTCCGTGAAAGGCTACACCAGCATTCGCCAGTGGGACAAGTACGCCTCGCAGCGGTCGGCGAGGGTGAGGCTGGAGGCGGGCAAACGCTACTACATCGAGGCCCTGCACCTGGAGGCGGCCGGAAGCGACCACCTGGCCGTGGGCTGGCAGCTGCCCAGCGGGGCGCTGGAGCGACCCATCGCCGGCAGCAGGCTCTCCCCATATAGCCACGCACCTTCCATCAGCAGCAGCATGCAGGTGGCTAGCGCAACCCAGAAAGAGCCTTTCCTCTCTGAGGTAACTGCTTATCCAAACCCATTCAGCGAGGTGATAACCTTGTATATGGGCAGCCAGGAGGCGGAATTGAAGGAGGTCGTGCTGCTGGACCAGTCGGGAAGGGTCTTATATAAGCACGAGGACCTGACACTTGATAACAGCAGATTATCCATCAAGCTCTCCGGTTCCGGTCTGGCGAGAGGCCTGTACTTCCTCCGCTACACCGACGCCCAAGGAAGCAGCAGGAGCCTGAAGGTGATAAAGCAGTAGCCTTCCTTCTTCTCTGATACATAGGAGCAGGTACATATAGCAGCGGCTCCCCGGCATATCGTCGGGGAGCCGCTGCTTTATATACAGGGAGTATCTTCCTCTTTTGAGGGAATATCCCTTCATGCCACACCAGTACCTTTCTATTTACCTACCTTTCTGCCGGGAGCAGCAGGAGGTTGTACAAGCCAAGTGCGGGCTGTCGATTTGGAGTTGCCGCTACCTGCATCTTTCCGCCCGAGCGTGTGGTGGCGGTCTGCTCCAGGACGGCTTTGCCGGTCAATCCATCAGTTGTGCAGTGCAATACTTTTCCTAAATGCCGGAAACACAACCGAATCAAATCAACCGTGCGCCTGGCTTTGATGGAAGGATTTTGTGCAAAATGCGATGGTGCAGCAGGGAAGGCTTGTAAATTCTGATCCACGGGTTAATATAACAGAATTAATTTTATATATTAAATAATATATATAATCGGCTAATTTTTAAGCTGTCTGCTAATACTCCCTCTAACTGGCAATAACTCATAGCCCGTTGCGCATCCGGCAAAATAATTAATTTGCACTATATCTTAGACTTTCTTTTATCGCTCCTGCTGGAGGTGCAGTACTTCAGCACAGTTTACCTGCTTTCCAGCAAGGTAACATAACAGGCCGCAGGCTCCACAACACTAGTCGAGCCGAAAAAAAGCAATTTATATATTAGGATAATTCAATTATTAAAATTCTAATGCAGCCTCAAGTTACAAAAAAAACATGCCACCTAAATATTGTGCAACCATCTCTCTTTACTTAATATAAATTTTATTATATATAAATTATAATTAATATATCGTCTTAATTGCATCAAAAATCCGAAAAATGGCTTTAATTGTATTAATATCATTGTTTTAGGTTAAAAAAATCTCACTCACCCATGCAGCCTATTCTATTATTCAATTACCTTTAGAAAAATAATCATGAGCGGGTTCAAAGGAAAACTTTATATTCATATCGGAACCGGGTGATAATAATTTATAAAGATTGAACTTAAGAGAGCAATTCCTGCTTATGCCATCATCAAGTATTTTGTATTAGCGCAAACACACATTTTGCCTTGCATTGCCACAGCACCATCCTGCACAGCACGTCGCTCTCGATGAAAGGACGCACTAATTGCATACTTCTAATCCGAAAGCACCTAGCTTCCGGAGACAAACCAATTAAAAAATAAATTATCAAAAACATCTACCAGCAAGATTATGCAGCCGATTTTGAAGAGCCTTCTGCTCATTTTGTTTATCGGAACATGCGGAATTTCACCTTTTTCCCTGCGCGCCCAGGACTGCACGCCCACTATCAGTTCCTCCGGGAGCCTGTGCGACAGTGGCAAAGTTCAACTTTCAGCAAGTGAAGCGGATACTTACCTTTGGTCGACAGGAGCCACCACCAGGTCCATCTCTGTTACAGGCAGCGGCTCTTACTGGGTCAAAACAGTACAATCAAACGGGTGCGAGGCTACCTCCGCTCCCATCCATATAGCCGGAACGCCCGACGCCAGCGTTGCGGACCCTCTGAACTTTTTCACCTCGTGCAGCGCGGCCGGTGGCAGCGCCAGTTTCGAGCTGACCATTGAGAACACCTCCACCACCAAAGCGTCGAACAAGAGCTACAGGATAAACTGGGGCGATGGGGCCACCACAACGCTGGGCAAAGACTTTGAGAGCGCCACGCACAACTACACAGCCACCGGCTTTTTTCAGCTGGTAGTGGAAGTGACTGGCGAGAGCGGCTGCACCAGCACCACCACCGAGCGGGTGTTCATCGGCAGCAACCCGAGCCTGGGGTTGGCCAGCCGCGGCAACACCAACGACTGCCTTCCGGCCACCTACACCTTCGACATACTCAACACCAAAGGAAACTCCCCGCTCACCGTCTACACCATTGATTTCGGAGACGGAACGCCCGTGCAGACCTTCACCCACGCCAACCTGCCCGCCGCTATCACGCATACTTACGAGGTGTCGTCTAAAGACGCGCCGAACAGTGCGTTCACGCTGAAGGCGACCGCCACCAACCCCTGCGGCTTCACCCCGGCCTCCGTGGGCGGCATCAAGATTTCCAAGGGGCCTGAGGCGGAGTTCAGCTTCAGCAAATCAGCAGGCTGTGTGAATGTGCCGGTGCTGTTAAAGGACATGACAGTGGTGGGTTTCAACGCCAACACCATCAACCCCAGCGCCAGCGCAGCCTACACCGTGGAGTGGGAGATTTCGCCGGCAACCGGCTGGAAATACAGCATCGGCAACGCCACCACCAAAAGCCCCACCGTGGTGTTTACCCAGGCGGGTGAGTACACCATTAAAATGACCTCCTCACCGGCAGGCTCCGGCACCACCTGCGCCAGCAGCTCGGCACAAAAGGTATATAAAGTGAACGAACCTGCCACCGCCGGTTTTGAACTGAGCGGCAACGGCACCTGCGCCCCGGCACTCTTCACGGCGCAGAACAAATCCACGGGTGCGGACCTGCAGTATATATGGCAGGTGAGCCCGGCGGCGGGATGGGCCTTTGCCGAAGGCTCCACCGCAAGCTCAGAAAACCCGTCCTTCAGCTTCATCAAATCCGGCACGTACACCGTCTCCCTGACTACCAGCAACAGCTGCGCAACGGAGGTAAAGGAAAGAACCGTGACCATACAGGACAAGCCGGTGGCGCTGCTACCGGGCCCGCAGTTGTATTGCGGCCCTCAGACCCTCTCCTTTTCTGCATCCAATTCTAAACACACACCGCAGTACGATGCGCAGTCGGGCACCATCAGCAGCTACAACTGGACGGTGGCCGGTCCGGCAGAAACCGCCTTCACGGACGGCACCGACAGCCATTCGGCAAACCCCAGCATCCATTTTACAGAGGCCGGGAAATACACCGTCTCGGTGGTCGCTGTAAATGAATGCGGCCCTTCAGCGGCCGCCACGCAGGAAATCACCATCGGCCAGATACCGGAGCTAAGCGCCATTTCGCCTAATCCCACCATCTGTTTGGGCGCGAGCACCACCATCCGCGTAAGCGGTGCCGACACTTATGCCTGGGCTCCTGCAAACGGCCTGGACATCGCGACAGGCAGTGAGGTGACGGTGAGTCCGACCGAAACCACCACCTACACCATCACCGGCACCAATACGGAGACAGGCTGCTTCAGCAGCACCACCTTCACGGTGACAGTGAACCCTTTGCCGGAAGTTTCCGTCAGGTCAGACGCGGCCGCCATTTGCTACACCCAGGGCGCTGCCACGCTCACAGCAGCGGGTGCCGACAGCTACACCTGGTTCCCTGCCACCGGGCTGAGTGCCACCACCGGCGCCTCGGTGACGGCAAGACCGTTGAACACAACTACCTACACCGTCATCGGCCTGAACGCCGCGACCGGCTGCACCAACGCTGCCACCGTCACCGTAACTGTAAATCCGTTGCCAAAAGTGAATGCAGGGTTGGATATAACTGTTTGCAACGCCCCAGTGCCAACCAAACTGCAGGGAAGCCCCGCAGGGGGCACCTGGAGCGGGCCGAACGTAACGGCAACTGGCTTTTTCACGCCTCCGGCCACGCTGGGGAATTACGAACTCACCTACACTTATACCAATGCCTCGGGCTGCGTGGCCTCTGATAAAATGGTTGTGACGGTAAAAGAGGTGCCTTTGGCCGAGGCGGGTGACGACAGAGTCGTTTGCCTGAACAGCGGCTCCTTTAAACTGGCCGGACTGCCCGCTGGCGGTTCCTGGTCGGGCTCGAAGTATATACGGGCGGATGGCACCTTCACGCCAGACGCCGCAGGCACCTTCACGCTCATATATACCCACGGCACAGGCAGTTGCGAATCCAAAGACCAGCTGCAGGTAAGGGTGAATCCCCTGCCCGCTGCCCCTGCGGCCGCAGGAACCATCATCTGCCCGGGCTTCGGCGCTACATTGACAGCGGCCAGTCCGGTCGGCGCCATCGCCTGGTACGACGCCCCTGCGGGCGGTACGCTGCTAAGCGACAAAGCTACGTTCACTACCCCGGCGCTGGACCAGACGAAAACCTATTACGTGCAGACAACGGTGGACGGCGGCTGTACCAGCGTCAGAACGCCTGTGACGGTGACGGTGCGCCCGGCCACGCCCGCCCCGGTGGTGGCCCCGGTGGCGCTTTGCGGCCCCGGCAACAAGGCCGTACTGCTAGCCGAAGGCAATGCCACGATATATGAGTGGTTCGAGGTCGCCACCGGCGGCACGCCTATTTTCACCGGCAGGACATTCGAGACAGAGGCGCTGGATGCTGATAAAACGTACTACGTGCAGGCCAGCATCGAAGGATGCCTGAGCCCCCGCACGCAAGTGCAGGTAACGGTGTACCCGGTGTTAGAGAACAACACGGTCACGCCTGTGCCGGTGATTTGCGCCGGGCAGCAACCCGCCAAACTGCTTGGCTCTCAGCCGAAAGGCGGCAACGGAAAACACACCTATATATGGGAAAGCAGCCTGGTTGACCCGGCCACCAACCCCGGTGCTGTTTTCTCCGCCATACCGGAAGCGACCGACATCAGCTATCAGCCCGGCGCGCTGAGCCGTACTACCTGGTTCAGAAGGATAGTGAAGTCCTCTGCCTGCACGGATGTGTCGGCGGCGGTGGAAGTGACGGTAACGCCCGCCATCAGCAACAACATCATCAAAAACGCCCAAACAATATGTGAGGGCGATATGCCAGCCACGCTGACAGGTGAACCGCTGTCGGGCGGCAACGGCCAGTATACCTATATATGGGAGATGAGCGAGGACGGCAAAAACTTCACCGCCGCCACCGGAGAACACACCCTCGAAACGTATACTGCCCCTGCTCCGCTGTCGCGCAACACCTGGTACCGCCGCATCGTGAACTCCGGCACCTGCAACAGCGACATCAGCGCACCGGTGCTGGTAACCGTGCAGCCGGCTATCCGCAACAACAAACTGTCCATAACGGAGCTCACCCTGTGCTACGGCGAGGCTCCGGCAACGTTCACAGCGGTGGAAGGACTATCAGGCGGAAACGAAAGCTTTACCTATATATGGGAGATGAGCGAGGACAATGGCGTGACCTTTCAGGAGGCTCCGGGCACCCGCACCAACAGCAGTTACACCGCTCCCGCCCTGACACAGGCTACCCTGTTCCGCCGCAAGGTAAGCTCCGGAGAGTGCTACAGCTACTCTGACGTATTGCGCGTGATGGTGGCAGCGCCCATCAGCAACAACCAGGTCCGCGAGAGCCAGACCATCTGCGAAGGTGATGCGCCAGCCGCCATCATTGGCTCTGACCCGGACGGAGGCTATATACCATCTGCAAGCAACGCCGGTTACACCTATATCTGGGAATACGCCACCACCGGCCCGAACGGCACCTACCGCGCCGTGACGCAGAACGGCCAGGGACGTGACCTGAGCCCCGGCGCCCTCTCCACCACCACCTGGTTCCGCCGCGTGGCCCGCACGGCTTCATGCTCGCACATATCCAATGTGGTGGAGATTACGGTGAACCCGCAGATCGCGAACAATACCGTGATGGCACCGCAAACCATATATGCCGGGCAGGTGCCCGCGCCGCTGATAGGCTCCACGCCCACCGGAGGCGATGAGCGCTATACGTATATGTGGGAGTACAGTGAGGATGGGATAACGTTCAGGTCGGCTCCCATACCGAACGATGGCAAGAACTACTCACCCAAGGCGCTGACAGAAAATACCTGGTTCAGGAGAATCGTGTATTCGGGCGGATGCGAGATGGTGTCAAACACAATTAAAATCACCATTACGCCCGCCATCGGCAACAACAACATCCAGGCAGACCAGATTATCTGCTTCGGCAACACACCCGCCATGCTGACGGGATCGGAGCCGGTGGGCGGGAAAGGCGGCTACAGCTTCCTGTGGCAGCAAAGCACCTCCGGCCCGGCCACGGGTTGGCGCACCGCCACGGCCTCGGGCAACACGCAAAACTACAGCCCTCCGGCGCTTACGCAGGAAACCTGGTACAGAAGAATCATCATCTCCGGCACCAACACCGACACCAGCGCAGCCGTGATGGTCTCTGTGAAGCCTGCCATGAGCAACAACAAGGTCAGCACGCCGCAGACAGTCTGCTTCGGCACGGCTCCTGCCACCCTCACCGGCACGCTGCCGAACGGCGGCAGCGGAAAATATGTATACCAGTGGGAGATGAGCACCTCCGGCCCCGAAACCGCTTTCACAACGGCCCCTGGTGAGAACAACAGGAAAGACTACAGCCCTAGCCCGCTGACACAGACAACCTGGTTCCGGCGCGTGGTCACCTCCGAGTCGTGCAATGCCCTGGTGAGCGCTGCGGTGCAGATGACTGTTACGCCGCTGCCGGAGGCACCGGTGGCAACGGGCACCAGCGTCTGCGCCGGCCAGAGCGCCACGCTCACCTCCAAAGGAAAGGGCGGCCGCCTGGAGTGGTATGCCAGCGCATCCGGCGGAGACCCGATTGCCACCGGCGGCACCCTCGTTACGCCCCGCCTGGATTTTACCACCACCTTCTATGTGCAGGAAGTGTCGCAGTCGTGCGCCAGCGCGCGGCAGCCGGTGGTGGCGCAGGTGGTGGAGAGCCGCGTGTCTGCCGGGGAGGATGTGACCGTGGTGAAAGGCCGCAGCGTGGAGCTGCGGGCGAGCGGCGGCGTCACCTACTCCTGGGCTCCGGCCACCGGCATGGACAATCCCAACATCGCGAACCCTTTGCTCACGCCGGAACAGACCACCGTGTATACGGTGACGGCCTCCACCGCTGAGGGCTGTACCTTCACCGACGAGGTGGTGGTCACGGTGCTGCCTTTCGTCTCGGTGCCCAATACCTTCACCCCGAACCAGGACGGCATCAACGACACCTGGGAGATTGAGAACCTCAGCCAGTACCAGAACTGCCGGGTAAAGGTGTTTAACCAGTGGGGCAGCGAGGTGTTCACCTCAGACGGCTACAAAGCTCCCTGGGATGGGCGACACAAAGGCATGGAGTTGCCGATTGCGACTTACTATTATATCATCGAACTGGGCCAGAACGAGAAGCCGATATCTGGCAGCGTGACCATCGTTAAATAATTTCGCTATATGAACAGACTTTTAGCCCTCGTTATGTTCCTGGCAATGGCCGCTGGCGCGGCACAGGCGCAGCAGAAGCCGCAGTACACGCAGTACACGCTCAACAACTACCTCCTCAACCCGGCCATCACCGGCATCGAGGATTATGCGGACCTGAAACTGGGAACCAGGCACCAGTGGTCGGGCCTGGAGGGGGCGCCGGAATCTTACTACGCAACGCTGCACATGCCCGTCAACAAAGACATGACCGCCTCTTACCACGGCCGCCGCCGGCGCGGCGCGGCGCCCAAGGAGGGTATGAGCAAAAGGACAAACGTGTACCGCCGCCTACGGGCGCACCACGGCCTGGGGGCCATGGCCATGTCCACGCGAACCGGGCCGCTGAAGCGGGGCTCCTTTTCACTGAGCTACGCCTACCACCAGCCTATCACCCGCAGCCTGCGCGTGGCGGCCGGTGTGGCACCCGGCTTTATCCAATACAGCCTGGATCCCTCCTATGTCAGGACGGCCAAGCAGAACGACCCCGCAGTGATGGACGGCCGCCTCAACGAGATAAAGTTTGACCTGAACATGGGCCTCTGGCTGTACTCCCGCAACTTTTATATTGGTGCCTCCGGCGCGCAGCTGGTGCCGAGCAAGCGGCAGCTTATCTCGACGGGCGGTTCGGAGGAGTACAACAAGGGAGAGCTGCAGAAGCACTACTTTGCCACCACCGGCTACCGCTTCGACCTGACGCCCACCTTCACCCTTATTCCATCGGTGATGGTGAAGATGGCCCAGCCCAGCCCGATTTCGGTGGATGCCACCGTGAAGGCCCTGTACAGCGACAGGCTGTGGGTAGCGGCCTCGTACCGCCACAAGGAATCGGTGGCGGCCATGGCGGGCCTGAACATCAGCCATTTGCTGGACCTCGCCTACTCCTACGATGCCGGCACCTCGCCGCTGGGCCGCGTGCACGCGGGCAGCCATGAAGTGGTGCTGGGGTTCAAGATCAGCAACACCCGAAAAATCATATGCCCGGAGTGGGCCTGGTAAAACGAGTTTTTTAGTTTAGTTTGTAATATGAAAAGGGCAGCTATTTTAGTTGCCTCTTTTATTTGGCACTTACCCGGAATATTCCCAACTTGAAAAAGAGGCTGCTCAGGCAAGCCAACCTGTTTGCCAGAGTATTACCCGCCGCATAACCACAGAAACCCAGAACATATATGCTTCTAAAGAAAACCTTAGGCGTCATTTTCGGGATCCTCTTCCTGTCATTCGCCGCTTTCCAGTACAACGACCCGGACCCGCTGATTTGGGTGACTATTTACCTGATTGCAGCTGTGCTGAGCTTCGCTGCCGGATTCGGCAGGGTGAGCAACGCGGTACTGGCTGTGGCCTGTGTGGTATATATAGGCGGTGTTGTCTACTGGTGGCCAGAGCGCTTCGAAGGCGTGGGTGACAGCATGCGAGACGCGGCGACTGGCGCCCTGCTGGTGAATGTGGAGGAAGGCAGGGAGTCTTTGGGAATGGCCATTTGTGCCGCCGCCATGCTGACTTTCATCCTGCTGTCGAGGTTTGGCAAGACCCACGAAGCGAACAGAACAGCGCTATAAAGGAAAGAGGCTGGCCATATATGGCCAGCCTCTTTTGTCTGATATTACCTTTTAGATTTGCTCGGCTTTGAAGCCGGCCTTCTCCACGGTGCTTTTGATCGATTGGGCATCCAAGGAGTCAGATTTAACCTCCAGCACCTTGTCCGGGTTATTGGTGTCTACGTTCCACTCCGCTACTCCCTCCAGCTTGTTCAGGTGAGGGGTCACGGCCTTTATACAGTTGCCGCAGTTGATGGTTGTTTTAAATTTATAGGTTTCCATACTTAACATAATTTATAAACTATACATCTATTTAAATTCCTTTCTTCCGCATTATAATGTTTTAGACCGCAGGCGCAGGCTGTTCCCCACCACCGACACAGAGCTCAGGGCCATCGCGGCGCCCGCAATCATCGGGCTGAGCAGGAAACCGGTGAACGGATACAGCAGCCCGGCTGCTACCGGAATACAGATAACGTTGTAAAAGAAGGCCCAGAACAGGTTCTGGCGTATTGTCTGCACCGTGGCCCTGGAGAGTTTTACGGCCTTGGCCACCTGCATCAGGTCGGAGCGCATGAGCGTGATGCCCGCCACATCCATCGCTACATCGGTGCCCTGCCCCATCGCAATGCTGACATCGGCGGTGGCCAGCGCCTGCGCATCGTTAATACCGTCTCCCACCATGGCCACTGTCTTACCTTCCGCCTGCAGCTTTTTCACAAATCCGGCTTTATCATCCGGCAGCAACTCTGCCTGGTAATGAACTATGCCTACCTGACGCGCCACGGCGGCCGCAGTCTGCTGGTTGTCGCCTGTCAGCATATATACTTCCAGGCCCGCCTCTTGCATAGCTCTGATGCCCGCCGCCGCCTCGGGTTTCACCGGGTCGCTTACGGCAAAAACGGCAAGGGCCTGTGCGCTGTCGGCAAAGAAAATCACGGTTTTGGCGTCTTCCTGCAATTGTCTTGCCGCCTGCAACAGGTGCCCGGGCAGTTGTATGCCCTGCTGCTGCAGTAGTTTCTCATTGCCGGAGAAGTACCGCACACCCTCAAACTCCGCTTCTATACCCAGTCCGGTCAGGCTGCTGAAGTATTCCGGCTGCCGGGCCTGCAGCCCCTTCTCCTTATAATAGCTATATATGGCCTGGGCAATCGGGTGCTCCGACTGGGCCTCCATGGAGAAAAACAGCTGCTCCAACTGCTCCTGCGCCACCTGTTGGTCTGCCCACACCACATCCGTCACGGACGGTTTGCCAAGCGTGATGGTGCCTGTCTTATCCAAAATTACCGTATCCGCCTTGTGCGCCCGCTCCAGGCTTTCTGCGTCTTTTATCAGGATGCCGTTCTCGGCCCCACGCCCCACGCCCACCATAATGGCCGTCGGGGTGGCCAGGCCGAGGGCACAGGGGCAGGCAATCACCAGCACCGAGATAGTAGACAGCAGCGCCTCCGACAGGTAAGCCTCCCCGCCAAGCACCAGCCACGCCACCAAAGTCAGCAGTGCGATGCCCAGCACCACCGGCACGAAGATCCCGGCAATCTTGTCCACCAGTTTCTGCACGGGCGCCTTGCTGCCCTGCGCCTCCTGCACCATCCGGATGATGTGCGCCAGCATGGTCTCGCCACCTGTTTTCTGAGCAACCAGCTGCACGCTTCCTCTCTGGTTGATGGTGCCGGCATAGAGTGCATCGCCCGGCTGTTTCTGCACCGGCAGCGGCTCGCCGCTCAGCATGCTCTCATCCACATAGGTCGCGCCAGCCACCACCTCACCGTCCACAGGCACCCGCTCTCCGGGCAGCAGCAGCACCCTGTCCCCCACCTGCACCTCTTCAATTTTTATCTCCAGCTCACCGCCGTTCCGGACTACCCGCACGGTCTTCGGCTGCAGCCCCATCAGTTTTTTTATGGCGGAGGAACTTCGGTCCTTCGCGTTTTCCTCCAGATACTTCCCGAGCAGGATAAAGGCGATGATGACGGCGACTGCTTCGTAGTACACGTGCGGCATCAGGCCACGGCTCAGAAAGAATTCAGGATATATGGTGTTGAACAGGCTGAAGAGGAAGGCAATGCCCGTGCTGAGCGCCACCAGGGTGTCCATGTTGGCGCGGAAGTGCCTGGCCTGCGCCCAGGCCCCCACAAAAAAGCGCTGCCCCGCCCATAACAGGATGGGAGCAGTCAGCAGCAGCATAGCCCAGTTGCCCCAGGCGAAGGAATCATGGAAGAACATGCCCAGCACAAAAACCGGCAAGGCCAGTACGCCTGCCAGAATGGTTCTGCGCCTCAGCGCGGCCAGCGATTTCACCTGCCGCTCTTCCAGTTCCTCTTGGGTCTTATACTCTATTAATATGTCAAAGCCGATTTCCTGCACCGTCTCGCGGAGTTGCGCAGGCGTCACGGCATCCGGGGCATAGGCTACCTGAACTGTTTTGCCGGCGAAGTTCACGTTTGCCTCCTCCACTCCTTCCCGCGCCCGCAACATGCTCTCGATGCTGCTGGCGCAGGAGGCGCAGGTCATTCCCTCCACCGGAAAAGTGCTTTTTGTTGTTTTATGTTTTGTCGCTGTTGCCATTTGCTTATCTTCTTACGCTACAAAGGTACGATGGCAATGCGCGCCGTATGTTACATAATTCCTGCGGCGAGTTACAGGTTTTTTATAAAAATGGCTTGTAACACATCGTGTAGACAGATATGCATCCTCAAAAATGAATTATATTATTTCTGCAACACAAAATAATATATCTATTATTATAGATAATTAAATTTGTGTTGTTTTATTTAATTATTCTATGCTGTACAATTCTTTTTTATTTAATTTAGCTTCCGGATCATCAGGCGAGACAGCTATGCATATCCCTTTTAAGTTATGATTTTAGCCTGAAAGGGCCATTACGGAGGCAGGCCTTCGCCCGGCGTTTTTTGATTGCATATGCACCCTTACAACACTAACAAGAATCGTAATAGCACTTCTAAACGCACTATCCGTTACATTGGCTTTTCCTTTGCCGGACTTGCATTTGTACTTATAGCAGTTTGTATTAACTCCTATCATATAGACAGGCAGGCTCAGAAAAAGTATAACCACGAGGTGTTTCAGGCCCTAAACCAGCTGAAACTGATCAACACACTGCACCACAACGAAGGCAGAGTTCACAGCCTGCTCATGTCGCACTCAAAGTCAGGGAAACAAAGGCGCAGCAGCACGATTCGGAAAGACATCATCCGGAACCGCGACGAGAACACAGCTGCCATCTATGCGCTCGGCCGTTTGCTGCAAGACAAGCCCAAAAAGGACCTGCTACAGCAGATAATAGAAGAACGCAGGGCATATTACACTTTCGCGGACAGCCTGGTGCGCCTGAATGACCTGAACCGCGCGGAAGAGGCACAGGCTCTTTTTGATGCATACCTCGAACCTGGCTCCCGGCGCCACGAGCAGGACCTGAACAGGCTCAGCAGGCAGGTGCAGGTCGCCGCCGACAGCCGGATTAACACGGTCATATCGGGCATCGGGTTCTCCACTGACAAGCACTCGCTGCTGCTGCTGCTGGCGCTGCTGGCCACAGGGGCCGCCGCTTTCATGGTCAGGCGCGCCTTCGGGCGGATGCGGGAGGAGAATGCCCTGCTGAGCGCCGAGATCCGGGAACGCAGCAAACTGGAGCAGGAACTGAAAGAGCAACGGCAGGAATACAGAATGCTCTTCAATCGCAACCCCATCCCGATGTGGGTGTACGATCAGGGCACCCTTCGCTTTCTGGAAGTGAACAGGGCAGCGGTGCAGGAGTATGGCTATATAGAGGAGGAGTTCCTGCAGATGACGCTGCTTGACATACGGCCGGAGACGGAACGGGATAAGCTGCTGGCTAGCATAGAGCAACAGGGTGGAGACGCTGACACCCCAAACAACAGTTTCGAACACAGGAGAAAAGACGGATCTGTATTCAAGGTAGAGATCCGGTCGCATGCCCTGCCTTCCGGACAGGGGACGCATCCCCGGCTGGTGGTGGCCGTGAACGTGGAAGAGCGCGAGCAGGCCCTGGAGCAGCTGCAGAAAAACGAAAAGCTGCTGCGCGAGGTAAGTTCCAGCGTGCCTGGTGCCGTGTTCCAGTACCAGATGGAGCGTGACGGGAGTTTCTGTTTCCCCTATATCAGCGAGGGGGTGCAGGTGCTTTGCGGCGTGACGCCGGAAGAGGTCTACAGCGACCCCCTGCTGCTCTATAAAAACCTGCACCCCGACGATCTGGCGGAAGTGCAGCGCTCCACCGTAGAAACTTACCGCCACCTGACACCCTGGGAAATGGAGATCCGGGTGTGGCAGCCGGAAAAGAAAAAATACCTGTGGGTACGCGGACACAGCCTCCCATCCGCAAAAGGGAATGGTACCGTACTCTGGAATGGCACGTTCATCGATATAACAAAGCAGAAAGAGGCCCAGGCAGAACTCATGCGCAATGAGGCAAAACTCCAGGCGCTGCTCGACAGCTCTTTTCAGGCCATCTTCCTGCTGGACGAGAACCTGAACGTGCTCTCCTTTAACAAAGAAGCCGCCGCCGATGTACACCGCTACCTGCTCAAGGAGCTGCAGGCCGGGCAGAGCATGCTCGACTTCGTATCACCCATGCAGGTCCCCTCCATTGTCGCAAACCATGCCAGGGCGATGAAGGGCGAAACGGTGGTGTACGAGGCGGGCCAGGGCGACTATTGGCACGAGATAACGTACCAGCCGGTCGTCAGCACCGGGCAGTCGATACTGGGGGTTGCTCTGAACATCCGGAACATCTCGGAGCAGAAGAAAAACTTCGAAACGATTAAGCGAAAAGGGCTGCAGCTCGCAAGGGCACAGCAACTGGCAAAACTTGGCAGCTGGGAGTACCATCTGAAGCAGGATGTGCTGAAATGGTCCAACGGCACTTTAGCCATATATGGGCTGGAGAAAGGAAATTTCGGTCCGTCGCTGCACAACATGCTGGCCCGCGTACACCCTGAGGACAGACAGCGGGTGCAGGAGGTATATAGAAACGCCATCGAAACCAAAAGCATGCTGCACGTGGAGCACCGCATTGTGCTGCCCGACGGCGCGGTGGCAAACGTGACGGAAGTAGCCGAAGTTATATGCGACGAGGATGGGGAAGTGATAAAGCTGAGCGGCACCGTGCAGGACATAACCGACCGGAAAAAGGCGGAGCAGGAGATAACGGAGGCCAAGAACCTGCTCCAGTCTACGATCGAGAACATTCCGGAGGTTATTTTCACGGCCAACCCCGATTTCAACATTATATATATAAGCCCGCAGTGCGAGCAGATCACCGGCTATCCCGAGGAGGCTTTCCTGGGCGAGGCGGCCACCTGGCTGCAGTCCATCCACAGCGACGACAAAAAGCCGATGATGCAGGAAGTGCTGCCGGCGGTGCTGGCGGGGCAGCCCCAGGAATACGAGATGCGCTTGGTTGACCGCCACGGCAGGCTGCGCTGGCTCCTGCTCCGCATGTCGCCGGGGATGGACAGCACCGGGAAGGTGACGCGCATATATGGCTCAGCCTCCGACATGACAGACTACAAAGAGGCAGAGGCGCGGCAGCAGGAGCTCTCGCATCAGCTCATGCGGCAAAACCAGAACCTGCAGCAGTTCGCTTATATTGTATCGCATAACCTGCGGGCCCCTATCGCGAACATGCTGGGGCTCACCTCCATCTACAACCGCAACGAGATCGGCTCCCCCATCAACCAGAAGGTGATCGATAACCTGATCAAGTCCGCGAAACTGCTTGATTCGACTATCCGCGACCTGAACGACCTCCTGACCATTCGGAGCCAGATCGGGAATGTGTACGAGACGGTTTATTTTGAGTGCCTGCTGCAGGATGTGCTCGGGCTGCTCAAGCTGGAAGGCAATGCTGCGGAGGCGGACATATCTTACGACTTCGGGGATGCACCGGCCGTGAACACTGTCCGCAGTTATGCACAGAGCATCCTGCTGAACCTGCTCTCGAATGCGGTAAAGTACAAATCTCCGGACAGAAAACTTGTCGTCAGCGTTACAACATTCAGGCTAAAGGGTTATATTTGCCTCCAGGTTCAGGATAATGGCCTTGGAATCGACCTTGAGAAGCAGCAGGAAAACATCTTTGGCCTGTACAAGCGTTTCCATAAGGGATTTGAAGGCAAAGGAATCGGGCTCCACCTGGTGAAAACACAGGTAGAAATGCTGGAAGGGAAAGTAGAGGTTGAAAGCGCGCCACAAAAAGGGACTACGTTCAGCATTTACTTTAAAAGTTAGAAGATTGCAGTCATGAGCACATTAAAGAAGGTAGTACTGGTTGACGATGACACAGTGAACAACTTTGTTTGCGAGAGCATTATCCGCAACGAGAAGTTTTCTGATGAGGTTATCAGCTTTGAATGGGCCGAGGACGCTTTAAAGTACCTGCAGGAACAGGCTCAAAAAGGGGAAGAATACTTCCCCGACCTCATTTTCCTGGACATTAACATGCCCGGAATGGACGGCTGGTCATTTATCGAAGAATACCGCAGGCTGCCGGAGCAGTGTACCTCCAACTGCTGCCTCTTTATGCTCTCCTCTGCCGTGGACAGGAAAGATATCCTGACGGCCAAGAGCATTGAGGAAGTACGGGAGTTTTTCTCCAAGCCCCTCTCCCCGGAAATACTGGAGATTATCCGCGAAGAATATATCAGCAACTGACAGTGCCTGTGGCCTTTAGCGATTACGCCCCACAGCCTTCCCCTTCTCTCACGCGTAGCGCCCTCAACGCCCGTCACCGCTATCATTAGTGGTGCATTTTGCTGTACCCTTCCTGAACCGTACAAAAGAAGCGGCCCCGCTCTTAAAGAAAAAATATAAATAACAAATTCTGCCAGAAAATAGCGCCAGTAACTCTCCCAACCCGGAGCCGATATATGCGTATGTTCATTACTGGCAATTGTACGAATGAAGTTTGTGTTCCCGCGCGGGGCTATATGTTTGTAGATAAACGTTGAGACAGACCAGGATGCTATAGGCCAACTGACAATCGGCCTATAGCGCACGGCAGCCATAAAAGCAGCAAGGGAGCCTATATGGCTCCCTTGCTGCTTTTATGGCTGCCGAATCTGAATCAGCGGCGGCTGTAGTCTGCGTCATCCCGTCTTTTCTCGTCCGCGCCAAGCGGCTGGTCGCCGCGACGGATACCCGCCACGTCGTCGTCCATGCCTGTGTCGCTGCCCTCAAACTCAAAGCCGGGGCCCTGCGCGACAGCCTCTACGCTATCCGGGTCGTTGGCACCGTAGCCAGTTGCTTCGTTCCCGCCAATATGCAGGTTCTCCAGTTTATCTTTCTGGCCCGGGCGTTCAGTTTCACCGTTGGGGCCCATGTTGCGCTTTGCGGTGGGGTCCGGTTGGTTGCCCATGGCCACGCGCTTGCGGTAGTCGTTGTTTATATTGTCTGCTGTTTTATCGGTCTTTTCTTCTCTCTCGCTCATAGCTCAGTAGGTTTATATGTACTAAGCGTATACGCCGCCCGGTGGCACATGTTCAGCGACAGGTCTTTTACTGAACATAATATAGCAACTTAATAAACTTTTACTTCCTGCTGTCATTCAGGCCCCAGTTGTAGGGGTAGTAGCCCAGGCGGTACCCCGGCGGCAGCGGTGTGCTCCGGAAGCGGTTTATATAGGCTGCCAGCGAGGGGGCCTGCCGCAGAAAATCGGGCCGGTACCACTTGAACAACTCAGACACCAGCACCTTCCGCTCGTCAGGGTGTATCCGGACAAAGGCGGGATCCTGCAGCGCGCGTTTGGCCTGTGCCTCCAGTTGCTCCTCCACCCTGTCGGGTAGGTAGGCCGTGTTCAGGAGCGGCGGGCAGGATCTGGCGGCGCAGACCAGCGCGAAATGCACGCGTGCGTCCCGGTAAGTGGCCATCAGTTTTTGCTTTTCCAGTTGGTTCAGCGTCAGGTTTTCGCCCGCCACGCGGTACTGCCGCTTGTCGAAGAAACCGGGCACATCCATCACTGATGGAAGGGGGTAATGTTCCAGCACTTGCCACAGCACCAGCAGGTTGTACGCGTTGAGGTAGAAGGCTTTGCACTCGGCAGCGGGCGCGTTTCTGAGATCATATATAGCCAGTTGCTGCACCAGGCGCTGCAGCCGGGCCTTATCCTCCTGTAGCGAGCGGTAATTGACCTGCCCCTCCTGCACATGATCCTGCAACAGTCCGGAAGTCGCGCCATAGAAATCCTGCTGCTGCGTGGCAGAGGCGGCTGCAGCGGGTTTGGCTGGCGCAGCTAATACAGACAGGCAAATCAGCAACAGAAAACGTTTGATAATGGCCATGTCATAAGTTTTACGGTTAGCTAACAACAACTGCACCGTTCTGTTACCTTTGCAGTAAATTCAAGGCTTATGGCACCACTGTTGCGAAATAAGCGTTAGCCTAAAGACACGGCAAAGAGATGCAGCATATGAAACTTACAAAGATATACGACCCACGGGAGATGAACTCTTACCAGTTTGTGGCGTTAACCGGCCTGGTGATGACGCTGGTAGCCAACATCATCCTGCTGCTGATCGGCAAGACCGTACAAAATTTTGAGGCATTGTACCTCTGCTGGGCGGTTTTCTTCACGCTGGGCACCATCGCCAACTTCAACAGCAACCCCGACGACCACGACCATCACCACCATCATTAAGCGTGGACCTTGATTCCCCATGCTGTATATGTGCTATATATTATTGGGGCTACTTTCTGCATAACCAGGCATACAATTGCCCAAGCCATGAACCTCTTTGCACCAGCAGCAGGCATCTCACCTCAAATTCCCTCGGCTGCTTTCAGCAATCTATATATAATAGTGCATTAAAAAATCAGGCTACCGCAATGCAGTAGCCTGAAACTAAACACAAACATTGTCTTACGGATTAGAACGTGTAGCCCACTGAGGCCTTCACCACGCGGTTAAAGGTATCGAAGCTGCCGTTCTTGTCCACGCTGTTGAGGCCGTAATCGTAGCCTGCGCTGATGTTAAAGCCGTTGGCGAATTTATACCCGAGGCCGCCTGTTACGGCCACATCCGTTTCGCGCATGCTGCTCTTGATATCGAACTCCTGTTTGAGTGCGTTGAAGCCCAGCGCGCCTGCCTCTGCTTTTACCTTGTTGGATACCAGGTAAGACACCTGCGGCCCCGCAAACACATGGAAGCCCTCGCCTATATATAGCTTCACTAAAACCGGTAAATCAATATACTCTGCCTGGTTGGTGATGGTGACGTTGGCGTTCAGGAAATCGACCTGCTCTATCGGAAGTTTCCCGGTCAGCACCATGCCCTTTTGCGAATACTGCAGGCCCGGCTCAATCTCAAACCCTGGAAGAACCGGTATGGCCACGTAGCCGCCCACATGGTACCCGGTGCGCATCTGCTGCGACACGGAGCCGTTGGTCATCTCCACCAGGTCCTGCACGCTCTGCATCGTTTCGCCTTCCCAGTCGGCCACGTTCACGCCAGCCCTTATCCCGAAGCGCACGGGGTCCTGCCCCTGCGTGTTTAACTCCTGAGACGGGTTCATATAGCCAGGCCTTTTCTGAGCAGCCGCATCGCTTATCACCAATCCGAATGCCGCCGCTACAAGTAAAAATATCTTTTTCATGGTCAAAATCTTTAGAATGAACTCCTTCGGTTGAAAGCTGCGCTGCTTGCTTGTGCTGAATGGAAATACCGTGCCAAAAAAAGTTCCTAACCAAAGAAATAATAATCACTGAAACCATATATAATTCATAACCAACCTTTTAATTTTTGATAGAGCCATATATCCCTCCAATGAAAATTTGCTGGTTGGGGGGCTAATAATTAAAATGGTAGTTTTGCTCCCGAATCAGCAGGATGTAGCGATGAACGATAAAACACAGGTGCGCCTGAAGCAGCTGGCCGTACACCGGGTAGGCAACAAAGCAAAAGAAGAGGGCGTGATCGCCTCGCGCGAGGTGGTGGACCTGCGGGATGAGCAGCTGAACGACCTGCTGCTCAACTACTTTCTGTCTCCGTTTAAGCAGGAGGAGTTTTTCCGCTTTACCCACACCTCCGACCTGGCCCTGAACGAGATGTTCGCCTACTCCGCCCTTATCTTCAGCGAGCCCGCCAAGTTTCTGGACTACTCAGTACACATCCTGAATCACCTCTACGAGCAGTCGGACCACCCGAAGGTGAAGAGCGGGGAACTGTATGTGGTACACTTTGCCGGCTGCCGGATGGATGATGAACCGGTGGAGGCAGTGGGCATTTTCAAGTCTGAAAACAAGGACGCCTTTCTGACCATCCAGGACAGCGACGAGGACATTCAGGTGAATTACCACACCGGCGTAAACCTAAAAAGCGTAGACAAAGGCTGCATGATTTTCAATGTGGAGGCCGAGGACGGCTTCCGGGTGAAGCTGGTGGATGCCAACAGCACCGACGCCGTGTTCTGGAAGGAGGATTTCCTGAACGTGACCGAGCTAAAAGACACCAACTTCAACACCAAAACGGTCCTGAACCTTTGCAAGGACTTTTCGGAGGAGGTGTTTGCCCAGACGGAGAGCAAAAAGGCGCAGGTCGATTTCATCAGCCGCTCCGTTGACTACTTCTCCAAAAGCGAAACATTTGATCTGGAGGAGTTTACGAGCAGTGTTATTGATGAGCCCGAGACGAAGGAGCGTTTCAAAAATTACAGCCAGGCCTTTGCCGAGGAGCGCGACATTGAAGGCTTCACTGACTTTGCCATCAACAAGAACACGGTGCGCAACATGAAGCGCAAGTTCCGCAATTTCATCAAGCTCGACACGCAGATAGAGATTAAGTTCAGCGGCTACAACCCCGAGCAGAGCGAGCAGTACGTGGAGCGCGGCTTCGACAAGGAGCGCGGCATGCACTTCTACAAAGTCTTCTTTCACAGCGAAAGCTAAGGCCGCTCCACCAGAAACTAATGATAGCCTTTGTTTTGTTACGGTAGCCTCGGGCGCTGTAAACCGGAACGATAATTGTTTAAGTGCTCCAGAAGAAAAGAACTGCCCTATATGAAGAAATTAGCCTTCGCTTTGTTTTTTGCCCTGGTTTCCACCGCTGGCTACGCACAGATTCCCGCCGCCGGGCCACAGGCAAAAGCCGCCCAAACCGCGCCGCAAACGCTGGAGCAGCAGGCGGATAAAATGACCAAAGGCATGGCCACGCACCTGCGCCTGACACCTGAACAGACACTGAAGGTAAAAGCCATCAACCTCACCAACATGCAGCATGTCGAAGACGCCAAAAAGAAATTCGCGAAAAAACCGCGCCAGTTAGTGCAGCAGATAGACGTTATCAGCGAGACAAGGCTTTCGCAGCTGAAGGATGTGCTGACGCCGGTGCAGTTTCAGCAGTACCAGCAGCGCCGCGAGGAGAAAATGGGCGTACCGGCAGAGGCACAAAGTAATCCCTCCTCCAGCCAACAAGGCCTTCGCTACCAGGAAAGTTACTGAAGCTTACAGGCAATAGCGGCATATATATAACCCGCGTTACCAAACTATAAAGAAAGCCCCGCCTGCAATTTCTATATATAGGAGGCGCAGGCGGGGCTTTTGCTGTTTGCAGTTCTTCAGTTCAGGAAGAAGGTTCCTATGATGGAGAAAACCGCAGCGATGGCATATAGAATAAAAAACCACTTTATCAGCTTATCCCTGTTGACGGCGTTCTTCAGGAATGGGTAAAACAGCCAGTAAAGCGCTACTGCAGCCACAAATAATAATGCTAATCCCTTCAACATGGTTTTTGGTATTTCTGGCTGTAACTGGTTGTACATAAGGTGAGCGAGGCGTAGCCGAAGCCTAACTTAAGTATTGGGTTATGTAGTGTTTTATTTCAGCCTTACCCTATTGACCACAGCGCTTTTCAAGTTTGGGAATTCTAAGATAAAGGTGTAGTCACTTAATCTATTGCAAGTGTCAATATGCACTTTTTCTATTGAGTCGGCATACATTTCCAATCCTTTAAGGCTTTTGAGATTTTTGGACCTATCTATGGAGATTTCACTCATGCCCTGCAATCCGTTTAATGATGTCAAATCTTCAACGTTCGTCCAGTTAAGGCCAACCTTTTTGGCAAACTTCGGAAAGCTAAAGTCTGCAAAGGATTTATCTTTTGGCTTATGATGCCAAAGGTCAAATAGCTCTAAATTTTCACAAGTAATCAAGCTTTTATCCTCATGATGCCACTCAAGAACTAAGGTTTTAAGAGAGGAGAAATGAGAAAAGTCAATCATTGGTCTCTTTCCCATTACTCCAAAATATTCAGCATTTTCAAGACTATATAAACCTGTCACATCTTCTATACTGATGTTCCAGAACCAAACGAACTTTGCATCTTTGAAATCCTTCACAAAATCAAAGTCTGCATTTCTAAATCCAAAAGTTGGATTGCCAAAAATCCCATCAAAGTTTTCCTGTTGATATTTAGAAATGCATTTCTCCAGCTTGTCGGTAACTATTCCTAATGATTTATAGCCTCCTTGTTTTTCTTTATCAATGTAAATATCTTCTTCGGGAACAATAAGCATTGTTTATTTCTATGGTTTAAATGCTACATAACGGTTAGTATTGGCTACGAGTGAGGCAAAGCCGAACATGGAGCCTATGCAGGGTTAGGGCTTGTTTTATTTTTCCTTTTTAAAATTTACAGCTTTTTCAGTTCCCTTTGCTACATTATGCTCTAACCACTTTCCATGCATTTTACTATCAGTCCAGTCAAGCGAGATTCTATAGCCATTACCGAAGTCCTTTAATACCTTTCGATTACGATAGTCATAGATAGAGCCGCTTGTCCTTCTAAACTGGCTTATTACAGTTTCTCCTTCAGCGTTAGTGTATACTGCAACATCTTCCCACATGGGGTAGTAGCTTGATAGCATAAAAAGAGAAGTATATAATCCGATGAGAAAATAAGGTAGTGCAACTATACTTATTACAACTATTGCTATTCTTCTTGTAGCATTTCTCTTTAACTTCATTGCCACTCTATACAAGAAGACAAAAAGGGTCAGAACTAAAACACCCGCAACAATGGTGATGATTCTGTGAGGTATTGGGTTTAATACTTCTATAGGAGAACCAATAAGAAGTCCAGCAATTAGTAAAGCTAAAATAGAAAGTATAATTGCTAAGTCTCTTTTCATGATTCAAATACGCCCTAACTTGTCGTTATACGTGAACATACGCTTATCTGCACTATATATGACTCCACCGCTTCATTTCCCAGCGTAAACTTCATCACAATATAGCGAGAACCATATAGACAACCTACCTATCCCGCCGGTTTCAAGTCATACTGCTTTAGACTACGTTGGCCGTATCTGCCGGCTGCTGGTATAGCGTTTCAACGTCACCCTCCACAGCTGGCACCTGCTTTGGCTGTTGTTGCGCCAGGCGCAACCGCTGGTGCTCAGTTACCACCGCGCCGGGCGGGCAGAACAGCAGCCGGAACACCTCCCCTACCGACCGCACGTGCCTCAGGTCTTTGCATAAATCAACCCACTCATGAAAAACCAGGTACACGGGGTTGAAGGAGGTGACAGGCTTGGTCAGGCCATATATGGGCTTTTCCTCTTCCGGCACAAAGGTGCCGAACATCCTGTCCCAGATTATCAGCGTGGAGCCGTAATTCTTGTCGATGTACCTGGCATTGGTGCCGTGGTGTACGCAGTGGTGCGAGGGCGTCACGAAGATGTACTCGATGGGTGCGGGCAGCTTCTTCACCAGCTCGGTGTGTACAAAAAACTGGTACAGCACCGCCACCTGGTGGCATATAAAAAACGTGAAGGGGTCGATGCCCAGCAGGGGCACCGGCAGAAAAAAGATAAACTTGATGTGCTGCGTCCAGCTGGTGCGGAAGGAGACCGAGAAGTTCATCCGCTCCGAGGAGTGGTGCGTAACGTGGGTGGCCCACCAGAAGCGCTGCTCGTGCGCAATGCGGTGCGCCCAGTAACGGCAGAAGTCCACGGCCACGAAGCAGACTACAAAGCCCCACCACGAGCGCGGAATGGCCCAGGGCACCAGGTTATAGATATATAGCGACGCGGCAAAAAGCCACACCTTCAGCAAGCTGCCCAGCGCCGCGTTCACCGCCCCGATGGTAAGCGCCGACACAAACTCGGTTTTATGGTAGTAGTTGCGCTTCTTATATATCCCCACCAGCCACTCCACCACCACCGACAGCACAATAACCGGTATGGCATACTGCATCACGGTCAGGTCATCGAGGCGGTGCGCGTCTTCTAACGTGAAAATCTCTTTCTCCATGTGGTGGTTTTACTGCTTGGCGACAGTCTTATCAACGGCCAATCGGGTAAAGGGTTAAGCCAGGAAAGAGGCGTTGGATGCTGCAGAAGCTACAAAGGCAAGATTAACCCTCTGTTGGTGAAGGCAGAACAGGGGCAGGTATATATCACCGGAAAGCTTCTGCTTTCGTACATTTGCAGCAAAAGCTACACACATGCGCATCCGTAAAAAAATAAAGGCTACCCTGCCCACCGAGGGCTCCCGCTTCGCCGCCCTCGACATTTTTGTGAAAGCCGCCGAGAAGGAGAACTGGACGGAACAGGAAATTCAGTTCGTGATTAACGAAGTGGTGGAAGCGCAGGATGACCGGGAAGGACACGAGATTCTGCGGGATTACATCCTGTAAAATCACAGGGAGCTAATTTCAGTTATGGGTGGCTATTTATATATGCGGTCTATAGATTATTTATTCGCATATCAAGTACCACAACATAACCTACACTATCCATAAAATCACTCAGGATATAAGTCGCCTGAAAATTAAATATATAGTATAAAAAATCTTGTGTCTTATGTCCTGATACTTGTGTCCTTTTACTTATAAGCTATATATCCATTGGGGGAGCGTTCTGGTCTGGAGGCCGCTGTTCCTGCTGCAACACGGTCTGCAGTTCCTCGCGCAGCAGGCGTATCTCCTGGTGCAGCGCCTGCACCTGCCGGGCACCGGCTACTTCGCTTTCATCGCTCTCCGCGTCGCTGTCGATAAAGAAGGTGGCCAGCGTGGCGGTAAAATAGCCGAACACGGCGAAGCCGTACATGGCCAGCAACAGGCAGAGCACGCGCCCCTCCGGCGTCACCGGGAAGTAGTCGCTGCCGATGGAGGTAAGCAGCATCACCGTCCACCACACCGCCTCCCCGTATGTTTTGATGCCGTGCCCGTTCTCGAAAGCGTACATGCCAGCCGCACCGGCCGCCACCACCACCAGCGTGAGGGCAGCCACATAGCCGAATGCCCGCCGCGACATGGCCCGGCTCAGGCTGCGCATGCTTCTGTTGATGGAGCCCACCACCTTCACCAGGCGCAGGCCGCGCGTGGCCCGCACAGTGCCAATCAGCCGGAACGCCCGCGTGATGCGGAAAAGCCGCAGGGCAGGCACAAACAGGGAAATGGTGGTGAGCACATTGTGCTGCAGGAAGTGCAGTTTGCGGGGCGCCAGTATGAACTTCAGGACGAAGTCGACGATAAAGACGCCCCAGATAATGTTGCTGGTCAGTTGCAGCACCGGGCTCAGGCCCCATATAAGC
Source organism: Pontibacter russatus (assembly GCF_009931655.1). Lineage (NCBI taxonomy): Bacteria > Pseudomonadati > Bacteroidota > Cytophagia > Cytophagales > Hymenobacteraceae > Pontibacter > Pontibacter russatus. Next base: position 4,479,317 of record NZ_CP047984.1, on the reverse strand, counting down.
TCCACCACCAGCAGCACCAGCCAGATAAAGCCCAGCACCACCATCGGCATCTCCAGGGCATCCTGCAGCCTGTTCAGCAGTTCGTAGCGCTCTTTCTCCAGCGCCTTCTTCTCGGGGTCTTTCGGCAACTTCTTCTCGCCCATAGCAGCTCGTTAGTGCAGCACAGCACCTGCTGTGGCTACTGCTTAGGGTACGGGGCAGGGAGCAGTTCGTTTATATATGCCGGGGCTTCAGTTCAGTTTGGAGATTTGGACGTCATCCCAAAAGCCCATCACTTTGTCGTCTTTGCCCACCAGTATGTCGATGCGGTTGCGGATGCGGCGGTTCATCACGTCCCGCACAATGTACAGGCCGTCGAGTTCATTAGACAGGCCCGTCACCTGCAGCGAGTCGCCGTAGCTGATCTCACCGCCCCAGCGGCTGTGCAGGTCCCGCGACACGGCTATCCAACGGTGCTTTTTGGGGTTTTCTTTGTTGATGCGCGAGCCATCTGCGGTGATAAACGGGGTGGAGTCCGTCTGCCCCGGCACGGGGAAATACACAGAGGCGGAAACGGTCATGGTTTCCAGGGTGGGTTGCTCGATTTCAGTTATGGTGCGCTCGGGAGCCTTCAGCTTCCATATGGTCTCATCTTGTGCGTCTTGCTGCTCTGTTGCCTGTGCCGGGGATGCTTCGTTAAATAGGGAAAATTCTTCAGCCACTGCGACCAGAATGGAGAAAGCGGCTGCAAATAATTTTGTCCTAAACATAAGGTATCCTTTTCGTGGAACATCATTTTTTATTTCAGTAACCCGCTTTAACGACAGCTAACCGGAATGGTTTTATGATGCGGCTTAGGAACCCCTGGATGCTATTTTACAGCTAAATTCCCAACATTATTATTTTAGCTATACTTTATATTATCAGATTTATACATATAACACTATATGCTTACGTGAGAATACAAAGACGCAGGTATATAGCTAAAGAATTTAGAACCGACGGAAGGTGTATTTGCAATGACCGGGCCGTACCTTTGTGTGGAACATGCCGCTATAAGGATGGCAAAATTGAGAAGCGGTGTTACGGCCGCGCCTCTAAAGCCGCCACTATATACTCAGTGCTTTTCCTTTTTGAAGTATTTGTCGTACGCAATATAGGCGATGAAGCCGACGAGGCTGACAACAGAAACCCAGATAAGCCCTGTTTTCAGGCGCTCGTTGTTCTGCCCGAGCCAGGCAAGCAGCACCGTGAGCGGCACAATCCCAGCCAGGGTGGCCGCCATAAACTTCAGGTAGCCCATACGGGCCAGGCCCGCTACAATGCTCACCGCATCGTTCGACAGGAAGGGCGAGATGCGGGCAATGACCACCGCCCAGATGCCGTACTCATCCACAAAGCCCGTTACCTTGCGTTCTGTTTTCCGGCCGATAAGTTTGCTGACACCGGCCTCGCCCACACTGCGCCCAATCCAATAACCTACCGTAGAGGCTACGGCCACGGCGACAATGGCAATTATGGATCCCCAGAAATGTCCGTAGGCGATTATGGCCACCAGCATCAGCGCCACCACGTTTATCACGAGCAGGAACATCTGGGCCACCATGGCCAGCACAATGAACAAGGGGCCCCAGAAGCCGAACTGGCTCACCCAAACCGAAATGCGCTTCTCATCCCCGCTCGTCAGCACGTCCCAGGCCTTTTGCAGTTCCTGCTGAAAACCGGGAAAAATGAAGTACGCCACCACCAGCCCGGCAATAATCAGGAGCGTGATGATGAGTGGCCACTTGCTTTCCTTGCCTTCGTCCCCCCCGCCTTCCCGGCTTTTTACGTGTGCGGTGGTGGTTTTCTCCGGTGCGTGCTGATAGTCTCCCCTGCTGTGCTGGTTTTCTATATCTGATGTGCCTATATAGGGTTTACCCTGTTGCTCCTCTTCCATTTCCTTTTTCCACTGATTTATTCTTATAAGACGAAACAGCGGCAGGCTTGGTTTGCATCACCGCCTCGCCTGTGGCAGCATCCAGGGTATAGGTGTAGCTTTTTTCGCTGCCCCTGCCAGGCTCCTGCACCGTGTACCGGATGCGGAAGTAATGGTAGTGCGGCCCTAGCGTATGGCTCATGTGCCGCTGCACAACGCCGGGCGCTATGGGCGCCGCAACTTCCTGTTTTGGAGTTCCCTCGCCATATAGGACAGCGGCCACCAGCCCCGCCACCAGCCCCGCCACATGCCCCTCCCACGACACCCGCTCCTCGTTCGGAAAGAGGCCGTAAAACAGGCCACTGTACAGGAACAGCACCGCCAGCGAAACAGCCATCGCGCTGCGGTTCTGCCGCAGAAACCCGTTAAACAGCAGGAAGCCCGCCAGCCCATATACCAGGCCGCTTGCCCCCACATGGTACGCCTGCCGCCCTATGAGCCAGGTCAGGGCGCCGCTGAGCGGATATATCAACATAAACACCCGCAGGGCCACCCGACGATGCAGGAACAGGATAAAGCCCGACAGCAGCACCAGCGGAAAGACGTTCGAGAGCAAGTGCAGCAGGTCGCTGTGGACAAGCGGGCTGGTGACGATGCCCACCAGGCCAAAGGCGCTGCGCGGCAGCACCCCGAGCCACGTTAAATCAGCCCCTGTCAGGTAAGTGAGCAGGCTGATGAGCGCCAGCAGCCCAGCAAACAGAATGCCGGGCAAAAAGCTGTGGCCGAAGTCCACCTCTTGCTCGTGCAGGTTGCGGGTGTGCTGGTCTGGTAATAATGCAGGCATAGGAATGTTCAGAAGCAGCCTCAGCCGCTGTGTTCTCAGGAAAGTTAGAGTTTATATGCAAAAGTTGGCGTATGCAATTTCATCTACTTTTGTTCTTTCAACGTAAAGGAGTGGCTTTATGGCCGCTACGGCTGGTGGTTTGGAATCCACCGTTCCCGCTCAGGGTGGGCACGGGTCTTTGACGGTGCCCGCGCAAGAAAGCAGGGCCAGCGGCGTTAAACCAGAACTATGTCTCAGTTACTACACAGGCTTGCCGCACCATGCCAGTGGTTGCTAACGCAGGCGCTGCTGCCCTTGTTGCTCTGCTCCTGCGGCGTATCGGCAGACGAGGAACAGCAGGCAACGGCCCAGGTGCAGGCTGCCAGCGCGCTTGCTGTGGCGCGGCAGCCGTATGAGCGTCCGGTGTCGCTGATCAAGGCGCTGCAGGAACCGGAATCGGAATGGGTCGATTCGGTGTTCAATACGCTGACGCCGGAAGAGCGCATTGCCCAACTCATGATAGTGGAGGCATTTTCGGACAAGGGCCCCGCCTACGAGGCCGATGTGATGCGGCTCGTCCGGGAGTACAAGGTGGGGGGCATCATCTTTTTCCAGGGAGGGCCGGTGCGGCAGGCCAGGCTCACCAACAGCTACCAGGCCGCCGCCAAAGTGCCCCTGCTCATCGCCATGGACGCGGAAACCGGCGTGGGCATGCGCCTCGACAGCACCGTGCAATACCCGTTTCAGCAGATGCTGGGTGCTGTGGCCGACAACGGGCTCATCTACAGCATGGGCGCGCAGATAGCAGCCGAGTTCAGGCGGCTGGGCATGCACGTGAACTTCGCGCCCGTGGCGGACATCAACAACAACCCCGGGAACCCGGTCATCAGCTACCGCTCCTTTGGGGAGAACCGGCAGGATGTAGCTGGCAAGAGCATGGCCTACATGCGGGGGATGCAGGAGAATGACATCATCGCCGTAGCCAAGCACTTCCCCGGCCACGGCGACACCGACGTGGACTCGCACCAAGACCTGCCTGTCATCTCTTTCGACCGGCAGCGTCTCGACTCGCTGGAGCTGTATCCTTTCCGGCAACTGATAGCGCATGGGCTCGGAGGCATCATGGTGGCGCACATGCACATCCCCCACCTCGACGCCACACCAAACCTGCCGTCCACACTCTCCAGACCCATTGTGACCGACCTTCTAAAGCAGCAGCTTGATTTTGAGGGGCTTGTTTTTACGGATGCGATGGTGATGAAAGGCGTTACAAAGTATTTCGAGCCCGGCGAGGCCGAAGTGCGCGCCCTTTTGGCCGGCAACGATGTGCTGGAGCGGCTCAGCAACGTGCCGCGCGCCATCCGGGCCATCAAGGCGGCCATTGCCCGCGGCGACCTGACGCAGGCAGCAATAGACCGGCGCTGCAAGCGTGTGCTGGCCGCCAAGCAGTGGGTGGGGCTGGACAGATACCAACCCATCGACCTGGCAAATCTGTACGAAGACCTGCATACGCCCGCCGCCGACAGCACCAACCACGCCATCGCTGAGGCGGCCATTACGCTGCTGAACAACCGCAAGCGCATGCTGCCTGTGCGGCAGCGGCGCAACACCCGCATCGCCACCCTCGCCATCGGGGCTAAACGCGAAACTTCTTTCCAGCGGGAGGTGAAGGAGCATGCAACCACCACCGACTTCGTCCTCTCACGCAAAGCCAGCGCAAAGGAAACAATAAAGCTGTGGCAGCGGCTGCAACGGTACGATGTGGTGCTGGTAGGGCTGTACGGCCCCAGCATCCGGCCCAGCAACAACCTCGCCTACTCCAAAGATGCCGCTGCGTTGGTCCAAAAACTGGCCAGGTCCGACAAGGCAGTCATCACACTTTTTGACAATGCCTACACCCTGACGCAATTCCCGGATATAGCGCAGAGCCGGGCGCTGGTAGTGGCTTACCAGCCGCACTTCCACGCGCAGGAGGCTGCCGCCAGCCTCATCTTCGGCAAAATCCCGGCCCGTGGCAGATTGCCCGTCACTGTAAACCAGCATTACAAATACGGCGATGGCATCAGCAAGGACCTGCCGCTCGTCGCCACCCCATAGCACCTTCGGGTAATCCTTTGCGTATGAAGAGCAGGATAATTCCTTAAAGGACTATGGACACTTTGAAAACATTGCTACGTTATACGGTTGCGCTCTGCCTGGGCCTCGTGCTCTGGAGTTGCGAGAGCCGCAGAGAAGTGGAGGGAACCGAGGAGATAACCGTGGACACTGCTGAGAGCGGCGACACGGCCAGAGTGATAAAAACAGGGAACACGGCGGAGGACGAGTTGGAGGAGTTCAGGGCCTGGCTGAACCAACAAACGGATAAAGCTGACACCGCCATCCGCCGCGAGTGGCCCTCCGTGCGCGAGGAACTGCGTGAGCGGAACGCCCGGCTGGAGCAGAAGTTCGACAGCCTTTCGGCAGAGTCTAAAGAAGAGTTCCGGGAGCTGCAGAGCCGCTACGAACGCTGGGAAGAGCGCCAGGAGCGCCGCCAGGAACAGCCGCTTGCCCCGGCTACACTCTCGCAGTGGCAGGACAGACTCCTGGAGGAGTACAAAAACCTGGACAAAGTGCAGCCGGAAAACATCCGCGAAGCTTACCTGACGTTTATGGGCGAGGTACGCACAAACCGACGCAACTGGACGCAGGACGACTGGGACTACGTGGATTATGTGTACGGCCAGCTGAACCAGCGCCGCCGCGAGATAGAGGGGCAGCTCCGAACGGCCGACAAGCTAAAGATAAGAACGCTGCAGGCAGAATACCTGACGCTGGAAGGGGCAGCTGACACGCAAAGCATGCTGCGCGGCAGTACGGAATAAAGTGGCTATATATAAGTTTGCTAATCGCTGTTGTTTTGCAGCATGAGGCAAGGCTATATATGACTTTCTATTTTTGCAGATGATGCCCGCCTTTGCGGCAGCAGTGGTGTGCTTCCTGATTCCATATTTTAGAAGGGACAGGTCGCGACTTGTCCCTTCTAAAGGCCATGTGCTATATTACCTCATAGCTCTGCTATTTATGGAAGAGGAAAGGTTTGCAAACGCGCCTTCAAACGCATCGGGTCGGACGCCCTAAAGTGACCAGTCACGAGCGAGGACGCTTGCGCCTGTAGCCACTATATATAGCCTCTACTTATATATAAAAGAGAAGGCCTCCTGATGTGGAGGCCTTCTCTTTTATATGACTGGCGGAAGCTTTTAAACGCTGGCGCCTTTTTCTTTCAACCGAATCAGGTTGAGGGCAGAGCCTGCTTTGAACCACTCAATCTGTCCCTGGTTGTAGGTATGATTCACCATAAAGCTGTCCTGGCTACCGTCCTTGTGGTGCAGCACCACCTTCAGCGGCTGCCCTTCTTTGAAGTCGGTCAGGCCGAGGATGTCGAAGGTGTCTGTCTCCTCGATCAGGTCATAGTCCGCTTTGTTGGCGAAGGTAAGCCCCAGCATGCCCTGCTTCTTCAGGTTGGTTTCGTGGATACGCGCGAAAGACTTTACGATAACGGCGCGAACGCCCAGGTGGCGCGGCTCCATGGCAGCGTGCTCACGCGATGAGCCCTCCCCGTAGTTCTCGTCACCAACCACCACCGTGCCGATGCCGGCAGCCTTGTAGGTACGGGCAGTGGCGGGCACGGTGTCGTAGCCACGCGTCATGTCGTTATATACCTTGTTCGCCTCGCCGTTGAACGCGTTGATGGCACCGATCAGCATGTTGTTAGAGATGTTGTCGAGGTGGCCGCGGTACTTCAGCCACGGGCCAGCCATCGAGATATGGTCTGTGGTACACTTGCCCTGCGCCTTGATGAGAAGTTTCAGGCCTTTCAGGTCAGTGCCTTCCCACGGCTTGAAACCCTCCAGCAACTGCAGGCGGTCGGATGCCGGGTCAACCACCACTTCTACGTGGCTGCCGTCTTCCGCAGGCGCTGTGTAACCCGCGTCTTCCACGGCGAAGCCCCGTGTGGGCAGCTCGATGCCTTTGGGCTCATCCAGCCGCACCTGCTCGCCGTTCTCGTTGGTCAGCGTGTCCGTCAGCGGGTTGAACGTCAAGTCACCGGCAATGGCGAAGGCCGTTACAATCTCCGGAGAGGCCACAAAGGCGTGCGTGTTCGGGTTGCCGTCGTTGCGCTTGGCGAAGTTCCGGTTAAACGAGGTGATGATGGAGTTTTTGCGGGTCGGGTCATCGGTGTGGCGGGCCCACTGGCCGATGCACGGGCCGCAGGCGTTCGCCAGCACCACGCCGCCCATCTCTGCGAAAGTATCTAACAACCCGTCGCGGGCGGTGGTGTAGCGCACCATCTCTGAACCCGGCGTAATGGTGAACTCAGCCTGCGCCACCAGCTTTTTCTCCACCGCCTGTGCCGCAATAGAGGCAGAACGGGTGAGGTCTTCGTAAGAGGAGTTGGTGCAGGAGCCTATCAGGCCTACTTCCAGTTTGGACGGCCAGCCGTGCTCTTTCACTACCGCCGCGAACTGCGAGATAGGCCAGGCCGCATCTGGCGTAAAGGGCCCGTTTACGTGCGGCTCCAGTTCAGACAGGTTGATTTCGATCAGCTGATCGTAGAAAGAGGCCGGATCGGCATATACCTCGTCATCAGCGCGCAGGTGAGCAGCCACGCCGTCTGCCATTTCAGCAATTTCCTCGCGGCCTGTGGCCATCAGGTACTCCCGCATCTTGGCGTCGTAGGCAAATATGGAAGTGGTTGCCCCAATCTCAGCTCCCATGTTACAGATGGTGCCTTTGCCCGTACACGACATCGACTCGGCACCCTCACCGAAATATTCTACAATAGCGCCCGTACCGCCTTTCACGGTCAGGATACCGGCCACTTTCAGGATAACGTCTTTGGGGGATGTCCAGCCGCTCAGGCGACCGGTCAGCTTCACGCCAATCACTTTCGGGAACTTCAGTTCCCAGGCCATTCCGGCCATCACGTCCACGGCGTCGGCACCGCCCACGCCAATCGCTACCATGCCCAGGCCGCCCGCATTCGGGGTGTGCGAGTCGGTGCCGATCATCATACCGCCCGGGAAAGCGTAGTTCTCCAGCACTACCTGGTGGATGATGCCTGCACCCGGCTTCCAGAAGCCAAGCCCGTATTTGTTCGACACGGAGGCCAGGAAATCATATACCTCTTTGTTCTCGGCGTAAGCGTCCTGCAAGTCAGCGTCAGCCCCTACCCTTGCCTGAATCAGGTGGTCGCAATGCACGGTGGAGGGCACGGCTACCGTGGCTTTGCCAGCCTGCATAAACTGGAGGAGGGCCATCTGGGCTGTGGCGTCCTGCATCGCTACCCTGTCGGGCATAAAATCTACGTAAGACTTGCCGCGCGTGAAAGCCTGCTGCGCCTTGCCGTCGTAGAGGTGTGCATACAGGATTTTCTCTGTCTGGGTAAGCGGTCGGCCCACTGCCTGGCGGGCAGCACCGATGCGCTCTTCCATGCCAGCATATACCGCCTTGATCATTCCTAAATCAAATGCCATAGTTTTGCTATTGTTAGTTATTTAATTGCTTTTTGATGAATTCCACAAAGGTACAAAAACAATGTATCTCTAAAAACATTAGCCCCCATGAATATAGGCAGCTGCATTATATAGGAGTATATACGGCTGCATGCGGTTTTTAAGGATACGGGATGTATTTTTGCACGGCAATCATTTCCACGTTTACCGCATGAAACATCACTTTGTTAATACCCCTGCCAGCCTCATTTTGTTTTTGACAATCCTGCTTACGCAGCTGCTAAACTCCTGCAACTCTATGGAATCTACCGACAACACCATCAAAACCGGACCCTGGCGCGTGGCGCTCCGGACACAGGGCCAGGAAATCCCTTTTATCATGGAAGCCGTGGAGGAGGAGGGTAAAACGATGCTTTACCTGGTGAACGGCGGGGAGCGCATTCTGCTCAACGACCTGCAGCCGCAGGGCGACTCCCTGAAAATTGGGCTGCACATCTTTGATGCAGACCTGATTGCCCGCGTAAACGGCGACACCATGCAGGGCCGCTTCGTGAAAAACGATTCCCCCACCCCCTATTCCATTCCCTTCACGGCGGTGCATGGCCAGCAGCACCGCTTTGCAGCAGACCCCGCCCCGGCTCTATATGATTTCGGCGGGAAATGGGAAGTGGTGTTTTCGGATACGGCCGGCAACCGTTACGATGCCATCGGCATGTTTGAGCAGCAGGACAACCACGTGACCGGCACTTTCCTGACCGAAACCGGCGACTACCGCTACCTGGAGGGGCAGGCAGCGGGCGACCAGCTAAAACTCTCCACCTTCGACGGCAACCATACCTACCTTTTCACGGCCAGCCCCACCGGCGACAGCACGCTGCAGGGCAAATTTTACTCGGGCATGAGCGGCTACGAAACCTGGACCGCCAGACGCAACCCCAACGCCGAACTTGCCAGCGCCGACACCCTCACCTACCTGAAACCGAGCTACGAAACACTCTCCTTCACCTTCCCCAACCTGCAGGGCGAGCAGGTGTCCCTATCCGACCAGAAGTACCAGGGCAAGGTGGTGCTGGTGCAGTTGCTGGGCTCGTGGTGCCCCAACTGCATGGACGAGACACAGTTTTTGGCGCCCTATTACGAAAAAAACAAGGACAGGGGACTGGAGATAATCGGGTTGGGTTTCGAGCGCAGCCCTGAGTTTGAGAAAGCCGCCGCGCGCCTTGCCAAAATGAAGGACCGCCTGGACGTTGGCTATGATTTGCTGGTGGCGGGCACCTCAGACAAGGAAGCCGCCGCCAGGGCCCTCCCAGCGCTCAACCACGTCATGTCGTTCCCGACCACCATCTTCATTGGCCGCGACGGGAAAGTGCGCAAAATCCACACCGGCTTCTCCGGCCCCGGCACCGGCCAGTACTACGAAGGCTGGGTTGCGGAATTCAACAAGACGATGGAGGAACTGCTGGCGGAAAAGTAGGAGGTAATTGATTGTTTTCCGTTGATTGTTGTTCGATTTATATATGGCTGAGGCTTGCGGGTGCAGCGCCCTTCACATAAAAGCCATCCGCTGTATCGTGTCAGCAGTTGTCTATATATGGCAGATGTAAGAGCAGCAGTTTTTTTATGGCTGTCTCGTAAGCCGTTTCTTTAAAGTTAGGAAGGGGGCTTTACATATTCTAAAGCTTTCTATAAATAAGGCTGCCAAAGCATCGTTACTTTTGATATGTTTTTTTCTGACTGTCAAAGATTGACATAGATGCTTTGCTTTTTTACCTTGGAGCTATAGGATTTAAGGCCATGAACATTCACCTGACAAAACATTTCGAGGAGTATATCGCCGGTAAAATCAACTCCGGCACTTTTAACAACACCAGTGAAGTGTGAGAGCAGGCCTGCGTGCGCTGGAGTTGCAGGAAAAGCTGATAGAGAACCGTTTGAGGAGCTAAGGGCGGAGATTGAAAAGGGACATGTAGGCGAACCTAAGCCCTTTGACGCAGCCGCCATTAAACAGAAGGGACGGACGCTTAAGGCACAGCGCCTAAAAAAGTCCGCGTGAGGAATGTGCTGTACCAGTTGAGCCCTGCAGCAGAGGCAGACCTCACAGAGATTTGGCTTAACCTTTCCGAAAACGCCAGTGAACAAGTGGCGGACCGCGTCATTGATGAGATAAGCGCTACTTGCCAGCAGTTGGCTCAGCGCCCACTGATCAGCCGGACCAGGAATGAGCTAAGGGAATAGCTGCGGAGCTTTCCGGCAAGCGCTTATCTTATTTTCTATGATGTTGTCGCTGCTAATCATATCGTGGTGCGGCGTGTTCTGCATCAGAGGAGAGATGTGGATGCTTTTTTGGGAGAATAACATCCTTACACATCCGTACACTACCTTCTACAGCAGAAGGGCAGGCCGCTGAACCGGCCCTTGGAGGCACCGCACGCTGCCATAAGGAGCCGTCGGAGCCAGATTCAACACAAAAGACTACAGTATGGCCACCATATATTTTCCCGCAAAAAGATACAGCCGTTATGTCAGCCGATCAGTTTTACTGCTGCTGGCGATCATCACAACCGCTCTCGCCCAGGCGCAGAACAAGCCCCCTTTCCCGGAGGGAACGAAACGAATCCTGTTCCTGGGTAACAGCATCACGTACGCCGGACGATACATCACCGACATGGAGGCTTTTTTTATCACCCACTACCCGGAGCGGCGGTATGAGTTCATCAACCTGGGGCTGCCCAGTGAGACGGTTTCGGGGCTGAGCGAGCCCGGCCACGCGGGAGGCAGCTTTCCCCGCCCTGACTTGCACGAGCGGCTTGGCCGGGTGCTGGACCGGGTGAAGCCTGATGTCGTATTCGCCTGCTACGGCATGAACGACGGCATTTACCTGCCTTTCGACCAGGAGCGGTTTGAGGCATTCCGCTCTGGCATCAAGCGGCTGCACGACGCACTGGAAAAGAGCGGGGCAAAAAGGATCATCCTCCTCACGCCGCCGGTGCATGATGACGCGGCGCTGGGAACAAAGGGGTACAACCTGGTGCTGGGCAAGTACTCCCAGTGGCTGCTGGGCCAGCGGGATTCTCTTGGATGGGAGGTGGCAGACATCCACACGCCCATGACCCGGTACCTGGAAACCAAAAGGCTGGCCCAGCCTGATTTTAAGCTGGCCGAGGACGGTGTGCATCCCGGCGAGGAGGGGCACTGGCTCATGGCCAGAGCCGTCCTGCTGTATCTGGGCGAAGAGGCGGCGAACGCACCCGATGCGCACTCCGCACTGGGGAAGCGCTCCGGCGGAGCGGAAATCCATCAACTGGTGAGCCAGCGGCAGGCTTTCATGAAAGATGCCTGGTTAAAGGAGACTGGCTTCAGACGCCCCGGCATGGCGCCAGGCATTCCCTTGGCAGAGGCAAAACGAAGGTATGTTGAAATAGAAGAACGCATCCGGGCTGCGGTAAAGGGCGTAGCCCCTTAAGGAGCCTGCGCTATCTGTGTCAGGTCAGGCTATATATAAGTGCTTTAGGAGGGAAAACTAAAGGCACAACAGTAGGCAGCAGTCTTCTCAATCAAAACATCGTTCAGAAGCTAATTCTCAAAGCACGATTACTGATCATAGAAATAAAACAGCTGACACGGCGGGCCAATTGCATTGCTCCTAATCTTGCTATGGAGCATGAAACTACTTATCGGCTGTAAATAAAATTGGGCTTCATGTGCCTTACACTTTTCAGCAGGCAGTCCTCAGGTAAGCCTGAATGGCTTCTATAAACTCCTTATCTACTTAAGAACCTTTCATTCGGAGCGCCTAAGACAATCTTGTCACGCCAATATGTTGAGCCAATGCATCCGCGACATAACCGCTATATAGATACTGCTTAGTCGCCCTACGCCAACTTAATTACTTAAGCAAACCTTTTATCAAGACTATAAATAGTATTATAATCATAAAATTGCAGGATTATTAAAAAATAACTGCATTATTCTGCTAAATCGGGAACTGATGCGGCGGCCCCGGTGTCTGCCCTTTATCCAAAAGCCAGGGCGCTGGCTTATGGTTGGATAAAATGCAACATGACTTAAACCAAGCATATGACAGAAAACTTTACCCTTGCCAGTATTCACCAGCACAGAGAGTTGCTGCAATCGCTTCCCTTTGATGAGCACATCGGCCTCATACCGGTCAAAATCCGGAAAGACAGGAGCATCTTAGATGCCCTGGAAAAAGCGGAGAGGGAGAATGCAAAGGCGATGTTCAGCAACCTGACCGTGAGCCGCTGCGGCACGAGCGTCCCCTGTAAGATCTACGCAGAGGGGCTCAGACAAAGGTCCTACAGTATCTACTTTGCCGATGGCGGCTACGAGATGCAGCACCAGGAGAGCGCTGCCACACGCGCAGGGAAGACCAGCGTGTATGACTTTGCGGTAGGCGCTGTGCTGTGCGGCATTCCGCTGCAGCCTTCTCCTTACCTCATTTCCCTGCTGCACGGCGTAGCGGCGGTGTGAAGTACAGAGGCGGGGCGTAGTGTTTTCATCTTTCGCATTGAAGACCCCGCTGGCCAAAACACCACTGCAAAAACCTTATCGGAAGTAGAAAGCGACACCCGCGTGCGCTTTGATCTGTCTGAATCATCTGACGGCCTGTACCACGTGAGCATGTGGGACGGGAAAAACAGGCAGAAGCAGGATCCCGCCTTAGGAATGGTGGCTCCGGCTGTAGTGATACAGGAGGTAACTTTCATTTAAAGAATCCTCTGAAACGGCTGCTGTTCCCCGGCACTGGAGCAGCAAAACCCAGGTCTCCATATATCTTTCATGCCCAAACGTATATAGGCGCATCTCCTGTAGGCACAGGCGGCATGCGCTATATATGTTCACCACTTCTACTCCGCCTGCGCCAGCAACCGGATGACGTGACAGGGGATCCCAGGCGGCAAACACATCCGAGGGTATGTTCTTGACGACAACGATGCTAGTTCCAATCATGGATCGGTCGCCGGTGTGGATGGAGCGGCGGCTTAATCAAACATCTATAGCTGCCTCATCTTTTGTCCCCTTTTTATTGCAAGTCCATGTGCCATCATGCTCTATAGGACTCACCAGCCAAGGTTAGCTTTCCTGCAAAACCGCCACTTTAAACCCGGTAATCGCCGCCAGCCTCTGCTTCCTATGCTTCTAACACTTACAAAACAATAAGGCTGTCCATCATTACCGGCCTTCTGTCTATTGATTGCTTTAAAAAAAAGAGGTAATATTGATTTATTGTATCACCGTGGTTACGGCACGCAAATTTACTATCCTTTAGGGAGTTATCTGGGTGGATTATTACATTAAAGCGGTAATAGTTCAGGGACCACTGCACAACAGCAAACTTTTAAAGATAATGTCCAGAAGATATTTCTATACCCTTTCATCCTTCCTGATGGCGATGTTCCTGGTTTACGTTGGCTGTACCCAGCGACACGCGACCTCAGTAGACTTCAACGCCGACATCCGCCCCATCCTGAACACCAAGTGTATCTCCTGCCACGGCGGCGTGAAAGAAACCGCTGGCTTCAGTTTATTTTCCCGCGAAGACGCGTTAAGTAAAACAGACTCCGGCAAGCCCGCTATTATTCCAGGGGATCCGGACAACAGTGAACTCATGCGGCGCCTCGTTTCCGAAGATCCAGAAGAGCGCATGCCTTACCACGCCGAGCCTTTGTCGCCGGAGGAAATTGAGAAGATAGGTAAATGGATAGAACAAGGCGCCAACTGGGCAGACCATTGGGCTTATGTCGCCCCACGGGAACCCCAGGTGCCGGAAGATGAATCTGGCAGGGCTGCGAACCCGGTAGACAACTTTATCTGGGCGAGGCTGCACCAGGAGGGGCTTTCCCCTGCGCCGCCCGCGCCCAAGACTGTTTTGCTCCGCCGGCTAAGCCTGGACCTGATCGGTTTACCCCCCACGGAAGAAGAGGTTCAGGCCTTTGAGCGCGACTCTTCCGCTAACGCTTACGAAAAACAGGTGGACCGCTTGCTGGCGTCCCCTCATTTTGGCGAACGGTGGGCGGCCATGTGGTTGGATGTGGCCCGTTACTCCGACACGAAAGGCTATGAGAAGGACCAGTTCCGCAACGTGTGGCGCTATCGGGACTATGTCATCAAATCCTTTAACCAGGACAAGCCCTTCAGCCAGTTCACCATTGAGCAGTTGGCGGGAGACCTGCTCCCCCAGCCCACGGAGGAACAGTTGATAGCCACCGCATACCACCGCCTCACAGCCAACAACGATGAGGGCGGCACGGATGATGAAGAATTCCGGACGGCGGCGCTGCTGGACCGGGTAAGCAATACCTGGGAAGTATGGCAAGGCATCACAATGGGTTGCGTACAATGCCACAGCCATCCTTATGATCCTATCCGGCATGAGGAGTTTTACCAGTCGATGGCTTTTTTCAACAACACCCGCGATGAGGACGTGCCCAACGAGTCTCCGACCCTGGCGCATTTTAGTAAAGAAGAGGAGCTTAAAGTCACTGCCCTAAAAACCTGGGTGAAGCAAGTATTACCGGAACAAAAGCTACAGGAAGAATTAGCCAGAATTGAAAACCTGGTCAGGATCGGAGAACCGAAGATACACCCCCATACCTTTGATGAGTTAACCAATGCCGCCATGATAGACGGTAAATATTTAGGCGGCGGCCATAAAGGATTCGCACGCCTGAAAGCGGTGAATTTAACGGGAAAGACAAACGTAATTCTGAATATAGCAAGCAGGAAGGGCGGCACCCTCCAAATCCGGAAAGGCAGGCTAGACGGGGAAGTGCTGGGGGAATATAAATTACCTGACTTAAAGGAGTCCCAGCCCTACCGGAAAGAAATCATTTCGATTAAACCGACCTCGGGCAGCCATGATTTGTATTTTGTGTTCCTCAATCCCAGCTTCAAAAACCCTCAGGACTATGTTTATCAGATAGAGTGGGTTTTATTTACGGAGTTGCTGCCGGGCGCAGGCAAGCCGGGTTATGCGGAAGCCAGGGAAAAGCTGCTGCAGCTTTTGAATTCCGGAGCCGAAAGAACCCCGATTATGCAGGAGAACCCCGCTGATTTCAGACGCCGCACCCACCTTTTTGACCGGGGCAACTGGTTAACCAAAGGCAAAGAGGTACAGCCCGGCACTCCGAAAGCCCTGCCGTCTTTTGATGCTTACCCTAAAAACCGCCTCGGTCTGGCGCAATGGCTGGTAAGCCCGGAAAACCCCTTAACAGCTCGAGTGACGGTAAACCGCTTCTGGGAACAGCTCTTTGGGTACGGCCTGGTCGAGAGCCTGGAAGATTTCGGCTCTCAGGGCACAACGCCTTCGCACCCGGAGTTGCTGGACTGGTTGGCGCTGAACTTTCAGCACCAGCAGGGCTGGCAAGTGAAAAAGCTGCTCAGGCTGCTGGTCATGTCCCATACCTACCGCCAGGCGTCCGGCATGACGCCGGAGATGATTGAGAAAGACCCCGCCAACCGGCTACTGGCCCGAGGCCCCCGCTTCAGGCTCACGGCAGAGCAGGTCCGGGACCAGGCGCTGGCTGTAGGCGGCCTGCTGAGCGACAATAAGTACGGCGAGAGCGTGATGCCCCTGCAGCCCGAAGGAGTATGGAAGACTGTATACAGCAACATGAAATGGGAAACCAGCCCCGGGGAGGATGCTTTCCGCCGCGCCGTTTATACCTTCTGGCGCCGTTCCAGCCCTTACCCCTCGCTGCTGACGTTTGATGCGTCGGAGCGGACCATCTGCGTTTCCCGGCGGATCCGGACCAATACTCCGCTGCAGGCCCTGGTGACTCTGAACGATACGGTCTACATGCTGGCAGCCCAAGGGTTGGCCAGTGAAATGCAACGGCACAATGGCACCCCGGAAAAGCAAATCGCGGCAGGATATGCGTCTGCCCTTTTCCATCAGCCGTCGGCGCCGAAACTGAAACTGCTGGCTACCCTGTATCAGCAGGCGGACACCTATTACCGCCAAAACCCGCAGCAGCTAACCTTGTTTTTGGGCAAGGAAACATGCGCGCAAAACCCCGACCCGCACAAGCTGGCGGCACTAACTTTGGTGGCCAGTGCTATTATTAACTTAGATGAGTTCGTGATGAAAGAATGAGACAACGAGCGCCTCAGATTAGTGTATCAGAACAGCACCCTGGGGCTTGCAGTACATATTAACCATTGTTATCCCTGACACTTTTACCTCGTGTACTGTGTCATAAGCGTTATACTGTATGAATATTTTTGAAGAGGCACTGATGCGACAAGCAGAATACCAGACCCGCCGGCATTTCCTCGGCAAATGCACGACCGGACTGGGGGCGCTGGCCCTGTCCTCCCTAATCGGGTGCAACTGGATGAAAGACGGAAGCGGCCCAGCCCCGGTTAGTGGAATTGTCCGCGACCTGAGCAAACCTTTTGCGCCTCTGGCGCCGCATTTTGCCCCTAAGGCCAAATCCGTCATTTTTCTGCATATGGCCGGAGCGCCTTCTCAACTGGAATTATTCGATTATAAACCCGCTTTGCAGAAGCTCGACGGCTTGGATTGCCCGCAGTCGCTGCTGGAAGGCAAAAAGTTTGCCTTTATTACGGGTGTGCCCAAAATGCTTGGCCCGCAGGCGAAGTTTAAACAGTATGGCCAGTCGGGCGCCTGGGTTTCGGAGCACCTCCCCGAATTCAGCAGGATGGTCGACGAAGTTTCCTTTCTCAAAGCCATGCATACCGACCAGTTCAATCACGCGCCGGCCCAGTTGCTGATGCAAACCGGCAGTGCGCGCCTGGGCAAGCCCAGCATGGGTTCCTGGGTTACCTATGGCTTGGGTTCGGAAAACGAGAACCTGCCCGGGTTCATGGTGCTGCTTTCAGGAGGCAAGGCCCCGGACGCCGGAAAAGCCGGCTATGGCAGCGGCTTTCTACCGACCGTGTACCAGGGGGTGGAGTGCCGTCAGCACGGTGAACCGGTTTTGTATGTAGGTAACCCCGCTGGCATGGGTCGCGACCTGCGGAAGCAGTCGATTGAAGCCATCAACGCTGTCAATCAACTGCACTATGAGGAGATGAATGACCCCGAGACAATATCCAGGATTTCACAGTATGAAATGGCCTTTAAAATGCAGGTTTCGGTGCCGGAGGTGATGGATATCCAGAAAGAGCCCGCCTATATTCACGAGATGTACGGGGCAGAACCTGGAGAGGCCTCCTTTGCCAATAACTGCCTGCTGGCCCGGCGGCTGGTGGAAAAAGGTGTTCGTTTTGTGCAGCTCTTCGACTGGGGCTGGGATTCCCACGGCAATGACCCCACCAATGCCTTGGACAAAGGCTTCGGCAACCTATGCCGCAACATTGACAAACCCGTGGCGGCCCTGCTGGAGGACCTGAAGATGCGCGGACTACTGGACGAGACGCTGGTGGTATGGGGGGCGGAGTTTGGCCGCACGCCGATGCAGGAAAACCGCGAGGGCAAAGAGATGTCCTTCAAGGGGCGGGACCACCACACCGATGCCTTTACCGTCTGGATGGCCGGCGGCGGCATCAAGGGCGGCTATACCCATGGCGAAACAGACGAAATCGGCTATTATGGCACCAGTGGCCGGACCAGCATTTTTGATTTACAGGCCACCATTCTAAACCAGTTGGGCATGGACCATGAGAAACTGACCTATGCCTTCCAGGGCCGTAATTTCCGCCTCACCGATGTGCATGGAAAGGTAATCAAAGAAGTCATTGCCTGATTAGATAGCTCAGGTCATAAAAGTCGAGTTTAGAAGCGGGTATTTGTTGCCTGCCCCATGCCAGGAGGTGTATCCATTTATCAGTTTTCAAATTAGCACATTAAACTTATATGTTCGAGGTCGCCGATCCGCCGGAAATTGTACTGTTCTTTGGCCGCTTTCACCCTTTGCTGGTTCACCTGCCCATTGGCTTTCTGCTCATCGCCTTCCTACTTGAGTTATTTTCCAGATTTCAGCGCTATCAGAGCATCAGGCATGCTGTTTCCTTTGTCTTGTTCCTGGGCGCCTGGAGCTCCATCTTAGCCGCAGGACTCGGTTACTTTCTTTCATTGGGAGGTGGTTATGATGAAGACGCATTAGCTCTGCACCAGTGGATGGGGATAGGCACGGCGATAGCGGCTCTGGGGGCCTTGTTGTTAAAGACGCGCTTAAATAACCAGGCTTCACGCTTAAAAGAGCGGATTTATGTCCTGACGCTAAGCCTGACGGTGGTGCTGATGATGGGGGCGGGCCATTACGGCGGTTCGCTTACCCACGGGTCCGACTACCTGACAACTTACTTTCCCACTTCCCTGGAGTCCTTTACAGGCGGCTCAACCGGCAAGAACAAGAAGGTGAAGGTGATTACGAACCTGCCGGAAGCGGTGGTATATACCGATATCATACAGCCAATATTTGACAGCCGCTGCATCAGTTGTCATAATCCGACCAAGCAGAAGGGGGACTTACGGCTGGAGGCTTTTGCCGGTTTGCAGGCAGGCGGAAAAGGTGGTTCTGTGGTGGAGGCCGGTCAGGCGTACCGTAGTGAACTTTACAAGCGTTTATTGCTGCCCCCGGAAGACGAGCACGCCATGCCGCCCAAAGGCAAAGAGCCCCTCACCGAATCCGAGCTGCAATTGATTGCCTGGTGGATAAATGAGGGCGGTGCGGCGGCCGGTAAAAAAGTAAAGGAACTGGCCCAGACCCCCTCCGTCAAGCTGGCTTTGGCCAATTATACGGCAGGAAATAAATGGGAGAACCCGGTATTTGCCAAAAAGATAGCGCACGCTCCGGAGCAAGTGCTACAAGCGGCTGACCGTGCCGGCTTTCTGGTG
The DNA here is from genome assembly GCF_009931655.1 of Pontibacter russatus. Taxonomy (NCBI): domain Bacteria; kingdom Pseudomonadati; phylum Bacteroidota; class Cytophagia; order Cytophagales; family Hymenobacteraceae; genus Pontibacter; species Pontibacter russatus. The sequence goes on along the minus strand of NZ_CP047984.1, from coordinate 4,460,277 downwards.
ATGCCGCTGGCAAAAGGGCAGCCCTTCCTCCAGGTGCAAAGAAAGACAGGTGCCCCGGTGCCGGAGGATCTGTCGGCATTGGCACCCCTGGCCGAGCAGCTCGTAGCCCTGGACCTGAACGGGACGCCAGTTTCGGATAGCCTGCTGGCGGCCATCGGCACATTTGGGAACCTGACGCGCCTGTACCTGCAGAACACCCAGGCAACGGATGCCAGTATTTCCCAACTGGTGAACTTGCCTAACCTGGAGTACCTCAACCTCTATGGCAATCCCATTACTGATAAAGGCATAATGTTACTGGCAAAGATCCCTCACCTGCAAAAGCTGTACCTCTGGAAAACAAAAGTGACGCCAGCCGGCGTGGCGGCCTTGCAACAAAAGCAGCAAGAACTCCAAATCATCATCGGCAATTCCATAGAAACAGAGGTAAAAGACCAGCAGCCGTCGGTGGCGCAATCAGAGTAATTCATGCCTTTTTAAGAACGAACCCATGTCTATCAATAGAAGAGGATTTATTCAAACAACGACCACTGCCCTGATACTTTCCTCACTGGATATGTTTGCGACCTCCCGCGAACCTGCATTTAAGACGAATGCCAATTTTGATCTGAAAGTATTAGCCACTGAATGGGGCTATCCCGGCTCCCTGCAAGCGTATTGTGCCCAGGTAAAAAAAGAGGGTTATGACGGCATTGAGATCTGGTGGCCTATGAAGAAGAAAGAGCAGGGCGCACTGTTCTCCCTGCTGAAAGAATACGACCTGGAGGAAGGTTCCTCTGCGGCGCTGGGCACAGCAACTGGCGGGAAAACTTCAACTATTTTAAGGAAATGATAAGTGCGGCGGCGGGCAACAGCTCAGTGAAGCCGCTGTATATCAACTGCCACTCAGGGAAAGATTATTTTAGCTTTGAAGAAAACAAGGCTTTTATTGATTATACCACCGCCCTCTCTAAAAAGACCGGCATCAGGATCAGTCACGAAACCCACCGTTCCCGGATGCTGTTTGCCGCTTCTGTAGCCAGACAATATATCGAGCAGATTCCCGACCTAAGGATTACCCTCGATGCTTCCCACTGGTGTAACGTGAGCGAGAGCTTGTTGCAAGATCAGCAAAGCACCATGGACCTGGCTTTGCCGAGGGTGGACCATGTGCATGCCCGCATCGGGCACGCGCAGGGCCCCCAGGTTAGCGACCCACGCGCCCCCGAGTGGGCGGAGGCCGTGGAAGCGCATTTTGCCTGGTGGGATAAGGTAGTGCAGTTGAAAACAGCAAAGGGAGAGCCTCTGACAGTGTTGACAGAGTTCGGCCCGCCCAATTACATGCCCACCCTGCCGTATACGCGGCAGCCGGTAGCTGACCAGTGGGCAGTAAATGTCCATATGATGCACCTGCTGCGCGAGAGATATACATCATAGGCAAACCATTTCTATTCCGCCTGCGCCAGTGACCGGATGACACGGCAGGGGTTTCCGGCGGCAAACACATCGGAGGGGATGTCTTTGGTGACAACGCTGCCCGCGCCAATCACGGAGCGGTCGCCGATGGTGACGCCGGGGCAAACCACCACGCTGCCGCCCATCCACACATCCTCCCCGATGGCAATGGGTTTGGCATACTCTACGCCAGAAGAGCGCTCCATATGGTTCAAGGGATGCGTGGCGGTATAGAGTTGCACATTGGGGCCGAACATGGTCCTGCTGCCGATGGTTACCTGCATGACGTCGAGCACCACGCAGTTGAAGTTGAAAAACACCCGCTCGCCCACCACCATGTTGCTGCCGTAGTCGCAGTAAAAAGGCGGTTGCAGCCACAGGCCGTCTCCGGCATTTGGGATCAGTTCCTTCAGGATGCGCGCCCGCTCCGCTGTCTCGTCCTCCCTTGAGTCGTTCAGTTCCTTGATCAGAAGCCTTGTCCGCAGCCTCTCGTCCGAAAGCTGCTTGTCCAGGGGGTCGTACAGCTCGCCCGCGAGCATTTTCTCTTTTTCAGTTTTCATATAACTTTATGTTTTAGTAATTCGCCTACCGCTGTACTTGCCTCATTTTTTGCCGCCCTGAAAGCGGGGCAACCCGCACTTGCTTCGGGTCCTGCGAAAAGAGTAACCCTACCTCTGAAAGTGGCAAGCACCTACTCATCGGAAGGAAACAGCCGATGCGACCGGTTTTCTTTAAAGCTTAACCACGCCGCCGTTACGCCGGTTTGCGCAGCCGCACAATCCGGAAGGCGCCGCCCAAGGCAGCCGGTTCGTTCAGTTCCTGATACAGCGCGGTGTGGCGGACAATGTCGCCGAGGCGGCGGTTGATGTCGGAGAAGAGGGTGCTGGCAACCTGGTTGAGCAGGCGGCGCAGCAGCGAGGGCGTTTCGCCATCAGGCAGGAACTTGTCAAACACCATCACGGTGCCGCCCGGCTTCAGCACCCGCTCCACCTCCCGCAGGCAGGCCACGGGGTCCGGAATCACGGCGAGGATGAGGTGGAGGATGACGGCATCGAAGGAGGCGTCGGCAAAGCGGAGTTGCTGGCCATTCATCACCGCTGCACGCACCGGCAGGTTCAGGCGCTGCGCCCGCTTTTCCAGTTTTGCTACCATGCCCGGCGTTATGTCGATGGCGGTGAGGTTGGTGTAGTTGCGTAGATAGGGTAAATCGAGGCCGCTGCCCGCGCCCAGCAGCAGGATGGCATCTGTGAGCGAGGCCTGCAGCAAGGAGACGGAGCGCTGCCTGTATTTCCGGAACACGCGGTCAGCCACAAAGTCATAGACGGGTAAATAGACCGTGTAGCGGACGCGGTTCCAGGTATTGGTGTTGATACCCATATCGTTTTGCTGTAGGCGCGCCAGGTTTTGGGCGGCGCGGGCATATATGGCCGCCGGGGATGCCAGCGAGGCTACTTCACGCGGTTGAATAAGAACAGATCCTTGTACACCCACTGGCCGTTCTCCTGGTTCCCCCGCATTATCGCAAACTGATCGGGGGAGCGCTGCTCGTAAAGGATGCGGAGATCGCCGCCCTCTTTCTCAAAATATGCCTGGCCCTTCGTGGCCTCCAGGAAATTATAGCGGTCCTGCTTTTCTTTCTCCTCTATCCCGATCAGGCCCGGCTTAAAGTGCTTCACCAGCGACACCAGCCCTTTCCCGGATGGTTCGTAAGCCAGTATCTCGTACATGGTTGCTTTGCCGTCCTTCATCATGCGCATCATGCCCAGCATGTTGTCTCCCTGCGGGGCCAGCCAGGTGCCCTCTACGGTGGAGCCGTCGGGCTGGGTCGCTTTCCAGTGCCCCTCAATAAACTGCATCGCTCCCAACGGCCCTGCCTGGGCCTTGGTTTGGGCAACTGCAGATGGTAGCAAACAAACGGACAATAAAAGGAGGAATAAAAGGGAAAAGCTTCTCATATACAGGTATTGGCTTAGTGAAGGTGGCAATTATATTTAATGGATGCTTAAGGTAGCACTTCGGATGCTATATCGCAACCTATCCTTAAACAGACGCCTCTTGAACCTGGAGAAGCAGCCGTAAAGAAACCGCCAGCACGGCAGGATATATAGGCTGCCTATGGCATATGGAAGGCTGGCGGAACGCCGGCCATATATAACCGGCTATATATAAATCGTGTCAGTTTTTAGAGTAGCGCTGCACCATGGGGGGCAGTAAGGTACACTCCATGGACTCCGTCACGGTACTATCGTCAAACACCAGCACGCGCCGCACGGCCTCCTCAAATTTGTTGGCGCTGTTGTCTCTTCTGGGACACCCGTAGCTTACATTATACATCACGGGCAGCAGGTAGGGCCTGCTTTCCACGGCTTTGCCGTTCACTTCCTTTGGCAGCCAGCTGCCATTGGTTGCCAGCACCGCCTCTTTCAGCGATTCGGCGATAACGGCGGGGGTATCCTTGGTGCAGGCCACGTTCTTCACGTTCCCGTCGGCGCCGATCACAAAGCGCACAAACGTGACAGAGTTCTCGCACAGCTTCGACAGCTCAAACACGTCCGGCAGCATCTTCTCAGCCAAGAGCTCGGTGGGGTGTTTGTACCGCTCGTGTACGAAGACCGGATCCCGATCCTGGGCCGATACCGAATGGAAGAACATCAGCAGCATCGTGCCGATCAGAAGCAGGGCCTTGCGCATATGCAGCATGTGTGGTGAAGCAGTGTGATTAACTGAGAGGACTTGCCATTACAGCATCAGCAATGCTATCGTAAAATACCGAAAAAAGTTTGATATGTCTTATTCCAGCTGCAAAAGAGCTATTTCTCTCGCTCTATGGTGTAGGCGATGAGCTGCTCCAGCGACGTGCGCGAGGGCGACGCGGGGAATGTGCCCAGAATAGCCAGCGCTTCCGCATGGTACTGGTTCATGAGTTTGATGGTATAGGCGATGCCGCCCGACTGCTTCACAAAATCAATGACGTCCTGCACGCGCCTGCTGTCGCCGTTGTTGTTTTTCACGTTGTAGATAATGCGGCGCTTCGTCAGCCAGTCGGCCTGGCGCAGGGCGTGTATCAGCGGCAGGGTCATCTTTTTCTCTTTGATGTCGATGCCCACCGGCTTGCCTATCTCGGCGGTGCCGTAGTCGAACAAGTCGTCCTTTATCTGAAAGGCGATGCCCACTTTCTCGCCAAACAGGCGGGCTTTCTCCACCTCCTCTTTGCAGGCCCCCGCCGAGGCGGCGCCCACGGCGCAGCAGGAGGCAATCAGGGAGGCGGTCTTCTGCCGGATGATGTCGAAGTACACTTCCTCTGTTATATCGAGGCGGCGCGCTTTCTCCATCTGCAGCAACTCCCCCTCGCTCATCTCCCGCACCGCGTTCGACACGATCTTCAGCAGGTCGTAATCGTCGTTTTGCAGCGAGAGCAGCAGGCCCTTAGAGAGCAGGTAATCGCCCACCAGCACGGCAATCTTGTTTTTCCAGAGGGCGTTCACCGAGAAGAAGCCCCGGCGGTAGTTGGCGTCGTCCACCACGTCGTCGTGCACCAGCGTGGCGGTGTGCAACAGCTCGATCAGGGCGGCGCCGCGGTAAGTGGCCTCGCTGATGCTTTCGCGGAACAACTTGGCCGTGAAGAACACGAACATCGGGCGCATCTGCTTGCCCTTGCGCTTCACGATGTAGCTCATGATCCGGTCCAGAAGCAGCACTTTCGACTTCATCGAAGCCCTGAACTTCTTCTCGAAAAGCTGCATTTCCGGCGCAATGGGCGCTTGTATATCCTTTAGGCTGATGCTCATGTGTTAAGACCGCAATATTACTATCCCGCAGAGTGGTTTCCAAACGCGGGCCCGCAAAACGGGTTTTTATTGTTAAATTGCTGTATGGTTGGATGGATGGTTGCTGTTTGTAAATTGTTGGTTGATGAGGATGAACTGCTATATGATTTACTGCTGGCTTTGCCATATATAATGTTCATATATTATGAACGCATATAGCCATCTTATTACAGCGATTTCAAAAAGTGGGTCATACAAAGAGTGATTTATATATAACTAGCACGTATAACAAGCCATATAAATGAGTTATATATAATAAGCTTCAAGGAGGGAAGGCTACGCTAAATAAATTCAAATCACTTTACCGCCTAACAACCAGCAACCAACAACAGAAAGTATGAAAGTAGATTTTGTCGTATACCCGGTGCACGGGCGCCCTTTCACTGCCGACGCCACCTATATGCCCGACAGCCGGCCAAAGCCCGTGGTTATCTTCACGCACGGCTTCAAGGGCTTCAAAGACTGGGGGCACTTTAACCTGCTGGCCCGCCACTTCGCCGAAAACGGGTTTGTGTTCGTGAAATTCAATTTTGCCTACAACGGCACCTCCGTGGAGGACGACAGCGACCTGCACGACCTGGAGGCTTTCGGCAACAACAACTTCAGCCTTGAACTCGACGACATGCAGGCGCTCATCGACCTGCTGCACGACACGAACCCACCCATACAGCGGCAGGAGCTCGATTTGAATCGCATTTACCTTGTTGGGCACAGCCGGGGTGGCGGGGCCGTTATTCTGAAGGCTGCCGAGGAGCCCCGTGTGAAAGCCGTGGCCACCTGGTCGGCTGTGAGCGATTACGACCAGCGCTGGACGGAGCCGCAGATGGCACAGTGGAAGCAGGAAGGCGTGCAGTACGTGCTCAATGGCCGCACGGGTCAGCAGATGCCGCTCTATTACCAGTTGGCCGAAGACTATCACCTGAACCGCGCGCGCCTCGACATCCCGCAGGTCATCAGAAAAATGAGCCAGCCGCTGCTCATCCTGCACGGCGAACAGGACGAGACACTGCCGCTGCAGATGGCACATGACCTGAAAAAATGGAAACCCGACGCCGAGTTGCGCCTGTTGCCCGATACCAACCACTCTTTCGGAGGCCAGCACCCGTACCCGCACGGCGAGTTGCCCGCCCCTGCCCGCGCCGCCGCAGACCTGACCATGAACTTCTTTCAGCGCCATGCCTAAGACTTACCTGCTGCTGGGCGGCAATCTCGGCGACCGCCTCTCTTATCTGGCGCAGGCCCGCGAAGGGCTAGCCAAACAGGTCGGCGGCATCCTGCGGTCCTCCGGTATATATGAAACGGCGGCCTGGGGCAAAACCGATCAGCCCGCCTTCCTGAACCAGGTGCTGGAGATGCAGACGGAGCTGCAGCCAGCGCAGCTATTGCAAAGGATAAATAACCTGGAGCAGGAACTGGGCCGGGTGCGGCTGGAGCACTGGGGAGCCCGCGTCATTGACATCGACATTTTATTTTATGAGGACATCGTGCTGCAAAGCCAGCGCCTCACCATTCCGCACCCGCAACTGCACCTGCGCCGTTTCACGCTGCTGCCGCTGGCCGAACTGGTTCCCGACCGGATGCACCCCGTTCTTGGAAAGACCGTAGCCGGGCTGTTGGCTGCGTGCCCGGATGCACTGGAGGTTCGGGAAATTCGGGAAGGGAGTTAAAGGAGAGGATATACCGTCTCCGTGAGGTAACCACCAGGCCATATTTGCAGCTGGCACCGTTCCCTGCGCTTTAGTTACTTCATCCGTTTTCAGCACCCTGCGCTGCAGCAGCAGATTGACCACCGGAAACAGCAGGGCAGTAACAGCAAGGCCTAGGTATTGGAAAAGCGGCCCCTCCGCCATATTATCCAGTCAGTTTCCAGATGCCCTGCCCGCTAAAACCATACAGCACCCTGTTTATTACGTCTCCGCCCCTGTGCAGCCCGACCGACAGCCAGATTGTCCCTGTCTTCAGCACTGTATAGGCAGGCGTAAATCCCACGGTGACGGAGAAAACGATGTTCTCTATACTGAATCCCTCCTTCCGGGAATCGTCCGGCATATATAGCACCGTGGCAACAGGCACATACCACAGCATCAGCTGCTTCTTCCGAAGAAAAGCCAGCGTATATCCCCCTGATCAGCACATCATTTACAGCCGATGAAAAGAACATGGCCACCAAGGCCTGCCCCATCAGCACATATATAAAAGAGGCGTCCGTGGTGCCGGCAACCTCAAACATTCTCAGCTACTTTTCATGATTCGGGTATATAGGCAAGGCGCACCACAGGCTGAGGAAGGTCCTCAAAAACAAAAGAACCCTCCCCGGACATATGCCGGAAAGGGCTCTTCTTGTATATAGGCATATATGCTGAGAAATTATTCTGCTGAACTGACCTCCGCGTTCCGGTCTATCTTCTTCACCAGGCCCTGCAACACCTTGCCCGGGCCGCACTCCACGAAGTGTGTGGCGCCGTCGGCAAGCATGGCCTGCACCGTCTGTGTCCAGCGCACCGGGGCGGTCAGCTGCTTAATCAAGTTCTGTTTGATTTCCTCCGGGTCCGTGTGTGGCCGGGCATCCACGTTCTGATAGATGGGGCAGATGCCTTCGTGGAAGGTTGTTTCGCTAATGGCCTTTGCCAGTTCCTCCTCAGCCGGCTTCATCAGAGGGGAGTGGAACGCACCACCCACCGGCAGCGGGAGCGCCCGTTTGGCGCCAGCCTCCTTCATTTTCTCACAGGCAAGCTCAATTCCCCTGTTGGTTCCGGAGATCACGAGTTGGCCGGGGCAGTTATAATTTGCAGCCACAACTACCTCACCTTCGATAGAGGCGCACACCTCTTCCACTTTTGCATCCTCCAAACCCAGGATGGCCGCCATGGTAGAAGGGTTCGCCTCGCAGGCGGCCTGCATGGCCAAGGCGCGTTTCGATACCAGCCGGAGCCCGTCTTCGAAACGAAGCACCTTACTGGCCACCAGCGCCGAGAACTCTCCGAGCGAATGTCCCGCCACCATATCCGGGTGAAAGTCTTTGGCCACGGCGGCCTGTGCCACGGAGTGCAGGAATATGGCGGGCTGCGTAACTTTCGTCTGCTTCAACTCCTCGTCGGTGCCGCTGAACATGACGGCTGTGATATCGAAGACCAGAATTTCATTCGCCATGTCAAACAGTCGCATTACTTCCTCATGCTGCTCATACAGACCTTTACCCATCCCTGTGAACTGGGACCCTTGTCCCGGGAAAATGTATGCTTTCTTCATTCGTTGTTCGTTTATGGTTTTCCTCTTGAATTGTTGAATGGCTAAGTTGTTAAATGGTTTCGCTCGGTCCGAAGATGAGTTTAGACAATTAAAGGGCACAACCTTTAACCATTCAACAATTAACCATATAGCAATTTACGCCATAAACCGCGCCCGCTCTTCAGGCGACGGCAGCAGGCATGCTTCTTTCTGCCCCGCGATGTTGTAGCGGTGCCTGGCGACATAGCGGTACAGCAGATTGCGGAAAGATAAAGGAATAAACCGGAAATAGTAAAGCGCGCTGAACGGAAACCTGAGATGGCGGGCGATGCGCAGCACGGCATCCGAGGCAGTATATACCAGGCCCTGCTCATAAAAGACAACTGAATCCGGCAAAGGCTCAGGGAGTTGTGAGGAGGACGCTAAGGCCTTGAAAACTTCCGACTGGAGCGCGGCGAATTTGAGATTGCGACGCACGTTATGCTTCAGCACAAGCTGAACACTTGCCTGGCAAAAGCCGCAGGTGCCATCGTAAAAAACGATGGCTTCCCTGTTCAGCGTGTTGTAGTTTTGGCGTGTCACCTGATGATCTCAACCCATCCCTTGTAGGTGGCGCGGGCCTTGGCCGGGTCCAGCGTGTGGAACTCCACCTCGGCCTCGTAGAAGTACGTGCCGTCGCTCAGTGGGTTCCCCTCCGCATTTACCCCCGGCCAGTTGATGTAGAGAGCGTCCCCTCCGCTGGTGGCCTGGCTGGAGTACACCTCGGCGCCCCAGCGGTTGAACACCCGGAACTTCATGCTCTTGATGAACGCCGTCCCCGGCCCTGGCCGGAACACATCGTTCTTATCGTCCCCGTTGGGGGTGATGACGTTGGGCAGCACGAATGTGATGCAGTTGTCGTTGCAAACCTCATTGCTCATCGTGCTTTCCCGACCGGCCTCGTCCGTGGCCGTCACCACGTAGCACCCGGCGTATGATTCCAACCCGGAGTGGGTGAAGCTTGTTTCCTCTGTGGTTCCAATGGGCGCGTACTCTGCATCCGGGGAGGAGCGGAAGTACACTGTGTAGAAGGCGATCTGGTCGGTGCAGTCCCCGCCTACCTGCGGCACCCACGTCAGAACATTTTCGTATGGCGGCTCCTGCGGGCTGCGGGCGAAGGCCTCGCAGTCCAGCTGATTAATGCTCAGCTCCGGCGGACACACTAGCTTCTCTAGTTGCGCGCACGTTTCCTGACTCCGGTTCCGCAGCGGCGCCGGCAGCCCCGCCACCTGGTAGGCCCCGGCCGTCTCTATCACGTAGCAGTAGTCTGCCCCCCGCTCCAGCCCGGGGCTATCGTCGGTGTAGGCGCCTCCCGCGGCCGTGGCCGCCACGCTGTCAATAAGCGTGAGCGCCCCGCCCGGCGCGCGCCTATAGATGCGGTGCAGGGGCCCGGCTGTGTTGTCCCACGGCACCTGGTACGTCCACGACAGCTCGAAGGCTGCCTCCTCTCCCTCTGCCGGGGTCACCTCCAGGCGCACGCTCGAGGCCTCCGCCCCCTCCCGCAGTTCGGTGGGTTGGCCGCCCCCGGTCGGTGCCTGGTAGAGCTCCAGGCGGTAGCGGTAGGCTTCCTCCAGTGTATTCAGCCCCTTGTCCACGAACACCGTGTCGGCCATGTTTCGGCTGCGGTACACTTCCACATATCCCTCGCCGGCTCCCTGGCCTGTCTTGCGCAGCAGCCGGTACTCCAACGGTGGAATCAGTTGCCCCGGCTCAGGCTGCGTCCAGCGGACCAGGATGCGGCCGTCGGTGGCGGAGGTCTGCTCCACCGTCACGTTGGTGAGGTAGGGGATGTCGCGCTCCACACCCGCGCAGGCCTCGTTGGATGCCAGGCTCTCGCCCCGCCCCGGCGAGGGGAACACCGCGTAAATGATGTAACAGTACTCCACCCCGGCCTGCGCCCCCGTGTCCGTGAAGCCTGAGGCTGAGGCCTCCACCTCTCCGATCAGCACGTAGCCCGTCGAGGCAGGCACACCCGTCTGGCAGCCGTTGGGAACGAAGCCTGAGGGGCCCTCCCGCCGGTATACCCGGATGGAGGAGGCGTTCTCACAGGTGTAGGCGTCCCAGGTCAGGGCCACCTCGCCCTGACCGGCCCGTGCAACCAGATTCTCCGGCGCCGGGCCCACCACCCGGATATTCCAGGGCTGCAGGTCCGTCAGGCGCTCCTCCCCTGGCGGGCGCACATCCCGCGCCCGGAACACTACCTGGTAGGGGCGCTCCCGCACGTCCGAGCACTGGGTTTGCCAGGCCAGCACCCCGGCCGCCTCCCCCGGCGCACGCACCGTCTGCTCGAAGGTGGCCGGCGGAACGATGCCCGAACCCGCCACCGTCAGGTCCACCAGGTCCCCGTCAGGGTCCGTGGCCCGCACTGCGCCACGCAACATCGTACCTGCCACCACGCACGTGTCCCGCGGCTCCAGCACCGGCGGCCGGTTCTCCGACTCCCGCACCAGGATCTGCATGTCGCGCACCACCTCCCCCAGTTTCACCGCCCCACCGTTCTCCGACACCCGCCACTCCTCCACCACGAAGGCAACGTTGTACTCCCCCTTCACGCACGGCGCGTCCCACGTCAGCTGGCCCGTCAGGGCGTCAAGCGTCAGAAAGGCCGCAGCGCCCCCGTCCGAGGTCGTGCAGTTAAACGTCAGGTGCGGCAAACTGTAGCCCGGGACAACGGTTATCCTGCCCTGCGCGTCTTCGTAGCGGGGCACGATCAGCTTAAAGGCCAGGCTGTCGCCGTCTGCGTCGTAGGCGCCGGGGTTATGCACGTACCGCCGCCCCACCGCCGCGATGTCTATCGGCGCCACCGTCAGCACCGGCGTGCTGTTGAAGCCACGCAATGCGTTGATGTTGATGACCGTCTCAATGAAAAAAGATCGCTGGTCGGATGGCGGCGCCATGTTCAGGATGTCGTTGTTGCGGTTTACGCCCACCCACGAAACCCGGTGGGTTCCATCTGTCGGGAAAGTGTACTCCCATTTATATACCTCCCGGTCGGTCTCGTTCCCGATGGGGATTACGGCAAGCCGCGGCACTTCCAGCACGACTCCGCCGCCCATGTTCATATATACAATCGGATCTTCAGCAGAGGAGGCCTGATCGGTATATATCGTCATGGTGAAAAAGAAGCGGCGGGGGTTGGGGTTGGGGGTCGTGTCGCGCTGGGCGGTGATGTCTCCTGCCCGTATGTGTGTTGCCTGGGCCTCTGTGAAAACACCGGACACAAAATGTAAAAGCACGAACAGCAGACTGGCGCGCAGCAAGTACTTCATGCGTAAACAATTTGGCATAGAAAGCTGGGTTTGGCGGTAAAATCAGATATTAAACAAACTTCCGTCTTTTGATTTTATTATCAACCAGTAGAAGCGCAGTAGGTTATCGGAATATAGCTTTTTGTGGTACGCGTAGCAATTTAGATTGATTCAAAATATGATATTAATATTGGTTTATAGAAGGTCCGCATGTACCTTTGAGAATTAAAAAGCTTCATAACTTTAACCTATAACTCTTACAGATGAATTGGTTTACTCAAACGTTTTCCAGTACAGTAGGGCGCAAGATCATCATGTCGATCACGGGTCTTTTCCTGTGCTCTTTCCTGGTGGTACACCTGATCGGTAACCTGCAGCTCTTCAACAACGACGGAGGGGCGGCTTTTAATATATACTCCAGGTTCATGGGCACCAACCCGATTATCCGCACCATGGAAATTGTGCTTCTCCTGGGTTTTCTGTTCCATATATACGATGCTATCGTGATAACCCGCCGCAACAAGGCGGCGCGCCCCATAGGCTACGTCAACAGCCACCCGGAAGAGAACAGCACCTGGGCCTCGCGCAATATGGGCCTTCTGGGAACGGTTATACTTGTCTTCCTGATCATCCACCTGTGGAATTTCTTCGTGCCCGCCCGCTTTGGGGGCCTGGAGGGCGTTGTGATTGAAGACGTAGAATACGAGAACCTCTACCTGAGAGTGGTGCAGTCGTTCCAGATATGGTGGTACGTGGCGCTCTATGTGATATCCATGGTGGCCCTGGCCTACCACCTCATCCACGGGTTCCAGAGCGCTTTTCAGTCACTGGGCCTCAACCACAAGAAATATACGCCTTTCATTCAGAAGTTCGGCTATGCCTTTTCTGTTATCGTGTGCTTTGGCTTTGCCATTATCCCACTTTATTTCTTCTTCTTCTTCGAATTATAACTGATCGAAATAATCGCTATGATATTAGATTCTAAAATCCCGGAAGGCCCGATAGCTGAGAAATGGGATAAACATAAATTTGATGTGAAGCTGGTAAACCCGGCCAACAAACGCAAATACGATATCATTGTAGTGGGCACGGGCCTGGCTGGCGCCTCTGCGGCTGCCACTTTCGGCGAGTTGGGATATAACGTAAAAGCCTTCTGCTTTCAGGACTCGCCGCGCCGCGCGCACTCGATTGCGGCGCAGGGCGGCATCAACGCCGCCAAAAACTACCAGAACGACGGGGACTCTGTTTTCCGTCTTTTCTACGACACCGTGAAGGGCGGTGATTACCGCTCCCGCGAAGCCAACGTGTACCGCCTGGCGCAGGTGTCAGTCAACATCATCGACCAGTGCGTGGCGCAGGGTGTTCCGTTTGCCCGCGATTACGGTGGGCTGCTGGCCAACCGCTCGTTTGGCGGCGCGCAGGTGTCGCGCACCTTCTACGCCCGCGGCCAGACGGGCCAGCAGCTGCTGCTGGGCGCTTACTCGGCCCTGAACCGCCAGATCGCCTACGGCAAGGTGAAGATGTACCCCCGCACCGAGATGCTGGACCTGGTGATGGTAGACGGCAAGGCGCGCGGTATTGTGGTGCGCAACCTGATCACGGGAGCCATTGAATCGCACAGCGCACACGCGGTGGTGCTGGCCACCGGAGGATATGGCAACGTGTTCTTCCTCTCCACCAATGCGATGGGCTCTAATGCCACAGCGGCCTGGCGGGCCTATAAAAAAGGAGCACTGTTCGCCAACCCATGCTTCACCCAGATTCACCCTACCTGCATCCCGGTCTCCGGCGGCTACCAGTCAAAGCTCACGCTGATGTCTGAGTCGCTGCGCAACGACGGCCGGGTGTGGGTGCCAAAGACGGTGGAGATGGCACAGCGCCTGCGGAAGGGAGAGATAAAGGTGGCTGACATAGCCGAGGCAGACCGCGACTATTACCTGGAGCGCAAGTACCCGGCCTTCGGTAACCTGGTGCCCCGCGACGTGGCCTCGCGCAACGCCAAACTGGTGTGCGACGAAGGACGCGGTGTGGGCGCCTCCGGCCTTGCGGTATACCTTGACTTTGCGGATGCCATCAAACGCGATGGCCAGGCGGCCATTGCGGCCAAATACGGCAACCTCTTCGAGATGTACGAGAAAATCACGGATGAGAACCCGTACGAAAGACCGATGCGCATATACCCTGCGGTACACTATACCATGGGCGGCCTTTGGGTTGACTATAACCTGATGACCACCATCCCTGGTTTATATGCCGCCGGCGAGTGCAACTTTTCTGACCACGGCGCCAACCGCCTGGGAGCCTCCGCGCTTATGCAAGGCCTGGCCGACGGTTATTTCGTGCTGCCCTATACCATCGGCGATTACCTGGCCAGGATGCCGTACGAGAAAGTGTCGACGGACCACCCTGCCTTCAAAGAGGCGGAACAAGCCGTGCTGGCGAAAAACAACCTGTTGCTTTCCATTAACGGCACCCGCACGGTGGATGACTTCCACAAGGAGCTGGGCCTGATTATGTGGGAGCACTGTGGTATGGCCCGGAACGAGGAAGGCCTGAAACTGGCCAAGCAGGAGATACGCAGGCTGCGTGATGAGTTCTGGCGCGATGTGAAGGTGACGGGCGTGAACGAGGAACTGAACCAGACGCTGGAGCGCGCCAACCGCGTGGCCGACTTCTTCGAGCTCGGCGAGCTGATGGTGGACGATGCCCTGAACAGAAGAGAATCGTGCGGCGGCCACTTCCGCGAAGAGTCGCAGACACCGGAGAACGAGGCGCTGCGCGACGACGAGAACTACGCCTATGTGGCGGCCTGGGAGTTCACTGGCGTCGGCAACGAGCCCATCCTGCACAGGGAAGAGCTGGAGTTCGAGAACGTGAAACTGACACAGCGCAGTTACAAGTAATGATTAATTAAAAATTGGAAATTAAAAATTAGAAATGAGTAGCCCGCGAAAGATTGTGATATAGGGCATCCGTTCTAATAATTTCTAATTCATAATTTATAATTTCTAATTTAAAAGAAATGGCTGGAAGTAATCCAAATGCTAAACCAATGGACCTGACACTGAAGGTTTGGCGCCAAAAAAATAGAGAGGCCGCGGGGCAAATGGTCACCTATCCTGTGAAGGGCATATCTCCGGACATGTCGTTTCTGGAGATGCTGGATGTGCTGAACGAGGACCTGATAGTGCGTGGCGAAGAGCCCATCGCATTCGACCATGACTGCCGCGAGGGCATTTGCGGGATGTGCAGCCTGTTCATCAACGGCCGTCCGCACGGCCCCGAGCGCGGCACCACCACCTGCCAGCTGCACATGCGCCACTTCAACTACGGCGACACCATCACCATTGAGCCCTGGAGAGCCGCAGCATTCCCGGTACACAAAGACCTGATCGTGGACCGTTCGGCCTTTGACCGCATCCAGCAGGCGGGCGGCTTCATATCCGTGAACACGGGCGGCGTGCCTGACGCCAACGAGATCCCGATCCCGAAAACTATTGCGGACAAAGCCTTCGACGCGGCGACCTGCATCCAGTGCGGTGCCTGCGTGGCTGCCTGTAAAAACTCTTCTGCCATCCTGTTTGTGAGTGCCAAGGTGTCGCAGCTTGCCCTGCTGCCACAGGGCAAGACGGAGCGCAAGACGCGCGTGGAGAACATGGTGGCGCAGATGGACCTGGAGGGTTTCGGTTCATGCTCCAACACCGGCGCCTGTGCAGTCGAGTGCCCGGTGGGCATCTCGATGGAAAACATCGATATGCTCAGAAGAGAGTATATCGGTGCCAAGGCTACCTCCGAGAACTTATAACAGGATTATATGTAACAAGGGGAGGCGGGGGCAGTTATTGTCCCCGCCTCCCCTGTTTTCAGGCCAAACCCAACGTAGCCGTACAGGATCTATATATAAAATACAAGGAATATATAACCTAAGCCGTCCTAAACTGTTTAGAGGAAATAGAGGAAACCCCGCCACATGATTACACTGATATCAGGAACGAACAGAATCGGCTCCAAGTCCAGGGCGATCGTTGACATATACGCGGCGATGCTTCAGGAACGGGGAGAGCCCCACCAGATACTGGACCTGGCCGACCTGCCGCCGGATTTCATCGTGCCGGACATGTACAAGAATGCGGGAAAGAACGAGCAGTTCAACAAACTGGTCCAGATGATAGAAACGGCGGATAAGTTCGTGTTTGTGGTGCCGGAGTACAACTCCTCCTTCCCCGGTGTGCTGAAGGCTTTTATCGACGCGCTGAGCTACCCCTGTCCCTTCCTGCACAAAAAGGGCGCCCTGATTGGCCTGTCGTCGGGGATGCAGGGCAGCGGCCTTGCCCTGAGCCACCTGACGGACATCTTGAACTACCTGGGAATGCACATCATGGCGATGAAACTAAAGCTCGCCCATATCGAAAAAAACTTCGACGGCAGGCAGATCACCAACAAGCTGTATAACGAGCTGCTGGAGCAGCATGTAGCACAGCTTATCCGCTTTTAGGAACAGGCACAGCATAGAAGACACTGTAGCTGCTGAATCAACCTTTTTATATATGATTACCCTGATTCAGAATGAGTGACCTTATCTGAGCTTCTGCCTCTATATAACTGACGTTACGCAAAAAGCAAAGCGGTTTAAAAAGTCTGCTTTGCGTATATGGCGCGGAAGTCCTCGCTCGTAACCTCCTATCCCGCGGCCGCCGAATTAATTCAGGCTGCCATACCGGAAACCCATCATATAGGCACGTCTGCCACTACCCAAGCTATATATAAATTGAGATATATAAGCCCTATGATAGTAGACACGAGCGAAGCGCTCGCGCCATATATGCACTCATACATAATATCAGCCTCGAATAATTTTTGCGTGCTTAAAAAGTTAACTTTTTGAACCCACCCCCACCCCTCCGAGGAGTGAAATTGGCTTTACTAAACACTGATGGTGCTTCAAACACGCATCCTAGAATTGATATTGGTGTTAGATGGGTGTAATTCAGCAACCGAACTATATAAAACAGGAAGGGCCTGCATTTCTCAATGCAGGCCCTTCCTGTTCATGCATATATGGCTTAGTCCACGTTGTCGTGCAGGAAGCGGTTATCGCCTAAAATCTCATTGTCATCGTTCAGGTTGAAGCGCGAGATGTTGCGCTCCGAAGAATGCGACACCCTGTCGAGGGCCACGTTGCGGCGCAGGTAAGCGGGCGTGTCCAGCTTCTCCTTGATGGCCTCTGTGGTGATTTCGGAGCTCAGCATGCGCAGGCGCTCCCGGCGCTCTTCGGCCCGGCGCTGCATCAGCTCGCGCTCTTCAGAAAGGCGCATGGCTGCCTCGCGCTCACGGGCGGCCATGCTCTCCTCCTCACGGGCGTTGTAGGCGTTCTGCTGCACATTGCCGTCCAGTTCAAAGATGATAGGCTGTGGCTGTACGGGCTGTGGCTCCGGGCGGCGCACAGGCTGCTCATAGGCAGGCTGAGACGGCGGCGTTTGCGACGCAGGCTGCTGCGGCGGCACGGGGGCCGGAGCTACCGGGCGCGGCGCGAAAGCGGCTACCTCCTGCTCTGGCTTGGCAGGCTCAGCTACTTCAATTTTTTTTTGGCTGTTCAGGTCAAATACCGTCTTCTTAGGCTCAATGATGCTCTCAGCATCGGCTGCGAAGCCTGTGGCGATCACTGTTACGCGGATGCTCTGGCCCAGCGAAGAATCGATGCCGTGGCCGAAGATCACCTCGGCCTCCTGGCCAGCCTTGTCCTGTATATACTCTGTTATCTCGGTCAGTTCATCCATTTCCAGTTCGGCCTGCTCGCCAGACATAATTGAAAGCAGGATTTTCTGAGCGCCGTGGATGTCGGTGTTGTTGAGCAGCGGAGATGAAAGCGCTTCTTCAGCGGCACGCAGGGCACGGCCCTCGCCCTCTGTGGTTGCAGAACCCATCACTGCAGCACCAGAGTCTTTCATTACTGTTTTCACGTCTTCAAAGTCCACGTTCACTTCGGCCGTTACGGTAATAATCTCGGCGATAGATTTCGCAGCAGTTGTCAGCACATTGTCGGCTTTGGCGAAGGCCTCACGGATGGTCAGGTTGCCGAACATCTCGCGCAGCTTGTCGTTCAGGATAACCAGGATCGTGTCGCAGTTCTCGCTCAGCTCCTTGATGCCATTCTCGGCCGCCACCTTCTTCTTCTTCCCCTCAAAAACAAAGGGGGCTGTCACGATGCCCACTGTCAGCACGCCGAGTTCTTTGGCCACCTTCGCGATAACCGGCGCAGCGCCTGTGCCAGTGCCGCCGCCCATGCCAGCCGTGATGAACACCATCTTGGTGTCGTTGCTGAGCATCTCACGTATCTCCTCCTTGCTCTCCAGGGCCGCGTGCTTGCCTTTCTCAGGGTTAGCGCCCGCGCCCAGCCCCTCGGTCAGGTTCTGCCCGATGGCAAGCTTGTTAGGCACGCTGCTGCTTTTCAGCGCCTGGGCGTCGGTGTTGCAGATGATAAACTCTACATCTTTGATGCCCTGGCTATACATATGGTTCACAGCATTGCTACCACCGCCCCCAACGCCAATTACTTTTATGATAGACTTACCGCTGGCTGGCAAGTCAAAGGTGTACATTGAACTCATGCTAATTTCTCCTGCTCTAAAATGGGTTAATAACTTTGTTTGTTGTCGATGTCGTCTGATAAAAAGCCCTTCAGCTTCTGCAGAAGGCCTCCCCCGCCGCTGTTGCCGCCAGTGGTGCTCTTCGGCTCCGGCTGCGGCTTCTGTTTCTGATACGCCGGCAGTTCTTCCACGCTGGTGTACCCGTCGGCACGCTGGTCCAGGGGCTGATATCCGGCAAGCACCAACCCCACGCTGGTGGCATACATCGGGCTCTTCACAGAGTCTATCTTCGACCTGCCCAGGTGCTCGTTCGGGTAGCCGATACGCGTGTCCAAGCCGGTGATATACTCCACCAGTTGCACCAGGTTTTGCAGCTGGGATCCCCCTCCCGTTACCACGATGCCCCCTGCCAGGCTGTTGGCGTAGCCAGAGCGCACAATCTCGGCATACACCAGTTCCACAATCTCCTCCATCCTGGCCTCAATGATATAGGCGAGGTTTTTAAGCGAGATTTCCTTCGGCGTGCGGTCGCGCAGGCCGGGTATGGAAACGATCTCGTTCTCAGAGGCCTCGTCGGCAATGGCCCTTCCGAACTTCACCTTCAGTTGCTCTGCCTGGTTTTGCATCACCATGCAACCCTGCTTAATGTCGGAGGTGATGATGTTGCCCCCGAAAGGTAGAACTGCCGTATGGCGGATAATATTATCTTTGAAGATGGCTAAATCTGTGGTGCCGCCCCCAATGTCCACCAGGGCGACGCCAGCCTCCTTCTCCTCCTCGCTGAGCACGGACATGCTCGAGGCCAGCGGCTCCAGAATCAACTGGTCTACCTCCAGGCCTGCGCGCGACACGCACTTGTTGATGTTGTTGATGGCGTTGGACTGCGCCGTGATGATGTGGAAGTTACCCTCCAGGCGCACCCCGGACATCCCCACCGGGTCCACGATCCCCTCCTCGTAGTCCACCTTGTACTCCTGCGGCATCACGTGGATGATCTCACTCCCCGGAGGGGTTACCAGCCGGTACATGTCGTTCGTAAGGCGGTTCACATCCTCTACCGTGATCTCGTCGTCTGTTATCTGGCGGGTGATGCTGCCGTTGTGCTGCAGGCTCTTGATGTGCTGCCCGGCTATGCCCACGTTCACTACCCCGATGTTGATGCCCGACTGTTCCTCAGCCTGCCGAATCGCTTTGCGGATGGCTTCTACTGTTTTGTCGATATTGCTCACAATGCCCCGCACGACCCCCTCAGAGGCCGCTTTCCCCATCCCCAATATCTCCAGCTTGCCAAACTCATTTTTACGACCTACAAGTGCGCAAACTTTGGTGGTGCCAATATCCAAGCCTACTACTATTTTGTCGTTCTGCATGTTTTTTGTCTGTTATTCACAAATTATCTGATCTTCGTATTCCAAGTTTACTCTCTTGTAGCGCGCCCATCCCATGGTGGGCAGCACCTCTTTATATAGGATCATCAGTTTCCTGAACTTCTCCTCTATCCGGACGGGCTTGCCGAACTCGATGGTGTGTTCGCCCACCTGCGGCAGGAAAGCCACCTTTCCGGCGCCGTCAATGTGCATTTGTGCAAGCTGGGCTTTCCAGAATGGGTCGTTCTCGATGAACTCCAGCAGGGAAAGGTAAGACTGGCCTATAGAATCCTGAAAGAATCCTTTGTCAGACGGCTTGATAAGAGCTGACTTTGTTATGGGGATTACACGAGCGGTGTATCTGTCAGAGAGGGGCAGTATGTTGCCCGCTGCGTCTATATAGACATCCTGTTGATTTGTCCGTATAATTCTTGCTATAGGTCTTGTCTGTTTTACTTGTACATGCACGTTCCCGTCCAGGCCCCTGGAAACCTCCGCATCTTTCACAAATTTATTTGCCTCGATGCGCTTCTCCAGGTTCTTCAGGTCTATGTGCTGGTTTGGCAGCCCCTCCAGTTTTCGCTCTCCCCCACGCGTGAGCAGGTCCCGGACCTCCTTATCGCCAATAAAGTAATTATTGTACTCATTATCAATATTTATTGACACTTTTTCACATACTTTTTCATTTTGGCGTGAAGAGGCAAAAGCCGCCAGGCCGCCCATCGTGGCCATGCTACAGCCTGCAAAAATTAAAGATTTTATTTTACTATTCAAGCCCATCGCCGCTATTTTCAAAAAAAATTCTTAATGGCTCAACCAGTGTGTCAATGTCTCCGGCACCGATCGTGGCCAAAACGTCAAAATCGCTGTTTTTGTACAGTTTTTCCACTATTTTCTCTTTCTGCACCAGGCTCTTTTTTGGACACTTTACCCGGTCTAAAATCATGTCCGAAGTTACACCTTCAATGGGTTTTTCCCGTGCCGGGTATATATCCAGCAGAATCAGTTCATCGGCCTTGCTCAGGCTCTCCGCAAACTCGTCCGCGAAGTCGCGCGTGCGGGTAAAAAGGTGCGGCTGAAATATCACTAAAATTCTGGCGTTTGGGTAGAGCGCACGCAGCGAATTCATGAACGCGTCTATCTCTTTTGGGTGGTGCGCGTAGTCGTCTATATATACCTTGCGCTTGCTTTCGTACACAAACTCGAAGCGCCGCTTCACACCGGTAAAAGACTGTACGCCGCTCCTGATTTCCTCTTCCGGCACCTGCAGCACCTGCGCTGCCAGCATGGCCGCCAGGGTGTTTTCCACGTTGTGGAAACCCGGAACGCCGAGGCTCAGTCCAGCTATGTTCCCAAAGGGACCCACGGCATCATACTCAAACCAGCGGCCATTGATCTGCAGCCCCTGTACATAAGCGTCTCCGCTGTCTAAACTGTACTTTACCACCTGCACGCCCTCCTGCACATTTGCCGTCAGCCGCGGGTCGGTGCTGTCGTGGATGAACAGGTAGCCGCCGGGTTTGATCTGGCTTATGAACCGCTGGAAAGTGCGGATCAGTTCCTCCCTGTCGCCATATATGTCCAGGTGGTCCGGGTCTGCGGAAGTGACGATGGCCACATCCGGGAAGAGCGTCAGGAACGAGCGGTCGTACTCATCGGCCTCCACCACCACGATTTCTTTCTCTGCCGTGCCTTTCCCGATCAGCAGGTTGGAGTTGAGATTGGTGGCGATGCCGCCCAGAAAGGCAGAGCAGTCCACGCCGGCATGGTGCAGCAGGTGCGTGACGATGGACGAAGTGGTGGTTTTGCCGTGCGTGCCGGCCACCGCCACCGTATAGGCCGAGGCCGTGATAATGCCCAACACCTCCGAGCGTTTTTTAATGGTATAGCCCAGTTCCCTCAGATGGGCCCACTCCGTGTGGTCAGCCGGAATAGCGGGCGTCAGCACCACCAGCGTCTCCTCTTTATGCAGCAGCACCTCCTGCGGCAGCAGGTTTACATCGTCCTCGTAATGCACCAGAATGCCCTCCTGCTCCAGCGCCTCGGTCAGGGCGGTGCGGGTCTTGTCGTAGCCCCACACCGGGTAGCCTTTGGCCTTGAACCAGCGGGCAATGGCGCTCATGCCGATGCCGCCGATGCCCAGGAAGTAGATATATGAATAGTCCTCCAGTCTCACTTGATCAGTTGTATTAGCTCGTTCACAATATCCGCTGCCGCGTTCGGGCGGGCCATTTTTATAATGTTCGCCTGCAGCCGCTTCTGCTCCTCCTCATCCTGCGCCAGTTGCAGGGCAGTCGGCACCAGTTTCTCCGCCGCCTCCGCGTCGCGCACCAGCAAAGCCGCGTGCTGCTCCACCAGTGCCATGGCGTTTCTTGTCTGATGGTCCTCCGCCACATTCGGCGAGGGCACCAGCACGGCGGGCTTCCCCGCCAGGCAAAGCTCAGATATAGACAAGGCCCCAGCCCGCGAAATCACCACGTCTGCGGCGGCGTAGGCCAGGTCCATGCGCCGGATAAAGTCGAAGGCCCGCACATCCTGTGCATTAAGCTTCTCCTCCAGTGCCTTTGCCTCCGGTATATAGGCCTTGCCCGTCTGCCATATCAACTGATAACCTGCCTGCAGGATTTGCTCCAGCCCGGCGGCTATGCTGTGGTTGATGGTGCGGGCACCGAGGCTTCCACCGATCACCAATATCGTCTTTTTCGTGCCGACGAGTCCAAAATGCAGCAGGGCCTCCTGCCGCTTCTGCTGCACGTCCATGATGTCGCTCCGCACCGGGTTGCCCGTCAGCACCAGTTTCTCCGCCGGAAAGAACTTCTCCATGTTCGGGTAGGCCACGCAGACTTTATTCACGCGCTTGGCCAGCAGCTTGTTTGTGATGCCGGCATAGGAGTTCTGCTCCTGAATCAGCGACGGTATCTTCCGGGCCGTGGCTGCATACAGCAGCGGACCGCTGGCATAGCCGCCCACGCCCACCACGGCGTCAGGCTTGAAATCATGTATAATTTTATGCGACACCCGCACACTCGAAAGCACCTTGAACGGAAACGACAGGTTGTCCAGGGTCAGGCGGCGCTGCAGCCCGCTGATCCAAAGGCCCACAATCTTATAACCCGCCTCCGGCACGCGCGTCATCTCCATCCGGCCCTTCGCGCCCACAAACAGGATCTCCGACTCCGGGCTTACCGCCTTCAGTTGGTTGGCGATGGCCACGGCCGGGTATATATGCCCGCCGGTGCCGCCACCGCTGATGATCACGCGATATGGACGGTGCGGCTTAGGCATTTACGGGCGCGTTTATGGGTGATTTCACGGTGCTGGCCATTGCCTTGCGCTCCAGGTCGCCCTCGCTGCGGCTCACGCTCAGGATGATGCCGATGGAGATGCCGGTGAAGATGAGGGACGTGCCGCCCATGCTCAGCAGGGGCAGCGGCAGCCCCGTGATTGGGCCGAGGCCCACGGCAACCGCCATGTTCACCATCCCCTGCAGCACCAGGCTAAAGCTAACCCCGGCCGACAACAGCCCGCCGAACGCGCCGTTGCTCTTGCTCACCGTCACGAGGCCCCGGTAGAGCAGCGCCAGGTACAAAAACAGCACCGACACACCGCCTATCAGGCCATACTCTTCCAGTATAATGGAAAATATAAAATCGGAATAGGGGTGCGGCAGAATGTCGCGCTGGTCGCTGTTGCCGGGCCCTTTGCCCACCACGCCGCCCGTGGCGATGGCTATATAGGACTGCTCCAACTGAAAGGGCACCTCATTCGGATCCATGAAATCCTGCACACGGCTGACGGCCGTTTCCATGCGCTGCCCGACGGCCAGGCCTATGCCCCTACTACCACCCCCACCACCAGCACAATCGCCAGGTACTTCACCGGCACACGGCCTATGAACATCAGCAGCAGGCAGGTGGCGAAGAGCAGTACCGCATTAGAAGTATTGGTGAGCGCAATGAGGGCGCAGATGGCCACTGTCCAGCCGAAGATCGGGAGCAGGGTTCCTTTAATGTCGTGCAGGATTTGCTGCCGCTTCGAGAGCATGCTGGCCAGGTAGGATATGAGCGCCAGTTTGGCCAGATCCGAAGGCTGGAAGGTCTGGTTAATCACCGGGATCGTGATCCAGCGGGAGGCCTCGTTGATGTTGGAGCCGTAAAAATAGGTGATGATGAGGAGCGGCGCGGAGAAGAGCAGCGCCAGCAACGACAGCTTGGAGTAATAGCGGTAGTTGATCTTGTGCGCCGCCCACATAAAGGCCAGGCCAACGATTATCAGGAAAGAGTGCTTGAAGAGGAAGTATTCGGTGTTCCCCTCCATTTTCTTGTACGCCAGCGTCCCCGTCGCAGAGTATACCACCGCCACGCTGATTAACGAAAAGATGATCACGATGCCCCAAATCACGGCATCTCCATTCAGGTTCTTCTGTACCCACTGCTTTGTCATACCCCTTTGGCCCCGGTTTGTGTTCTTATTTCTTCAGCACTATCTTCTCTACAGCCTCCTTAAAGCGCTGCCCACGATGCTCGTAATTGTTAAACAAATCGAAACTGGCGCACGCCGGCGACAGCAGCACCACGTCGCCCGGTGTGGCCAGGGAGCGGCTCAGGCGCACGGCGTACTCGATGGAGGTGGTCTCCGCGATGATGGGCACCACCCGCCCGAAAGCCTGCTTCAGCTTCTCGTTGTCCTTGCCCAGGCACACCAGCACTTTCACTTTCTCCCGGGCCAGCTCCACCAGGGTGCTGTAGTCATTGCCCTTGTCCACTCCGCCCGCTATCCAGATAATGGGCTGCTTGATGCCCTCCAGCGCATACCACACCGCCTCCACGTTTGTGGCCTTGGAGTCGTTGATATAGGTCACCTCCTTGGCCACGCCCACCTCCTGCAGCCGGTGATCCGCGTTCCGGAAAGTTTCCAGCGCCTGCGAAATTTCCCGGTCGCTTACCCCAAGCAGCTTGGCCACCGCCACGGCAGCCATGGTATTGTACTGGTTGTGCTTCCCGATCAGGCTCGACTTGGAAGTGTCCACGCTCCCCTCAACAAAAGGGGAGCTTAATTTTATATGCTGTCCCTGGAATGTGACGGCTGCCTCCTCTTTCCCCTGTAAGGAGAAGGGGACTGGTGTTCCGCCAACCGCAGCAGAACCCAGCGCATGAGTGATAGTATGATCATCGGCGTTATATATAAAGTAGTCCGTATTGTTCTGGTTCTGGGCGATGCGCAGCTTCGAGGCCGCATATTTCTCCATGCTGTACTCGTAGCGGTCCATGTGGTCCGGGGTGATGTTGGTGAGCACGGCAATGTGCGCCCTGAACGCGTACATGTTGTCGAGCTGAAAACTGCTCAGCTCCACCACATAGTACTCGTACTTGTTGTCGATCACCTTCTCCGCCAGGCTCTCCCCGATGTTCCCCGCCAGCCCCACGTTCAGCCCTGCGCTTTTCAGAAGGTGGTATGTCAGCAGCGTGGAGGTTGTCTTGCCGTTGGTGCCCGTGATGCCGATAAACTTCGCATCGGTGTACCTGCCGGCAAACTCAATCTCCGATATAACCGGTATCTGCCGCTCTTTCGCTTTCTGTATAATGGGCGCCTTGTCCGGTATGCCCGGGCTTTTGATTATTTCAGACGCTCCCAGAATTCGCTCTTCTGAATGCCCGCCTTCCTCATAGGGGATGGCGGCTGTAGCCAGTTTCGCTTTGTACTGATCCTGTATCTGCCCCCTGTCCGACACAAACACCCCGAGCCCCTTTGCCTTTGCCAGCAAAGCGGCCCCCACGCCACTCTCTCCTCCTCCCAGTATCGCTATCATTTTTCGTTGTTCGTTACTTGTTAATCGTTGTTCGCAGGCTGCAGCTTTCTGAAATACTTGATCAAGCCATTCAACACTTGCTTACAACTTGTTATTTCTTCAAGGCATCCACTAAAACCGCCTCGTTTATGTAATCTAAGTCCGAGGCTATATCTAGTTGCTTTTCAAGCTCATACAAAGATCCTCTTGCTATATAAAATATCTGAATCGCGCCTTTGGCATGTTGCCTTCCACAGCCTTCCGCTATGTTTGATGCCACCGGTACTGCCGCCCGCCGCATCTGACTGGTCAGGCCAAACATTCCCTCTTTAGGAAACGATTTTGTTAAGCTATATATCCTGTTCGCTAACCCCTGCTCTTCTTCCAGACATCCAGTTCCTTGTCATCCTTCATCATCTAAACGCATGAGTAACGGATAACGACCTTCATCTCAGTTTCAATGTCGCCAGCGTCAGGATGGCCAACATGATGCCCACAATCCAGAAGCGGCCCACGATTTTCGACTCGTGGTAGCCTGACTTCTGGTAGTGGTGGTGGAGCGGCGACATCTTGAAGATGCGGCGGCCCTCGCCGTATTTCTTGCGCGTGTACTTAAAGTAGCTCACCTGCAGCATCACCGACAGGTTCTCGACCAGGAAAATGCCGCACAGTATCGGAATCAGCAGTTCTTTGCGTACAATCAGGGCCAGCACTGCGATAATGCCGCCGATGGCCAGGCTGCCCGTATCGCCCATGAACACCTGCGCCGGGTAGGTATTGTACCACAGGAAACCCACGCAGGCCCCCACAAAGGCGAGACAGAAAATGGCCAGTTCACCGGAGTTCGGGATGAACATGATGTCGAGGTAATCCGCGAAAATGGTGTTACCCGACACGTAAGTAAAAATCGCCAGCGTCATGCCAATGATGGCGGACGTGCCCGCGGCCAACCCGTCGATGCCGTCCGTGATGTTGGCCCCGTTGGAGACGGCGGTGATGATCAGGATGACAAAGGGGATATATAAATAGCAGGACCAGTCCTGGAAGAGCGGACCGGCGAAGGCAAAGAGGTTGCAGTAGTCCAGTTCGTTGTTGCGGCGGAACGGGATGGTGGTGATCATAGACTTTACGTCGGTGTAGCGGCTGGTGGCATCCACAGCCGAAACGGTGCCGTCGGAGAAGATATACTGCCGCACCGTCACGTCGTCGCTGAAATACAGGGTGAAGCCGACAATCAGCCCCAGCCCCACCTGGCCCAGTATTTTAAAGCGCCCGGCAAGCCCTTCCTTGTTTTTCCTGAAAATTTTGATGTAGTCGTCCAGAAAGCCGATGAGGCCCAGCCAGACGGTAGACACCAGCATCAGCTGCACATACACGTTGTCGAGGCGCGCGAAGAGCAGCGTCGGCACCAGAATGGCGAGCAGGATGATGAGGCCGCCCATGGTCGGAGTCCCCTTCTTCTCCATCTGCCCCTCCAGGCCCAGGTCACGGATGCTCTCGCCCACCTGCTTGCGCTGGAGCACCTTTATCAGCCTGCCGCCGAAGATCATGGCAATCAGCAGCGACACCAGCGTAGCCATACCCGCCCGGAAGGAGATGTACTGGAATACACCGGCGCCGAACAGGTCGAACTCCCGGTCAAGGTATGTAAAGAGGTAGTAAAGCATTAAATCGTATTCGGTTACCTTTGGCTGTTTATTCTGTACTCTATACTTAATCTATATATGGCTACTTGCCCAACTGCTGAAACAGCTGGCGCAGCACCTGCTTATCGTCAAAAGCATGCTTCACGCCTTTCACCTCCTGGTAAGTCTCATGGCCCTTGCCCGCCACCAGGATGATGTCGTTCGGCTCGGCCAGCATGCAGGCCGTCTTGATGGCTTCGCGCCGGTCCAGCACGGATAAAGTTTTCTTGTAATCAAGCGGCTTCACGCCCTTCTGCATATCTTCCAGGATGGCCTGCGGCTCCTCATAGCGCGGATTGTCTGAAGTCAGGATTACTTTGTCGCTCAGGCGGCAGGCAATGTCCGCCATCAGCGGGCGCTTCGCCGCATCGCGGTTGCCGCCGCAGCCCACCACCGTGATCACCTGCTGCGTTGGGTTGCGGATCTGCTGGATGGTGCTCAGCACGTTCTCCAGCGCATCCGGTGTATGGGCGTAATCCACAATGGCCGTAATCTGCCCCTCCGAGACGATATAGTCGAAGCGGCCGGCAGCAGAGCTCAGGCTTGAGAGCACCGTCAGCGCCTCCAACGGGTCCTCACCCAGCTGCACCGCCACGCCATATGCGGCCAGCAGGTTATAGGCGTTAAACGACCCGATCAGCTTGCACCATATCTCATGGCCGTCCACTTCCAGGTGCAGGCCCTGCAGCGTGTTGTCGATGATGCGGGCTTTGAAGTCCACGGCCTTGCGCAGCGCATAATATCGCACTTTAGCCCTGGTGTTCTGCACCATCACTGGCCCACGCTTGTCGTCTGCGTTTATCAGTGCAAAGGCGCCTTTCGGCAACAAGTCAAAGAAGGACTTCTTGGCCTTTATATATGCATCAAAGGTGCCGTGGTAGTCGAGGTGGTCGTGGGTGATGTTGGTGAAAACGCCGCCCGCAAACGTCAGCCCCGCCACGCGCTGCTGTACCATGGCATGCGAACTCACCTCCATAAAGCAGTGCGTGCAGCCCGCAGTCACCATATAAGCCAGCAGTTCATTCAGCTTCACGGCGTCCGGTGTGGTGTGCGTGGCCGGAATCACCTCCTCATCTATCTGGTTTTGCACCGTGGAGAGCAGCCCCACGTGGTAGCCCAGCTCCCGGAACAGCCGGTGCAGCAGCGTGACAGAGGTTGTTTTACCGTTCGTGCCCGTCACCCCCACCAGCTTCAGCTTGCGGGAGGGGTGGCCGTGAAAGGCCGAGGCCATCTGCCCCAGCGCCTGTGCCGAATTCTCCACCACCACATACGTTATGCCCTGCTGCGTTTGCGCTGGCAGTTGCTCGCACACAATGGCCACGGCATTGGCCCCTGCGGCCGCAGCTATATAGTCATGGCCATCTGCCTGCGCCCCACGCACTGCCACGAACACCACCCCCTCCCGCACCTGGCGCGAGTCGAACGCAAGGCCTGCCACCGGCACATCCAGCGTTCCGCGGGTGTCCAGCACGTTTACATCGGTCAGTATGGTCTGCAGCAACTGCATCAGCTAAGCGTAATGGTTATATTCTTGTCTTTGATGATATCCGTGCCCGGCTTCACCGACTGCTTCTGCACCCTTTTGCCAAAGCCTTCCACCTGCACCTCGAGGTGCTGGTTGCCCAGTATATATAGCGCGTCGCGCAGCGTCATGCCGGTTACGTCGGGCACTTTGCCCTCCAGCACTTCGTTCGGGGTAAAGTTGAGCGACCGGCGCTGCTGCTCCACTTTCACCCACTCCTCATCTGCGGCCGCTGTGGCATGGCTGCTGATGCCCATCCTGTTCAGGATCACGGTCAGGTCGTCAAAGTTGCCCGCCTTTACCACCGGAAGGCTTTCCTTGTCCGGCGCTATGCGCGCCTGCAGGGGCTTGTGCATGGCCAGATCGCGGGCGAAGGCCTTATCGGCCAACTCTTTGAACACCGGCGCCGCCACATCGCTGCCATACACGTTCACGCCCTGCGGGCTGTCGATGATGACAATGCACGAATACTTGGGGTTATCAGCCGGGAAGTAGCCGACAAAGGAGGTGGAGTACTCCCTTACATACCGGCCGTTCTTGACTTTGCGCGCCGTGCCTGTCTTGCCGGCTATTTTATAGTCTTCGCTCAGGATGTTCCTGGCCGTGCCGTGCGTCACCACGCCCTCCAGCATCGCCTTCAGCTTCTTCAGCGTTTCGTCAGAGCAGATTTTCTCGTTCAGCACGCGGGTGCTGAACGACTGGATGACATTGTCGGCCTTGCGGATTTCCTTTACGATAATGGGCTGCACCTTCACCCCGTTGTTGGCCACGGCGTTGTAAAAGGCAAGCGTCTGCAGCGGCGACAGCTTCAGTTCATACCCAATGGACATGGAGGTGAGCGTGGTGCCGTACCAGTTCCTGTCCTGCGGGCTCTTCATATAGGGCCTCGCCTCGCCGTCCATCTGGAAGCCCAGCGTGCTGCCCAGGCCGAACTTGTGCAGGTAGTCCACATAGGCCTGCTGGTCCTGCCCGAAGGTTGTCTCCATCAGCTTGGCCACCCCGATGTTCGACGACTTCTCAAACACCTGCTGCACCGTTATCTTTCCGAAACCACCGTGGTGCGAGTCGGTCATATAGGTGTTCTTGATGCGGTAACGGCCATCGCCCGTGTCCACCGTGTCGGTGAGGTTGATGTGGGGGGCGTGCTCGAAAAGGGCCATCATCGAAGCCAGCTTGAACGTGGAGCCCGGCTCCGTGCGCCCCTGGTTACCGACGGCGTAATTGTAGTCCTCTATATAGCCGCCCTTTGTTTTGCCCAGGTTGGCGATAGCCTTGATCTCGCCTGTCTCCACCTCCATCATAATCACGCAGCCGTACTCCGCCTCTGTTTTCTCCAGGGCTTTATAGAGCGCGTTCTCGGCCACGTCCTGCAGGTTAATGTCGATAGTGGTCTTGATGTCGTAGCCGTGCTGCGGCTTTACGTCAGTGCCGTCATATATAGGTTTGCTGCCCCCGGCGATGCGCTCGAAAAGCGCCTCCCCGTCGGTGCCGGCCAGGTTTTGGTTAAAGCTGTACTCCAGCCCGGCGCCGTTCATATCCTCGTTGATGAAGCCGATGGTGCGGTCGGCCAGGAGGCCGAAGGGCTTGAAGCGTTTCTCCACCTTCTCGAATATGACGCCGCCCCGGCCCTTGCCTTCGCGGAAGATGGGCCACTTCGCCATCATCTTCTTCTCCTGGTAATTGATCTGGCGGCTGTTCAGGCGGATATACTGGCGGTCGGAGTGGCGGGCGTTCTTGATCTTGCGGCGGTAGTAGTCGGCCGACCTGTCGCCGAAGAAATCAGAGAGCAGCAGGGCCAGCGAGTCTACGCCGCTGTTGAAGGTTTCGGCTTTCGCCACCGTCGGGTCTAGTGCCACGCGGTAGAAGGGAAGCGAGGTGGCCAGGATGCTGCCGTTGTCGGAGAAGATGTTGCCCCGGGTGGCCGCCACCGGTTTGTAGTAGATGCGGCGCTCTTTGGAGATGCTCTTCCACTTCTGCCCGTCCATAAACTGGATCTGCACGATTTTGTAAACTATCGCGCACGCAAAAAGGCACACCAGCAGGAATGCCACCCTTACCCGGACCAGTATGGATTTCTTAATATTCATCGGCGGGCACAATCACTTGAAAGGGTGGAGATGAACTTTCGACCAGGCCGAGGGGCGCCACATTGCGTGCCACCTCCGACTGCTTGCTGGCCTCCATATACTCAGACTTCAGCGTCGTGAAATCAGCGCGCAGGTCTTCTGTCTCTACTTTGGTCTTGTCTATCTTGCGGATGGTCTTCTCGGCGAAGTGTGTGTTGCCTATATAGAAGAGGGTGATGCCCGTCAGGAAAAGGACGTGCGGCATAAACTTGAGGGGAACGCCGTGCTCAAACAGGGCATCAACGTTGGCATACTTGTCAAGCAGCGCAAAGAGGCTGAAGCCCCTGGCCTTCGGAGGCTTAGGCACTTCCGGTGCTGGCTTTACACGCGCCAGGTTACCCCTGGGCGCCTCTGCCTTCCTTGTTAGTACGTTTGAAGCCATAAAAATCCCCCCTTAGCTAATCGTATGCTTTACTTTCGCACGCGCTCCTCCTTCTTCTCTGCCACCCGTAGCTTCGCGCTTCTCGAGCGGCTGTTCTGCAGCAGTTCCTGCCCGGATGGTGTGATGGGTTTGCGGTGCACCGCCTCCAGCGGTTTTATCTCGTTTCCGAACAGGTCCTTCTCCACCTCCCCGAAAAACTTTCCTTTACCGATATAATTCTTCACAAGCCTGTCTTCCAGCGAGTGGTAAGAAATCACCGCCAGTCGCCCGCCGGGCTTCAGCAGCTCCGTGGCCTGCTCCAGCATCTCCTCCAGGGCCTTCATCTCGTCGTTAACCTCGATGCGGAGCGCCTGAAAGACCTGCGCCAGGTATTTGTTCTCTTTGCCTTTCGGCGTGCAGGAGCTTATCGCCTGCTTAAAGTCGCTGATGGTGTGCAGCGGCGCTCTGCTTCGCTTCTCCACCACCGTGCGGGCCAGCGTCTTGGCGTTCTTCACCTCACCATATATGCCGAAGATGCGGTGCAGTTGCTCCTCCGGGTAGGTTTCCAGCACCTCCTGCGCCGTCATGCCCGACTCCGGGTTCATGCGCATGTCCAACGGGCCATCGAAGCGGGTGGAGAAGCCGCGCTCCGGCACATCGAACTGGTGCGACGACACCCCCAGATCAGCCAGAACACCGTCTACCGCTGTGATGCGGTACAGGCGCAGGTATTTTTTGAGGTCGCGGAAGTTGGCGCGGACAAACTGGAATGTAGCGCCAGCCAGCTTCTTCGCCTGCTCCTCTGCATCGCGGTCCTGGTCAAAACCGTACAGCTTACCGGTTGTAAGCCTGCTTGCGATGAGTGCCGAATGCCCGCCGCCGCCAAAGGTCACGTCTACATAGATGCCCTCCGGCTTCACGGCCAAAGCCGCTACTGACTCCTCTAACATGACCGGTCGGTGGTACTCCATTTATTACATCAGCGGCTCTTCAGCCGGTTTATCCCCCAGAAACTTCTGGGCGAGCTGTGAGAAATTCTGCTGGTCCTTGATGAGGAAATCCTCATACCGGTCAGGGTTCCATATCTCCACGCGGTTCCCGAGCCCCACCACAATCGCCTCTTTGTCAAGTTCCGCGAAACGCGCCATGGTCTTCGGGACGATGAAACGACCCGTGCCGTCCAGCTCAATCTCGGTGTTGCCCCGGAAGAAGTTCCGCTGAAAGTGGCGGTACTCCTCGTTGAACTCGTTCAGCCCGGCCACCTTGTCATAGATCACCTTCCACTCTGCCTTGGGGTACAGCACCAGGCAAGGCTCAAATCCTCTCATCAGCACCACATGGTTGCCAGACTCCTCGGGCAGGTTGGTTTTTATCTTCGCAGGTAAAACCAATCTTCCTTTGGGGTCAATCTTGCACTCATATTCGCCAGAGAGAAAATTCATAGGCTTAGAGGTTTAGACCATGTAGATTTCGCACTCTACAAATGTAGCGATTCAGCCAAAGACGGCAACCACAATCTCCCACTTTTTACCACTTTGTGGATAAATTATGGTTTTCCACTCCACTTATCCACATTATCCACATTTTTAGGTTTACATTTTGGGTATAAGTTTATTTGCTTCTAATATAGCATTTCACTATAATACGAGACCCTTTCATATATACTCCTAACAATCAGGATTTTATGTCGATCATCTTAACTATCACAGGAACCTTTTCGGCTCTTGCAGCAGAAGTGGGGGAAAGTGGTAAAAGTGGGACAAAGTGGGGAGAGGGTGCATCACTGCAGCACCGAAAGCAGGCTTTTCTTTCCCTAACCGCGGCTGGTCATCTGCGGATTAATGGGAGTGTCGTGGGCACTGTCCCTGGCGGGTGAATGTGGCTGCAGACAAGCCGGTTACAGCAAAGCTGCAGCCCTGGAAAAACACGCTTATATATAAAACTCCGCATCCGGGGCGAAGCATTACTACCCGGGACGGACAGCATAAACCTTAACAAGGCAGCGCACTACACGCAGCTAATTATTCAACGGGTAGGGCTGGCAGAGAGATGGAGATGAACGAGTTAGAGACGCCGCCGTTGCCTCATGAGGGTACTTTGGCACGGATGCGGCCCCTGCACAGGCGCAGAAATCAGTGCAAAATCAAATCAAAGGCTGGGTGCGGCGAGTGCAAAAAACGGAGAGAAGCAGCGGCCTGCAGTAGAGGCCTCGTTTCTGAGCATGGGCAGCGAGTAACTGGCAGCGGGTGCAGCCGAAGAAGGGCAGTAAGCGATAACCTGCCCAGGACCTGAGAAAGCAGGGCAGGGCGCTGACAGAACGCGAGCTGTAAAATTGCCTTAACAGAAAAGGGACCGCGCTGGCGGTCCCTTTTCTGTGGGGGGAAGTATTATCAAAAGCGAAAGCCTACGTGCAGCCCCACCGACAGCACCGGGGTTCCTTTGGTGTAGTAGATGTACTCTATACGGCCCCCTGCCATGCCGTTGCGCAGAATCCCGAAGTCGTTTTCTATAAAGCCGCTTACCCCCACGTCGGCAGTTCTGATGTGGGTGACGGAGCCGTCTTTCGTCCCGCCCAGTTCATCCTCTGTCGAAATTTCGGAGCGGTGGCGCGCTGCGGGGCCGCCGCCTATCCGGAAGGCAACCGACTCGTTCTGCATGAGATCAAAGCTCCCCTCCACTCCCCACATATAGTAGGTGCTTTTGATGGTGTAGATGTCCTTTACTTTATCGAAGCGGGAACTGGAGAGCAAGCCCACGGTCAACCCTGCCCCCACCCGCTCCCCGAGGTAGTGATGCAGGCGGTTGGTAAACATGACGCCCTGGCTGTCAAAGTCCGAAAGCCAGTTAAAGCTTACACCGGCTTTCAGCGAGGTGGGGCTCTTCTTGCCAAAAGCATTCTGTGCTGCAGCAGAGCGCGGCGGCAACTGGAAAAGCAGGATGAGCAGGAAAATCGCAAGGCCGGGAAAAGAAATTTTCATGAGATAAGGGTTAGGGGATGATGTGGAAGAGGCAGCCACCTGCCGCAGTTAAATCCCTTACATTACGTCACATGCCCGGCGGCAGTTGCCTGTTTATATATATATTTAACTTCTAATATTAACAAACACAGCGGCCGTCAGTTTTTAGCCTTGTGCAGCTGCCACCAGGGCAGGTAAGGCTTGTCGTGGTGCTCGTAGTGGTAGCCGAAAAAATAGCAGCTCACAAAGGCCCATATATGGTTTTTGGCCTGCGTACCAGATTTGTGCGGGTTGTCGGAGGGATGCTCGCCGCGATGCGGCAGGTAAGTGCCGAAGTAGAACAGCTGGAACGTGGCCAGTATGGCTGGCAGCATCCAGAACAGCACCACGTTCTCCAGCGGAAAGAAAAATTTCAGGATATTAAACGTAAGGGCCATCAGCAGCAGTTGCCACCAGGTGATGTACTGCTTCAGAAAACTAAAGTACCAGGGCCAGAAGGAGCCGGTGTGGTAGTCGGGGTCGTGCTCGGTGGCCACGTGGCGGTGGTGCTGGTGGTGGCGCGGCAGCAGGCGCGGGTACCAGTTGTAGGCAAACAGCAGCGCGGTAACCGTGCCGATAGCCCTGTTCAGCCTGGGGCGCCCCGGGGCAACCACGCCGTGCATGGCGTCGTGGGCCGTGATAAAAAGCCCGGTATAAAGGTGTGTCTGCAGCAGCACGAACAGGTACGTGAGCGGAGACGCAAAAGAAACGGGCCAGCGCAGCAGATACACCAGCAACCCGGCCCACAGCGCCACAATCAGTGCCGCTATCAGCATACCCCGTTTATCGCTCTGCCTTGTTATCGCCATGCAGTTTTATATTGCCCGTAATCAGTGAAGTGACGCAGATAGCAGGAGCCGATTGCTAAGATCTTCAAAATCCCACTCACAGTTCATATTGCTCCAGCGCGTCCCGCACCTGCTCCATCAGCCACATGGGTGTGGAAGTGGCCCCGCAGATGCCCACGCTGTCACCGGGTTTGAACCACCCCGGCCGCAACTCCTCCACTTTGGATATAAAGTAAGTGGCCGGGTTGGTGTCCTTACAGACCTGGTAGAGCACCTTGCCGTTCGAGGACTTGGTGCCCGACACAAAGATAACCTTGTCGAACCTGGCGGCGAAACGGCGCAGGTCCTTGTCACGGTTAGAGACCTGGCGGCAGATGGTGTCGTTGGCGTTCACCTCGTAGCCGCGCTCCTCCAGCTCGCTCTTGATGCGGTAAAAGCTGTCGGTGCTTTTGGTGGTCTGGCTATAGAGCGTGATGTTGTGGGGCAGCTCGTGCCGCAGCAGTTCCTCCATGTTCTCAAACACCACGGCTTCGTTTCCCGTCTGCCCCAGCAGGCCCATCACCTCTGCGTGGCCGTGCTTGCCATATATGAATATCCTGTCTTTTTTGTCGAAGCTGGTCTTGATGCGGTTCTGCAGCTTCAGCACCACCGGACAGGAGGCGTCGATGATCGTCAGGTTGTTTTTCAGGGCCAGTTGGTAGGTTTCGGGCGGTTCGCCGTGCGCGCGTATCAGCACCGCCTCGTTGTGCAGTTCCGCCATCTGGGCATGGTCAATAATGCGCAGGCCCCGCTGCTGCAGGCGCGCCACCTCCTCGTCGTTGTGCACGATATCCCCGAGGCAGTACAGGTACCCCTGCTCCGCCAGAATGTCCTCCGCCATCTGGATGGCGTAGACCACCCCGAAGCAGAATCCGGAGTTCGAGTCGATGGTGACGCTGAGGCTTTGCATATACTGTATTATACAGCCAGAGGCTTATATTGTTTAGCTGTTTTTCGCTCCCGCAACCCTTCATATACAGAGATAGTTAGCAGCAGCATGAACATCGAGTACATGGTGTCCTCCACCGGGATGGAGACGAGGCGCAGGCCGAGGTTGTAGCTGTTGTTGTACCACACCACCGGCAGGTAGGTGAGCACGCCGTTCACCAGCAGGAAAGGCACCAGATGCACCACGTACATCAGGTAAAAGCGGCCCAGGTAGCGCGTCCCGAAAAAGCGCAGGTGAACCAGGTGCAGCAGGGAAAGTCCGCAGAATGTGACGACGGTATATAGCCTGCCCACCTGAAAAACGGCAATCAGCGGCAGCGCGAGTATCAGGGCCAGCGCAATGGCTTTGGCGTAGGGCTGCAGCAGGTCTTTGGCTATATAGGCATTCAGCACGTCATATATAAACACGCAGGCGTAAGGCACCGTGATGAAAAACAGCACCTCCTCCAGCGGCAGGTTATATATATAAATCCCCGTCAGGTACTCCTTGTTAAAACCCCACACGCCGATGCCGGTAAACCAGCTGTCCCACACCATAAACACCGCCGCGTTCACAAAGATGGCCGGGAACAGCGCCGGCCAGTTTTTGTAGAAAGCCACTTTTTTGTCGAACGACAGCAGCAGCGGGAACAGGATGGTGAAGATGTTGAGGTAGAGGTAGATGTACATTTAGATGTTGATGTTGCGCAGTATCTCCTTCTCCGCTTCGGTGCAGTGGTCTTTGGTGAGCATGAAATCGCGCATGGTGCGGGCCAGCCCCTCCGACAACTCAGAATCCGGGTAATCCTGCAGGCTGCTGATAATTAATTTTTTGTCCTCCTCCACATGGGCGCTCAGGTTGAGGTAGCGGGGCACGTAATGCTCCAGGGTAAAGCGCAGGAAGCGGATTTCGGCGTTGTCTTTGTCCAGGGCCACGGCATCGGCAAAAATGGCGTTCGCGGTTTTTATCTGCTTCAGCTTGCCGTAAGGGTTCCACACATACTTGGCCATCACCGCCTCCGAGGCCGCCTTGTAGGCCAGCACCAGCGGGTCCCGCTCATTGTAGGAGCTCATCTTTTTGTGGAACTTGTGTGCCACGGCCTCCTCCTTGCTTGCCTGCAGGTATTGCAGGCGCAGCTGCGAGACATTGTAGCGGGTGCTGTCGGCCCATGCGCTGCTGCAAAGTAAGACGATCAGAAAAAGGGTAAGGAATTTTTTTGACATATGATTAGAGTGCGTTAAATCTGTACCTGAGATACGAGCCGAGCAGAAGTGCCAGCTTTGTGTTGTCAGGTACTCTTACGCGCTCTTTCAGTATATGGGTTGCCGGGAGGTTCTGTATCTTCCGGAAAAGTTTGAGGTAGTACACGTAGGCCAGGTACACCCCCATCCGAGCCGAGCGGGGCAGTGCCATGATGCCGGCGTAGGCCTCCTCAAAATCCTGCAGGATGTCTGCCTCAATCTCAACCTTGCAGGCGTTGCTAAAGTTCATATACTCCACCTTCGGGAAATACACCCGGCCCCGCTCACTGTAGTCGCTCTTCATGTCGCGGAGGAAGTTCACCTTCTGGAAGGCGGCCCCCAGGCTGGCAGCTGGCTTTTTCAGGCGCTCGAACATCTCTTCGTCGCCCTCGCAGAAGACTTTCAGGCACATCAGACCCACCACCTCTGCCGAGCCATATATATACTCTTTGTAAAGCGAGCGGTCGTAGGCATGGTCCTCCAGGTCCATTTCCATGCTCTTCAGAAAGGCAGTTATATAGCACTTGTCGATTTTGTACTCGTTCACCACGCTCTGGAAGGCGTGCAGCACGGGGTTCAGGCTGATGCCCGTTTCAATGGCCTCGTAGGTCTGCTTCTCGAAATCGGCCAGCAGGCGGCGCTTGTCATAGTCGTGGAAGGTGTCCACAATCTCGTCGGCGCAGCGCACGAAGCCATATATGCCGTAGATGGGCAGGTGAAACTTCTTGTCGAGGGTTTTGATGCCGAGCGTGAAGGAAGTGCTGTAGGCTTGCGTGATGACCTTGCTGCACTGCAAACAGGTTTGTTTAAATAGCTCCATAGGCTTTAGAGGTTTGGGAC
The DNA here is from genome assembly GCF_009931655.1 of Pontibacter russatus. Taxonomy (NCBI): domain Bacteria; kingdom Pseudomonadati; phylum Bacteroidota; class Cytophagia; order Cytophagales; family Hymenobacteraceae; genus Pontibacter; species Pontibacter russatus. The sequence goes on along the minus strand of NZ_CP047984.1, from coordinate 4,422,233 downwards.
TTACACTTATACGGAAACCGGAGCGGCATATTCCCTCGCGACCTCCCCCGCCACCACCTGCCCCGAAATGAGCGAAGGGGGCACGCCGGGACCAGGCACCGTGAGCTGGCCGGTATAGAACAGGTTCTGCACTTTTCTGCTCTTGAGGCTCGGTTTTAGGAGGGCCGTCTGCGTGAGGGTGTTGGCGAGGCCGTAGGCGTTGCCTTTAAAGGCGTTGTAGTCGGAGATGAAATCGTTGTGGGCGTAGCTGCGCTTATATATGACGGCGCTGCGGATGTCCTGTTTTGTCAGCTTCTCCAGCCGGTCCATCACCAGGTGATAGTACTTCTCGCGCACCTCCTCCGTGTCTTGCAGGCCGGGGGCAACCGGTATCAGCACAAACAGGTTCTCACAGCCTGCCGGCGCCACCGAAGTGTCGGTGACGGAGGGCGCCGAGACATAAAAGAGCGGCTTGTGCGGCCACTTCGGGTCGGTGTAAATCTCGCGGGCGTGGGGCCCGAAGTCCTCGTCGAAAAACAGGTTGTGGTGCCGCAGGTTCTTCAGGCGCTTGTTCACGCCCAGGTAAAACAGCAGGGACGAGGGCGCCATCACGCGTTTCTCCCAGTAATGCTCAGAGTAGCTTCTGTATTCGCCGGTCAGCAGTTGCTTTTCCACGTGATGGTAGTCAGCGCTGGCCACCACCACATCCGCTGCAAAGGCACCGCTTGCCGTCACCACATTTCGCGCCACCCCCTCCTGCACCTCAATCTGCCGCACATCCTGGTTATATATGAACTGCACTCCCTTTTCCTCGGCAAGCTTTACCATGCCCTCCACAATTTTGTGCATGCCGCCCATCGGGTACCAGGTGCCCAGGCTGATGTCGGCGTAGTTCATGAGGCTGTACAGGGCGGGTGTGTTCTCGGGCAGGGCACCCAGGAAGAGGATCGGGAACTCCATCAGCTTGATGATCTTCTCGTGCCGGAAATAGCGGCGGACATGCTTGTGTATCGACTGGAACACGTCCAGCCGCAGCACATCCAACAGCAGGCGCGGACTCATAAATTCCGTGACGGAGCGGCCCGGCTTATATACCAACTGGTTGATGCCCACCTCGTACTTGTAGGCGGCCTGCTCCAGGAATTTGTCCAGTTGCCTGGCGCTGCCCTTCTCCAGCCCCTCAAACAGCGCCCGCATTTTATCCATCGGGGCGGGGATGTCCATAAAATCATCCTCTCCGAAAATCACGGTGTAGGAAGGGTCCAGGCGCTTAAGGTCGTAGTAGTCGGACACGCGCTTGCCGAAGCGACCAAAGTAAGACTCGAACACATCGGGCATCCAGTACCAGCTGGGGCCCATGTCATATGTAAAACCTTCGGCGGAAAAGCTTCGCGCCCGCCCGCCGGGGCCACTGTTTTTCTCCAGCACCGTCACGGCATACCCCATTTCGGCAAGGCACGTTGCCGCCGACAAGCCGGAAAAACCGGATCCGATCACGATTACGCGAGGGGGTGCCATGCCGTTAGGTGCGGATAAAGCCAATTACATGTCTCTGTTATACACCTTCAGCGCCTGCTTCAGCTCTTTCCGGGCAATGTGGATGCGGTTTTTCACCGTGCCAATCGGAATCTGGAGCTTCTCGGCGATCTCAAGGTACTTGTAGCCTATATAGTACATCATAAAAGGGGCGCGGTGCTCCTCGCTGAGGTTGGCAATGGCCGCGTTTATGTCGTTCATCACGAAAGTGGCTGTGCCCTTGTTCTGCGTGATGTAGCTTTCGTCCGTGTTCAGGTACTGCAGGTACTCGGCGCTGTCGATGTTGCTGCTGCGCTTGGTAATCTTGTTGTAGTTGTTGATGAACGTGTTGCGCATGATGGTGTACAACCATGCCTTTAGGTTGGTGCCGGACTTGAACTTGTCGCGGTTGGTGAGCGCCTTGAGCATCGTTTCCTGCACCAGGTCCTTGGCGTCGTCCACGTCGCGCGTCAGGTTCATGGCCACCGGCCGAAGAGACTGTGCTATGTTCTGTACGAGGGAGTTGAATTCGATGGATGTCATTTGTTTATACTTTTATGGTTGAACCATAAACAAATATACGAAGTAATCAGAAATTAAACTCATTCTGTTTACTTTATTTTTAAGAAATGTTAAACAAATACGACAAACACCCTGAAAAACCCTGCTTATGTACCTGTTTTTAAGGCGAACGACACAGGAATGCCGAGCGCCCGCGCCCTTCACGCGCCCTTCATATAAACGGCAAAGACGCGCGCGCGGATTGCCAAGCCAGAAATTTATGCCTTTAGCTCTGCCTCCAGGTCGCGCAGGCAGCCGAGGCGCCTTACGTTAGAGGGTATTATCAGGAAATCGTGCTGGGCCTGGAAGCCATATATGTAGATGGTGGTGTGCGGGAAACGCTGCGACAGCCGGTTGAGGTAATGCTGCACCTGGTCGCGCTCTGGCGTGGATGTCATCACGGTGCAGATACAGGCCTTTTTGAACTGTTCGTAGGTCAGCTCCAGGTCCGGGAACGGGAGGTTCTGCCCCAGGTACACCACGTGCTGGCCGTTCGCCCTGAGAATGTAATTCATATACAGCAGCGCCAGTTCATGCAATTCGCCTTCGGGCAGGTAAAGAATATAGGTGGTGGATTGCTCTTCGCGGCGAAGCGTCTGGCCGTCTATGGCCACAATCAGCTTCTGGCGGATGAGGTTGCTCACGAAATGCTCGTGCGCCGGCGAGATGTTGTTGGTCTGCCACAGGATGCCGATCTTGTTCAGAAAGGGATATATGATTTCCTCCATCGCGCTGTGCAGCCCCAGTTGCAGCGTTGCCGTGGAAAGCTGCTTGTCAAACTTCACCTCATCCATGTCCACCATCGCCGCCACCAGGGCGCTCACGTGGTGCGAGCACGCGCAGGGCGAGTCGCACAGTTCCGCCACCGTCCGCTGGATCTGCTCCGGCTCCATCTGCGCAATTTTGGATATCTTGTAGCCCCGCTCGTTCAGCAGCGAGATGTTGAGCAGCGACTTCAGGTCGGCATCGTCGTAGTAGCGGATGTTGGTGTCGGTGCGCCTGGGGTTTAATATATGGTAGCGCTGCTCCCAGATGCGGATGGTATGGGCCTTAATGCCGGAAAGATGCTCAAGTTCTTTGATTGTATACTGCGCCACGCTCTTGTTGTTTTTTAACTATTCCGTATGCCGACTTAAAGTACCGGGGTGCCACCCAGAGCATCCCGAACGACTCTGAACCATGCTTGCCACGGGCTTTATGATGCACCTTGTGCGCCATGTTCAACGCTTTGAGGTAAACATTAGACGTATTCCCGAAAACTCTGATGCGCCGGTGGATGAACACATCATGAATCAGGAAGTAGGCCACGCCATACAGCGTGATGCCTGCGCCCACCCAGAACCTGTAATCGATGGGGTCGCTGCCGAATACGAAGAACAACATCGCCAGTGTGCCATAATAGGCAAAAAACAGGTCGTTCAGCTCAAAAGCGTGGGTATGGCGCGTATGGTGCGATCTGTGGACAAACCACAGAAACCCGTGCAGCACGTACTTGTGCATGATCCACGCCACTCCCTCCATCGCCACAAAAGTCAGCAGCATTATCCCGATGCCCGTCAGCATATCCAATCAACAGCAAGTTTAACAAATAGTTTAAAATATTAAACAACCGGCTACCACGTCAGCGGCTCTTTGTTCAGAAAAGCGGCAATGCCGCGCTGGCAGTCCTCGCTGCCCCGGGCCACGGCGTTCATCTCGGCCGCGTACTGCAGGCCTTCCTCCAGCCCCATGCCCTGCACCCGCGCAATCATCTCCTTGGTCACCTCCACCGACTGGCGCGAATTTTCGGTGCAGAGTTTCCGTGCGAAGGCGAAAACGCGTGTCTCCAGCTCAGCTGCCGGCACCACATAGTTTATCAACCCGTAACGCTCCGCCTCCTCTGCCGGAACCAGGTCGCCGGTCAGCAGCAGTTGCCTGGCCCGGGCCTCGCCCAGCTTTCGCAACAGGAACACCGTCACGATGGCTGGTATAAAGCCCACCTTCACCTCAGTGTAGCCAAACCGGGCCTCCGGCACCGCGAAGCTGAAATCGCAGACGGCCGCGAGGCCGCAGCCGCCGGCAATGGCATGGCCGTGTACCTGGGCGATCACTACTTTCTTCAGGGTATATATAAGCCGGAACAACTCCATCAGGTGGGTGGAGTCCAGCAGGTTCTCGTGGTAGTTGTTCTGCTGCAGGCGCTGAATATACTCCAGATCGGCCCCGGCGCAAAACACGCTCCCCTCCGCCCGCAGCACGATCACCTTGCAGGCCTCGTCGTCCTCGGCGGTGGCAAAAGCGCGCTTCAGCTGCGACACCACCTCCTGGTTCAGGGCGTTCCGCTTCTCGGCGCGGGCCAGCGTGATATAGCCAACGCGCTCGTTTACCTCATAATGCACAAACTCCATCGTCTGCATCTCAACTGTGCTGGTCGTGTCGGTCATGGTGTTTTTCTTTATAACAGGTATATCTTAAAAAAGTCAGGCAAGGTTACAGAATTCCGTGGGCGTCCCGTCCGGCATCCGCCCGAAGCTGGCGTGCAGGTACGCGCCGCCACGCGGGAACGAGAGCAAAAAGCACACCAGCTCTGGCACTCCTGCAGGCTGCAACCTGCTCTACATCAACTTTTATGGTGTCGGGAACGTTTATCCTAGGCAGGCTTGCTAGCGAACGCTAGGTAATGTATATTTGTTTAAAAGACAGGGAGGCAGCTTGAGCAGAAAAAAACAAATTGAGCATACCGCCACAGCACTCTTCAAGGCCAAGGGCTTCTCGGCGACATCCATGCGCGACCTCGCCAATGCCCTGGGCATAGAGGCCGCCAGCATTTACTCGCACATCAGGTCGAAGGAGGAGATTCTGCAGCGGGTTTGCTTCCGCATGGCGGAGGAGTTTTTCGAGGCGATGGATGCCGCAGAGGCAACGGGCGCCACGTCGACTGACAAACTGAGGAACGCGGTTTCGGCGCATGTGCAGGTACTGACGAAAAACACGGAGGCCTCGGCTGTGTTCCTGCACGAGTGGCGCCACCTGAGCGAACCATATCTCAGCGAGTTCCTGGCCTTGCGCGACCTGTATGAGGGGCACTTCCGGCAGATTATCAAAAGCGGCGCAGAGAGCGGGGAGTTTGCGGTGCCGGACGAGAAGTTTGCCGTACTCACCATCCTGTCGGCGCTTAACTGGCTACCTACCTGGTTCAGGCCCGAAGGTAAGCTGCAACCGGCCGAGATAGCCAACACGCTGTCGGACATGCTCCTGAACGGCCTGCGCGCACCGGCGCGTGCAATGGCAGACGGTAAGCCATAGGCTATATAGGACCAGACAATCTTAACGGGGCAGGCAACGGCCAGCGCCATTACTGAACCTTAAAACCAATGTTATGTACGGAGGAGGAAACGTTTTCGAGGCTACTAAATACGATGCCCTGCAGGCAGAGGACCCTGTGCAACTGGCCGGGTTTGAGGCACGCATCGCCCGCGGCGAGAAGATTGAGCCCAGCGACTGGATGCCGCAGCTGTACCGCAGGCAGCTCATCCGGATGATTGAGCAGCACGCGCACTCCGAGATTATCGGCGCCCTGCCCGAAGGCACCTGGATTACCCGCGCCCCCGGCTTCCGGCGAAAAATGGCGCTGATGGCGAAGGTGCAGGACGAGGTGGGCCATGCCCAACTCTTATATAGCGCCGCCGAGACACTGGGCAAAACGCGCGAGCAGATGCTGACGGACCTCATCAACGGCAAATCCAAGTACTCCAACGTGTTCAACTACCCGGCCTACACCTGGGCCGACTCCAACATCATCTCGTGGCTGATTGACGCGGGTGCCATCGTAAACCAGTTGGCGAACGCGCGGGGCAGTTACGGGCCTTACTCCCGTGCGCTGGAGCGTATCTGTGCCGAGGAGGCTTTCCACCTGAAGTACGGCCACGACGCCGTGGTGCATATGGCCACTGGCTCCCCGAAGCAGCGCGAAATGATACAGGCCGCCCTCAACCGCTGGTGGCCCCCCATCATGACGTTCTTCGGACCGCCTGACAAGATGAGCGCGCACACCGAAACCCTGATGCGCTGGAAAGTGAAGATGGCCACCAACGACGAGTGCCGCCAGCAGTTCCTCGACATGTACGTGCCGAAGATATGGGAACTGGGCCTGACGGTGCCTGATCCGAACCTGAAGAAAAACGCAGAAACCGGCCAGTGGGAATACACCGAGCCGGACTGGGAGGAGTTTATGCGCGTCATCAACGGCGACGGCCCCTGCAACGCCGAGCGGCTGGCCGTGCGCCGCGCCGCCGAAGAGCGCGGCGCCTGGGTGCGCAAAGCCCTCCTCCACCCAAAAGCGAAATACGTGCGCCCGTTGGCGTAGCCAAGGGAATTAGAAATTCATAATTGAAGGCCATGAGCTTAGACCCCCGAGTAACCCGCCTGCACCTGCCGGAGGGCGAGCTGCCGCCGATGGAGGAAAAACCCGCGCTGGATCAGTTTGAGACATATGAAGTGTTTCATCTGAAGCAGGAAGGCGCGGCCTATACCTATGTCGGGCCGGTGCATGCCCCAAACGAGGAAGTGGCGTTTCTGTTTGCGAAGGAGCAGTACAGCCGCCGGGCCGCCTGCGCAGGCCTGTGGGTTGTCCGCACAGAGCATATACAGGTGACGCCTTACGCCGGAGACGGGGAAAACATATATGAGATGCTGCGGGCGGAGGAGCCAGCGGTGCGCAGCGAGCAAGCAGAGCCATATGAAATCTTCCAGTTGAAGAAGCGCGGAAAAGCCCATACCCACATGGGCCGCGTCACGGCCGCCTCGTACCAGGAGGCGCTGCAGCAGGCCAGGCAGGCGTTTGGCGAAAAGGGGCCTGTCGTGAACGTGTGGCTCGTGAAATCGGCGCACGTGCTGTCCTCTGCGGAAGGGGACAGGGAAATGTGGCTGACTGTGCCGGAAAAGAAGTACCGCGAGGCCACCGCCTACAAGGTGATGGACAAGATCACGCAGTTTAAAGCTGAACAGAAATGAACGAGCAAGCCCTGAAAGACCTGCTATATAAGCTCGCCGACGACCAGCTGATACTCGGCCACCGGAACTCCGAATGGACTGGCTTCGGCCCCATCCTGGAAGAGGACATCGCCTTCTCCTCGATGGCGCAGGACAAAATCGGGCACAGCCTGGCTTTCTACACGCTGCTGCACGAGATGGGCGAGGCTGCCCCGGACACCGTTGCCTTTACCCGCAACGCCAGCCAGTTCCATAACAGCCAGTTGGTGGAGCTGCCAAACGGGGAGTACGACTTCAGCCTGATCCGGCATTTCCTGTACGACAATGCGGAGATGATCCGCTTTGAGATGCTGAGCAAATCCAGCCATGAACCCATTGCCAAGGTTGCGACCAAGCTGAAGGGTGAGGTTAGGTACCACGTGCTCCACGCCAACACCTGGATAAAGCATTTAGGCGCTTCTACGGAGGAAGCTATCCTCCGGCTGCAATCAGCTCTGGCTGAGGCATTGCCCTTCGCCCTGGGTTTGTTTGAAGTCTCTATATATGAGCAGGAACTGGTGGAGGCGGGTATCTATAACGGCGAGGAAGCCGTGAAAAAGGAATGGCTGCAGCGCGTTCAGGCGGTGCTGGAGAAAACAGAACTAAAGCTGCCTGAACTGGGCAGCATCACCCCAAAGCTCGGGGGACGCTACGGCCAACACACCGAGCACCTGCAGCCCCTGCTCGATGAAATGGCCGAAGTGTTTAATATCGACCCAACGGCGGAATGGTAAATCTTGTTGATCGTGTTTCGATATTCGATCTATATATAGGAGCTGCAACTCCATCATCCCGAACAACGAGCAACAATCAACGCATAACGTAGGGAAATGCTGACCAAAGAACATATCCTGGCGCTGCTGGAGGAGGTCAAAGACCCTGAGATCCCGGTGCTCTCACTCGTGGATCTGGGGGTGATCACATCCGTGGAGGTGGAGGAAGGCCACGTGACGGTGAACATGACCCCCACTTTTGCCGGCTGCCCCGCCATGGACTATATGAAAAAGGATGTGGAGCGCACCCTGGAGAAGCACGGCATCACCCGCCACACCGTCACCATGTCGTTTGATGCCCCCTGGAACAGCAACAGAATATCAGAGAAAGGACGTAAGGCACTGAAGGAATTCGGGCTGGCGCCGCCGCCGGCTTATGAACTGGTGCCGGACCTCGACATGCTGGAGTACTCCACCTGCCCCTACTGCAACAGCAACAACACAAGCCTGCGCACGCCCTTCGGCCCCACGCTCTGCCGGTCTATGCACTACTGCCACAACTGCCGCCAGATGTTCGAGCAGTTCAAGCCGCTGTAGTAGGCTTCCATATATAAGCCTATATATAAAGCGGGCCCCCGCTTTATATATAGGCCAGAAGAAGTTTATATCTTCTCCATCTCCGCCTGCACAAAATCTGCCAGGCTCCTGATATAGGCTGTGCTGAAATCGAACTTGATGCCAGCTGCCTGGTACACCTCCCCGATAGACACCGTATACCCGAGGCTCAGCGCGCGCTTGTAGGCAGCCAGGCCTTCGGCCGGGTTTTCTTTGTAGTTCTTCCAGACGGCAATGGCACCGAGCTGCGCCATGGCATATTCTATATAGTAGAACGGTACCTCATATATATGCAGCTGCTTCTGCCAGATGTAGGGCTTGTACTGCTCCAGCCCCGACCAGTTGACGAGCTTGTGGTTGAACGTGTCAAAAATCCGCACCCATTCCTGGTGGCGTTCCTCCTGTGTTTGCGCCGGATGCTTATATATCCAGTGCTGGAATTTGTCTACCGTCGCCACCCACGGGAAGGTCTCCAGCACACTCTCCAGATGCGTGCGCTTGGCGCGGCGCAGTTCGTCCTCATCCTCAAAAAACGTGTCCCAGTAGTCCATCGATATCAGCTCCATCGACATAGAGGCCAGCTCCGCCACCTCTGAGGGCGGATGCTTGAAGGCATTGAGGCTCATCTCCCGCGTCAGGAACGAATGCACGGCGTGCCCGCCCTCGTGCAGCATCGTGATCACGTCGCGCAGGCTGGAGGTGGCGTTCATGAAGATAAACGGCACCCCTATTTCATCCAGCGGATAGTTATAGCCGCCGGGCGCCTTCCCTTTCCGCGATTCGAGGTCCAGGTGGCCCATCTCGCGCATCGTGGCCAGGCAGTCGCCCAGGAAAGTGTCTAGCGAATAAAATACCTGCACTGTTTTCTCCAGCAACTCCTCCCCTGTTTTAAACGGCTCCAGCGGCTTCCTTCCGCTCGGGTCCACATCCAGGTCCCAGGGGCGCAGTTCATCGAGCCCGAGCTTCTCCTGGCGTGCCTCGTCAATTTTGTTGAGCAGCGGCACGATGGTTTCCTGGATGGACTGATGGAAATCGAAGCAGTCCTGGGGCGTGTAGTCGAAGCGGCCCAGCGCGGCAAACATATAGTCGCGGAAGTTGGCGAAGTCGGCGTTTTGGGCCACCCCGTTGCGCAGTTGCAACAGCTCGTCGAACAGGTTGTCCAGCTTTTCGCGGTCCTGGAAGCGGCGCTCCTGAATGGTGCGCCAGGCCTCCTCGCGCACGGCGCGGTCCGTTCGTTTTAGCCGGTCTGAGGCGCGCTGCAGGGTCATTTCCTCCCCGTCCAAGGTCACGGTCATCCCCCCCGTGATGGCGGCGTACTGCTGCTGTTTCGTACTTATCTCAGTTTGGAGCGGTATGTTCTCTTCCCGGAAAATTTCCAAAGCGCGTTCCACCCCGCGCATATATATTTTATATTTTTCCTTGTCGAGCCCGGCCACATACGGCGAGTGCATCAGCTTCAGGTTCAATTCGTGGTCATAGGGCGCTATCTTCGGCTCAATCTCCGATACGAAGTACTGGAAGGCCTTCGTGGTTTCCTCGTTCTGCGTGTCGCAGGTCATCCGGATGTAGCGCCATCCGAGGTCCTCAGAAAGAACGCTTTCCAGCTCGCTGCGGTCCTGCATCCACTTTTCCAGTTCGGCTACGTTTGGTATGTCACGGGTTTTGAGCCCATCAAAATAGGGCTGCAGGGTTTCCCAGTTCCCCACCTGAAAGTCGTCAGCCAGGTACCGCCTCGGCTTTCGCTCAGGAATTATCAGATTGGTTGTTTGTATTGTCATTATGGCAAGAAGCATTTTAGAATCACAATGTAGGCACTTCTTTTGAAAGTGCAAATAAAAACCTCCAAGGCGCAGGAAATATTGTCTGGCACCGCCCCTGTATACGCGCCTGAGCCGCTAGCCAATTTCAATGACCACATTATCCGTGAGCGGGTGCCCGACGCAGTTGAGCACGTAGCCCTCCTCCATCTCCGCGTCCGAAAGCCCCTCGCGCTCTTCGAGGTGTACCTTCCCGCTCAGGCACCTGCCCCTGCAGGCCGTACACAGGCCCGCCTGGCAGGAGTAAGGCAAGTCTATGTCCTGCTCGAGGGCAGCCTCCAGGATGGTCTGGTCCGGCTCCACTGTCACGGAATACTCTGCGCCTTCATATATAATCGTCACTGTCTGCGTCACAATCTCTCCATCCTCCTCCGTAGAGACGACGCCATGCTGTGGCTGTTCCTCCGCCGCCTGCGACTTGTTGCTCACAAAGCTTTCGCGGAAAATGCGGTCTGCCGGCACGTGCAGCACCTCCAGCGCCTGCCGCACCTCTGCCATCATCCCCTCGGGCCCGCATATATAGTAAACGGCATTCTGGGGCCTGGCAAGCTGCAGGCGCTCCAGTATTTTCAGAATCATGCTCTGGTTCATACGCCCGCGGTGCTCACAGTCGTATTGGGGCTGGCTGTAGGTATACACCACCTGCAGGCGGCCCGGATTATCTTTCTCCAACTGCTGCAGCTTATCCTTGAAAATAACGGAGTCCTCGTCGCGGTTGCCATATATCAGTGTCACCGTGCTGCCGGGCTCTTCCGCCAGCACCGCCTTCAGGATGGACATGAGCGGCGTGATACCGCTGCCGGCCCCGAACAGGATTACCTGGCGCTGGCTGGCGGGGGTGCAGGTCAGGCAGAAGTTACCAAGCGGCTCCATAACCTTTACCTCCTGCCCTACCCGCAGGCTGTCGATCAGGAAATTGGAGACGAGCCCGCCCGCCACGCGCTTCACGGTTACGGCCAGGCGCGTGCCCTCCTGCGGGCAGCTGCTCAGGGAGTAGGAACGGCGCTCTTCCCTTCCTCCAATGGGCAGGATGAGCGTCAGGAACTGGCCGGGTTTATAGGGAACAGGTTTCCTGTCAGGGTGCTCGAAATGGACAGAAATGGCATCGGGGGATTCTTTTGTGATGGCTACAACCTTCAGGTTGAGGTAAGGGTTACGCATATAAGGTGTCTTGTTCGGAAAGTTTATTTTGGAAACAATTTCCCGGCCCGAAAGTTACGATAATCAAGCCTGCTTTGGGGAAGCCTCTGAGCAAAATATAGATTCAGGAAATTATATATAAAAAATAATAATATTTACAAATATTAGTTGTATGAAATATAAAAAAATACGCAACTTTACAGCATGCTTCATGTGCAGATGAGTCGCCTCATGTCGGCAGCCTTTACGCTTTTCAACAATTTATACGTAATGAAAACAACATGCTGTACAAACTTACCCTCAAAAACTGTGAAAAAACCGTAGTCGTAGACGACAGAACCTACGAGTACATCCACAACAACGTGTACCTGCAACAGATAGAATTTCTGCGGCACCTGCGCATCCACTCCAACGGCTACGCTTTCTTCCAGAAAAACTGGCCTCTCAAAAACGGCAAATACCGCAACGAGACGATTTACCTGCACAAGATGATTGGCGAGCAGCTGCTCAAAAAGCCGGAGAGCGACCTGAAGCTGTACGTACACTTCAAGAACGGCAACAAGCTGGACTGCCGCCAAGAGAACCTGGAGTGGGCCCCGCTCTGCAAGATTGTGCGCAACACGGCCAAAACAGAGAACAAGCTGGGCGTGCGCGGCGTGCACAAAGAGGCGCAGAAGTACCGCGCCATCATCCACTACAACAAGCAGCGCATTAACCTGGGCACCTTCGAGACCCTGCAGGAGGCGGCTTCTGCCTACAGCCGAAAATCAGAAGAGCTTTTCGGCAAGACCAAGAGCCTCCGGACACTGGCTAAACTGGTAGAGGAAGAGGCTGTCAGCTGATTTATGCCCTTACTTACAGGAGGCTCCGCCTGCGCCTCTCCGCGCTTATGCATCTAGCCCACCACCTAAGCGATTTGCTGGGCAGGCACCGCCATGCCTTTGCCCCTGTGCTGGCCGCCGACCTGAACGCCGAAAACGTCTGCGCGCTGGATTTTACGGCGGCCAGCACGCTGCTCCAGAAAACAAACCTAAGCGAAACCGCTGCGTTTGAGGCTGCCGTGCAGCAGATGCTACGGGAAAAAGGCGCCACCATAGGCGTTGGGGGCTATCTGGAAGACCGGTTTATATATGGGCGCAGCCAGCATTTTGCCGCCGCCTCCGGTAGCCGCAACCTGCACCTGGGCGTGGACGTGTGGCTGGAGGCGGGCACCGCGATGTTCGCTCCCCTTGACGCCGTGGTACACTCGTTCGCCGACAACGCCCACTTCGGCGACTACGGCCCCACCATCATTCTGCAACACCGGCTGGAGGAGGTGACCTTCAACACCCTATATGGCCACCTCACCCGCGCCTCGCTGCAGGGGCTGCGGGAAGGGCAGGCTTTTGCCAAAGGCAGCCGCATCGCGGAAGTGGGCCCGCATCCGGAGAACGGCGGCTGGCCGCCGCACCTGCATTTCCAGCTCATAGCTTCGATGGAGGGCCGGAAAGGAGACTATCCGGGTGTGGCCACCACCGCAGAGAGAGCTATATATGAGGCGCGCTGCCCCAACCCGAACCTGATCCTGCAGTGCCGCCACCTGCCGCTGTAGTTGCAGAAAAATCTTATTTTTGCCTGAGATGCCTTCCTCGGCCACTGCGCTGGCCCTGGCGGCGCTTCCTTTTATACATTTTACCTCTGATTGAAAATGGAGATTAACATTGATTCTGTCCGTGAGCTCATCGTGAATTTTGCCATGGTATATGGCCTGCGGCTTCTGGTGGCTATCGTTATTCTGGTAATCGGCGCATGGGTGGTAAAGCGCCTGAACAGGCTGCTGCAGGCCATGATGCTGCGGAAGGGCGTGGACGAGTCGCTGCGGCCGTTTCTGGGCAGCATCATCAACATCGCGCTCTGGGTGCTGCTGCTGGTGCTGGTGGTGGCACAACTGGGCCTGGAGATGACTTCCTTTATCGCGGTGCTGGGTTCCGCCGGTCTGGCCATCGGCCTGGCGCTGCAGGGCAGCCTCTCCAACTTCGCGGGCGGGGTGCTGATCCTGACCATCAAGCCCTTCAGGGTAGGCGATTTTATTGAGGCGCAGGGACAGTCGGGCACGGTGCACCTCATCAACATCTTCAACACAGTCATCAAGACAGGCAACAACCAGGTGATTTATATGCCCAACGGCCCGCTGGCGTCCAGCGTCGTGATCAATTACTCGGTAGAACCCACACGCCGCATGGAGTTTAACCTGAACATCAGCCCGGAGAACGATGTGGCGGCGGTGAAGAAAATGCTCCAGACCTTTATAGACTCCGATCCGCGCATCCTCGCCGACCCGGCCCCGGTGATTGCCGTAACCGCCTTTTCCGAGTACTCCATCACCATCAGCATGCGCCTTTGGGCCAAACAGGAAGAATTCTGGCCGCTGAACTGGGAGATGAACGAGCGCATAAAAACCGCCTTCGAGGAGAACGGCGTGAAAGCCCCGGCCCCCATCCAGAAACGGGAGGTGGTTACCCTGCAGCCGGATACAAAATCATGAAAACCTTCATCAGCCTATATACCTATATGTAAAACCGGAAGCCACGTCCTGTTGTGAGGCTGCCGGTTTTATATATAGGCACAAGGGTTCTTATCACATTCAGCAACCAACAACCGGACAAGCAACTTAATCGAACTTGATGGCTTTCACGGGCTTCACGCGCGACACCATGGCGGTGGGGATGAGGATGGCCAGCATGGTGAGCAGCAGCGTAATCACATTCAGCCCGACGATGATGCCCGCGTTCCAGCTGATGGGCACCCGGTCCATATAGTAATTCTCAGGGTCGAGGGGGATGATGCGGAAGTAATACTGGATAGCGCAGAAACCGAGGCCGATGACGTTGCCCCAGATAAGGCCTCTGATGGTGAGCTTCAGGCCGCGGAAGTAAAACACCTGCCGGATCTGCGCATCGGTGGCCCCCACGGCCTTCAGCACGCCAATCATGTTGATCCGCTCGATGATCATGATAAACACCGTGGACACCATGTTGAAGGAAGCCACGAAAATAATGAGCACCAGAAAGATGATCACGTTCTTGCGCAGGAGCTTCAGCCAGTCGAACAGCTGCGCGTGGCGGTCGGTTATCTTCTCCAACTGTAAATCATAGTTCATCTGGTCGAACACCTGGTCTGCCGCCTGGTCTATCTGGTCGAAGTCCTTCAGCACAATCTCCACGCCCCCCACCAGCGTGTCGGGCCAGTTGTTCAGCTCGCGCACCAGCTTTATATCCCCGATTACGAATACCTCGTCAAATTCCTCCAGCCCGGTGTTAAATATGCCTTTCACCTTTAGTTTGCGCGCGCGCGGCGGGTTCTGTATAAAGTAAAAAACCGCCTCATCGCCCACGTCCAGGCTCAGTTTATCGGCCACCGCCCGGCTGATGAGCACTTCTTTGGAGGAGGCAGTGTCGGTATAGCTGATGAGCCCGCCCGCCTCCAGGTTCTGCTGCATCGCGCTCATGTCGTAGTCCGGACCAACCGCTTTCAACACCACGCCCAGCACCTCGTCCTCCGTCTTGATGATGGCTGTTTTGCGGGCGAAGGCCTGAATCTGCTTGATGCCGGGCACCGAATCCGCCACGCCGATGTTCATGCTGATGGGCGCGCCCTCCAGCGAGTTGTTGGTATCGTACTTGCTTACCTGCAGGTGCGCCCCAAAGGAAAATATCTTCTGCCTGATCTCGTCCCGGAAGCCCTCCAGGATAGCAAATGAAACGATCATGATGGCAATGCCTGCCGCTATGCTGATTATTGCTATTTTTGTGACCGACGAGGTAAATGAGCCGGCCTGCACTTCTGAAATCTTATCGGATATGTATCTGGAGATGTTCACTCGCCTTGTTTCTTAAAAGCCTTAAAGATAGGTATGAATTTTGACTTATTCCGTATGATGAAGACACAGCCCATGCTTATACTTTACACCTCCATCCTGCTGGCCCTGGGCAGTTGCGCGCCCAAACAAACGCCTGCCACCGCTCCGTTATCCGCTCCGCCTGCGGCACAGGCAACGGCCGTTGCCCCTGAACCAACACCACAGGCAAAGCCCTTGCAAACCGGCGCGGAGCAACTGGAACTGTACCTGCCCCAGTTGCAGGGCAAGCGCGTGGGCCTGGTCGTGAACCAGACCTCTCTGGTAGGCCAAACGCACTTAGTAGACACCTTGTTGAGCCGCGCCGTGGACGTGGTCACGATCTTCGCGCCGGAGCACGGCTTCCGGGGCGAGGCTGATGCCGGGGCACACGTGAAAGACGCCAAAGACACGCGCACAGGCCTGCCCATCATTTCACTCTACGGCAAAAACAAGAAGCCCTCCCCGGAGCAGGTGAAAGATCTGGATATCCTCGTGTTCGACATACAGGACGTAGGCACCCGTTTTTATACTTATATCAGCACGATGCACTACGTGATGGAGGCGGCCGCCGAGAACAACAAGCCGGTGCTGGTGCTGGACCGCCCCAACCCCAACGGCCATTATGTAGACGGCCCGGTGCTGGAGATGGAGCAGCAGTCGTTTGTGGGCATGCACCCCATCCCGATTGTGCACGGCCTGACAGTGGGCGAACTGGCCGAGATGATAAACGGCGAGGAATGGCTGGCAGGACAGCGGCAAGCCGACCTGACGGTGGTGCCCGTGGCAAACTACACACACAACACCGCCTATATACTGCCCGTGCGGCCCTCGCCCAACCTGCCCAACCAGCAGGCCATCACGCTGTATCCCTCGCTCTGCCTGTTCGAGGGCACCAACGTAAGCGTGGGCCGCGGCACAGACATGCCGTTCCAGGTGATTGGCAGCCCGTATTATACCGACAAACGCTTCTCTTTTACCCCGAAAAGTACCGCCGGTGCCTCAACCCCGCCGCACGAGGGGCAGACCTGCTACGGCATGGACCTGACGGACCCGGCTAAGGCGCAGCCTTTCACGCTGGCCTACCTGCTGGAGATGTACCAGCACTCGACCCAGAAAGACAAGTTCTTCAATAACTTCTTCGAGAAACTGGCAGGAAACGACGAGCTGCGGGGTCAGATAAAAGCCGGAAAAACCGAGGCGGAGATACGCGCCAGTTGGGAGCCTGCTCTGTCGGATTACAAAACCATGCGCCAGCAGTACCTGCTGTACCCCGAAAACGACTAAAATGGCAAGAGACTTACGCATTGTGTTTATGGGCACGCCCGATTTTGCCGTGCCCACGCTGCAAACGCTCGTGGAGCATGGGTATAATGTGGTGGCGGTCATTACGGCGCCGGACAAACCGGCCGGGCGCGGACAGAAGCTGCACCAGTCGCCGGTGAAGGAATATGCCGTGGCGCAAAATATCCCGGTGCTGCAGCCCACCAACCTGAAGTCGGAGGCCTTTCTGGAAGAACTGCGGAGCTTCCAGGCCAACCTGCAGGTCATCGTGGCGTTCCGGATGCTGCCGGAGGTGGTGTGGGATATGCCGGAGCTCGGCTCCTTCAACATCCACGGGTCGCTGCTGCCGCAGTACCGCGGGGCAGCCCCCATCAACTGGGCCATCATCAACGGGGAGAAAGAGACCGGCGTGACTTCTTTTTTCCTGAAGCACGCCATCGACACCGGCGATTTGATTTTCCAGGAGCGGGTGCCGATTCTGGAGGACGACGACTTTGGCGCTGTATATGAGAAGCTGAAATACGAGGGTGCAAAGCTGGCGCTGCGCACCGTGCAGGCCATCGCGCGCGACGAGGTTAAGTCACAGCCACAAATCACCACAGCAGAAACAAAACACGCCCCGAAGCTATATAAGGAAACCTGCGAGATTAACTGGAACCAGCCCGCCCCGCAGGTGCGCAACTTTATCCGGGGGCTCAGCCCCTACCCCGCCGCCTGGACACGCCTCAACGGCAAGACCTTTAAGATTTTTAAGACGGAGGTGCTGGAGAATATCACGTACAGCTCAGCGCCAGGTCAGATCCACACCGACAACAAAACGTACCTGCACGTGCAAACAGCCACAGGTGCCATCGCTGTCCTCGACCTGCAGATGGAGGGCAAGAAGCGCATGCCGGTGCAGGATCTGCTGCGAGGGTATAGCTTTAATGGCTGAATTATTGGATGGTTGAATGGCTAAGCCTGACAAAAGGGTTGATTATATAACCTTGCTTTCACTTATATAGCATACTCGATAAAAGCACCGGTAACCACTATATATGCTTAACAACAATTTAATCATCTAACAATTAAATCATTAAGATGACAGCAATCGTGGTAGCCGCCGCCGAAAACAATGTGATTGGCAAAGACAATGGCCTGATATGGCACCTCCCCGCCGACCTGCGCCATTTCAAGCAGATTACGATGGGGCACCCCATCCTGATGGGCCGCAAAACCTATGAGTCCATCGGGAAGCCGCTGCCCGGCCGAACTTCTGTTATCGTGACATCCCAGGAAGATTATGTCGCGGATGGCTGTATCGTGGCGAATTCGTTGCAGGAGGCGCTGGAGGAGGCAAAAGCTTTGGACGAAAATGTCTATATCATTGGCGGCGCGGAGATATATAGGCAGGCCCTGCCGCTCACCGACACCATCTACCTTACCCGCCTCCACCATACGTTCGACGGAGACGTATATTTTCCTGAACTGAACGATGAAGAGTGGGAGACGGTGGCGCGGGAGCACCACGCGCCGGATGAAAAGAATAAATACCGCTACAGCTTCCTGACGCTCAGGCGGAAGTAGAGCAGTCCAGAAATAAAGTTTCTGAGCAGAATAGCCATATATCAAATATAAAGGGTAGTAATAAAAAAAATAGCGCTACTTCATTATCACACATACTAATGAAATGCCCATAGGACAAACTTTTGCTCGCACCTTCTTGCCATATTAGTGACACTATATAGAAAACAGCAGCATTACTTATTTGGCTCTACTATATAAAGAAGCCATATATAGATTCGATACCCTATATAAAAAGGAGGGGCAGCTACTTTGGCTGCCCCTCCTTTTTATATAGGATGAATATCTTACCTCAGGATATATAGCTTGCCATATCCGTTTTTGAAAGCGCCGTCGCCGAAGGTGTTGCGGTGCTTCATTTCCTCGTCTATCCTGCTCATCACCACGCGGTAGAGGTACACGCCGTTTGCCAGTTTATCACCGTAGGCATCTGTGCCGTCCCAGGCATACTCGGTTTTGTTGTTGCCGATGCGCAGCGGCCCCAGTTCCTCCTTCATGATTTCCCGCACCACCTTGCCCGTCACCGTCAGTATCTGGATTTTCATGTGCTCCGGAATGGTGCTGCCCGTGAGCGTGAAGATGAAATTGGTTTTGGTGGAGAACGGGTTCGGGAAGGGGTAGAAGTTGGTGACACTGGCCTCGCTCACCACCTCAAAGCTAATCCGGTAAGGCGATATACCGGAGGCCACACCGGCGGCGTCGCGGGCGCGCACTTCCAACATATACTTGCCGTCCATCAGTTTGGCGGGCTTATACTCCAGTTTGAAGTCATTCTCTTCGGTGGCGGCCATATAGCTTATCTCCTGCGGGTTGTTCAGCAGCGACACCTCCTGCTCCTGCCCTTCCGGCGTGATCAGGATGAGCGACATGGCCGAGGGGTCTTGCAGGTATAGATGGCTGTTCTCGTCTTTCACCGTCACACTAATCACCGGGGAGGGCGAAACAAGGTCCCCGTCCAGAATATGCACCCCGTCGAAAGCCACATCCATGATCGGGTGCAACTTCGACTTCACGCTAAACGCCACCTCATATATGTTGTTGAAGTAGTGTAGTTCCGGCTGCAGGCGCGGGTTCACGAACATGCTCAGTTTATAGTTGCCATCCAGCGCCTGGGTAGACAAGGTATGGTTAAACGTCACGGTCTCGTTCGCTTCCACGGGCTTTATTTTAAACCGTGAGGTGGCGGGCTGCAGGCCGTCGCCGGTAAGCGTGATTTCCACTGTCAGCGAGTCGCGGAAGGCGGTCTGGGAGATGTTCTGGAAGGCCATCGGCACCTTGATGCTGCCGCCTCCGGCCTGGCTGGTCAGCAGTTCGCTGCTCACCTCCACCAAATCGGGCCTTACCACTCCTTCCGGCACACCTTCGTAGTATATAAACCACTCCTTCAGTTGTGGTGCCGTGCGGGCCGTGGAGTCCGAAAGCAAAGCAGACAGCTTGAGGTTCGGGTAAAGCGTTGCATCAATAGTAGCCAGATCCAATGTCTTCTGTGCTACGTCCTCCACCAGCACCGTCTCCTTCCCTGCCGTATCCACCCCTACCACACTTAGGGTATACTTGTCGTCGCCGCCCTTGTAACTCTCTATGTTGTGGTAGAGCGTGCCCCACTGCAGTGCAGGCCCTATGGCGGCAGAGGTGATGGTTCCGGCTGCCCTCGCAGACTGCAGCGTAGCGTCCAGCGAAATTTCCTGTGAAGTGACTGGCGTTGCGCTACCTGCTGTTGCTGACATTTCCTGGGCTGTGCCCACGGCGGCCCCTTTCTGCCCTACGATGGCGAACGGCGCGCCTGTTGTCAGTTTATCGATCAGGCTGGAGCCAATGCTACCGAAAGCCGCCTTGAACTCCGCAGGGTAATCACTGAAGGGAATTTTGTTGATGCTGATGCCTGCCACGTAATAGCCCTCCGGCACCGCATCTAAAAATGCCTTCATCTTCGCTACGTTTGCTGCCTTCGTCAAATCCCCCGTATCGAACAGGTATGGGTTTTCAATTCGTGTAGAGCAAAACGTCTGGCCAGGCAGGGAGGTCACGGGCTCTAAATTCACGTTACTGAAAACGATGAAATAAAACCGCCCCACAGAGGAGCCCGCAGGGTTGCCACAGGCGCCATTCAGTTCGGAGTTGCCGTTCACGTACAGCCCGTAAGGGGAGTAAACGTACCGTATGTCCCCTCCCGCCGTTTTGATGTTGATGAATTTCCGGATGGGCGTGAACCGCCAGGTCCTGCTGTCTTCCTTCAGCGAATCGAACCCTACCGCATGCACATCATGGAACTGCCCGTAGTGGCTTTGTGACCAGCCCCCCTTTGCCCCGACAATGTGCCGGAATGAGCTTGTCGCCCAGACGGTGTCCTGCCCGGCCTCGTAGTTCGTGAACCGTGCCCGCCAGTAGTAGACGGTGCTGTCTTCAGCTGCATTGGGCAAGGTGACCTCCCATACCGGCACCTCCGCATTGGCAACGTTCTGCGACCGCCGGAACGGGCTGTTGAAAGCCGTGGTTGTATCCAACTCAAAGTAAAAATTCTGGTTCTCGCTGAGCACGGTCGCCTGCACCGCCAACTTTACATTGTCGGAGCCGATAATGCTGTAATTGGCGGGATAGACGGTTGTGACGCCGCTGATCGGGAAAAAGTACTGGAACGTGGCGGTGTTATTCTCCTCGCTCAACTCCTCTACCGCATCCGGGCCATCAAGCATAATCTCAAAGGAGTTCATCCCCAGTGCCTCCACCCCTGCGTTCGGGAGTTGCAGCGTTACCGTCCGCCCTTTGATAATCGGATCGATCAGGAGGCTGTCCTGCTCCAGCACGCTGTTATCAGCCAGTGTCCGCCTCACAGTCACGTAGATGGGCTCAGGGATGGCTTTCCCCAGGTTGTCTACTTCAAAAGATATGTTAAATGTGTCGGCAGAGGCCGTCACTACACCGCCACCGGTACCCGTCACCTCAAAGCCGGACTCTTTTATCACGTAGTCGGGCTTGCTGGGGTTATAGGGCCTTAAGGCCGGATCTCCCTGCAGCGCTATCTCCAGCACCATGGCAGTCGCCAGATCGCTTGCCGTGGCCTGTGTCACGCGCCTTATGGTCTCCTGCAGCACCGCTCCCAGGTTTGCGCCCCAGAATTCCGGATCTTGGAAGGCTACTTTATAGAAATAGTTGGTGTACAGGTTCAGGTACGTGGGATATCCTGCATCCACATGGGCAATGAGCGAGACGGCCCCTTTATCGGGTGTGAGCAGCCAGTCTTCCCCGAATGATACCGAATTGGGAATAAAGGAGTTTCCGACGTTGCAGCCGTTCATCAGGATGAGCGGGTACTTCCCTTTGTTGTTGTAGTTATTGACGGCGCTGGATACATATCCTATATCTAAGTCGGTAGTACCCGGCGAACTGTGCCCAAAGAAGGTCAGGAGCGAGAGGCCGTTGTTCAACTCCTCAGACACATTCACCGCCTCCACTACTTCGCTCACGTTCTGCCTGTACCTTTCCTTCACGTTTGCCCCCAGCAGCGGTCCCTCGGCAATTGCCGCGTATCCCCTCAGGTAGCCCGCTATCTGGTTAATTTCGGCGGTCGTTTTGCCTCCCCCCAACTGCAGAATATTTTTCCGCCAGGGTTCTCCCTCTTTCGCGGTGTCATACTCTTTCACTTTGTTCAGGTAAGCGATGATGGCCTCCGGTGTGGTAACAGCAAGCCGCCCCGTAGGCACAGCGGGAACATAGGATCCGTTCCTGAAATCAGCCGAGAAGACCAGGTCAGAGGAAGGCACGATGCCTGTGGGCACCAAGTCAAGCTCAGCCGCTCTGGGATGGCGCGCGCCCACCTGGTAGTAACTGAACTTACCGAGGTAATGCGTATAGTAATAGTCCTGGTCTGCATATTTCACTCCTTTTCCTATGATAAACAACTGCACGGGTCTTGCGGAGGTGGCCATATACCTGGTCATGCGGCGTATGGCATTGGAAGAATAATCACCGTAGTGAAACAGGTTAAACACCTCTTCCACATCCAGGAGCAGGGTGTCATAGCCACCTCCGGCCTCCGAGGCCCTGTACGCGGCATACTCAGCGGGAGCGGGTCTGCTGCCTCCGCTTGCCACCTTCATCAGGCGCTTGTTGGTCAGAATTATATAATTATGATCATCTGGGCTAATCTGTCTGAAGCTTACTAGATAGTTCTTAGCTCTCCGCGGTTTAAAAGGTCTGGCCGCATCTGCAACGAGGATCTTGTGCGTATTACCGCCAATCCCCTCCAGAACAAACCCTCTGGACGGGCCGACAGGCTGTCCTTGAATCCGGACAGTATTATATGGATCGGTCACATCATATGCAACGGCAGTGGTGGGCGTATTGGAGAGTGCGTAGAAGGGGTTCGCGCTTCTGGTCGAATCAGAATACAGGAACATGGAAGAACCGGAGAAAACAGGTTGTTGGGGATAGGTGAGAATGCCGTAAGAAAAGCTAATTGAGTTTTTGTTCGACGGGTTAGGAACGGGCGCCACCTGCAGCACTAGTTTCCCTGCAGCGGTAATATCGTTGAAATTGATGATCTGCTTGTCCCTGGCAAACCCATATGGTTTGTACTCGAAGTAATTAAGGTTTCGGGTGCCTGCCGGGCCAATCACCTTTACGTTCAGCTTATGTTGCTCATGATTTGCTCCAACGGTGGCGTATTCTATATATGGCCTGGGTCCGCTGGTATACAGATTCCTGATATTGGCAATTTCATAGGTCTTGGGATTGACAGAATTATGCGAAAAGTACCCCTCCCCCTCATCCAGCCAGGGCATCCTTGTCAGGCCGTTTTGTAAATCATACGCCTTCCCGTAGTTAAAGCGGTCGGTGTTGATGTGAAATGCCTTCTGCAGGTGGTATGGCTCAGGCGTACGGCCGTCGACGGACGGATTTGATTCGCGCATGCGCTTGCCTCCGCTGGGGTTCACTGTCAGGAAGTAGGCGGCGGTATCGGTATATAAACTGTAGAACTGGTGTACCTGGTGGGCCGGGTTCTTGTATAGTTCACTGTCCAGGGCCCCGTCGTTGCGCTGGCCATAGAACTCGACGTAATCCTGCGTGTCCAGCCTGCCATCGGCCTCACCGGCTATATATATAGCAACTTCTTTTCCCCTGCGGAAAAGCTGCAGGTGCTGCGGATTCACGCCTTCCAGCTCCAGGCTGTCCAGGAAGCCGTAGCTGAGGCGGTGCAAGCCCGTGTTTATGACGTTGATCTTGTAGTAGGTCTTGGAATAGTCGATCCACTCGTTTCCGTAGACTTCCTGCGCCTGCGCGGTGTTTGCCACAAAGCCTGAGAGAAACAGCAAGAGTGCCGGTAAAAATCGCTTCATTATATATAGCATGTCAAAAGGTACTTAGAAGAAGCTCTGGGCTATTTGTCGAATGCGTAGGCAAGGGATACAATCACGGAAGAGGTGTTGGCGCCCCCCACGGCATTGCGCTCACTGTTGTTGACGCGTGAAAGGGCAAGGTCGAGGCTGAGGCCAGAGGTCTTCACGCCCACCCCGAAGTTGGGCTGCAGACGCCTGGTGGTGCCGCCGTCAAAGTCTACCGTCTCCTGATAGTTGTTGATGCCGCCCCGCACAAATACGGCGTTGGCATAGGCCAGCTCGAGCCCGACGTGCGGGTCCACTGACACCACATCCGATTTGAGCCACACGTTGCGCTTGCCGTCGAAGGTGAAGTCCAGGTCAGCGGCCACGAGGGCTGCGAGTTTCTCATTGAACTGAAAGGAGCGCCCGACGCCCAGCACCACCCGCGGCAGCGTCAGTTCCGCCGTGTTCACCGGCAAGTCGTTCCCGGTTTGCAGGTAAGCCTCCTCCAGTTCCTCCACGTTGTGGGTCCAGGCGGTGAAGGTGGTGGTGATATCCTTGGCCATCAGGCCGAATTGCCAGTTGCCGCGCTGCAGCTGGCCCCCCACATCCACCCCGAAGCCATAGGCATTGGCAAACTCCCCCACGTTTCTATATATAACCTTTGCCGTAGCGCCCAGCATCAGCCCCGGCACGAGGTTGCTGCGGCGGGCATAAGACAGGAGCATGGCATAGTCGGCCACAGAGAAGAAGCGGATGCTGTCGTACTGGATATAGCCGTACTCGTTTTGCAGGCGGCGCGTGTCTGCGATGTCGTCCACACCCAACCGGATGACGGAGACAGCGAGCGCACTGTTGGTGTCGAGGGGCATGGCAAAGCTGGCAAAGTCGTTTTTGGCAATGCCGGCGAAAAGCTCCGAGTGCATCAGGCTGACGTTATACCGGTGCCGGAGGCGCAGCAGGCCCGCCGGGTTCCAGTAGCCGGAGGTGGCGTCGTCCGTGATGGCGGCCTGCACGTTGCCCATGCCCAGCGCCCGGCCGCCCACGCCTATGTTCAGGAACTCGTTGCTGTATTTGGGGGTGGACAACTGTGCCATGGCTGACGACCAGGAGAAAAGCAGGACCGCAGCCAGCAGGCAGCGAAAGGTGAATCTGATCATCTGTAAGGGTAAAGGTTATATCACGAGCAAAACTTTAATGCACTTTTTCAACACCGTTCAGCGCGGCACCTGGTGTCTTTAATTCCCTCTGCAACACCGCCTGACCTATTTTAGTTGTCGGCGGAGCACATAAATTTCAATCCAAAAATACTAATTAATTAATATAAACCGAATGGATGTCAACTATTTGGGAGAACGCGCGTAATTATTTTTAAACAGTACCTTGCTTTACATAGTACCTTATCATATATTTGCCTCAACACTATAACGGAATCATCATGAAAGTAGAAAACACACAAGTGCAGATGCGGAAGGGAATTCTGGAGTTCTGCATCCTTGAGATTATCTCTCGTGGTGAAGTATATGCGTCAGATATGCTGGAGGAGCTGACAGCGGCCAGAATGATCGTTGTGGAGGGTACGCTCTACCCCCTGCTCACCCGCCTCAAAAACGCGTCGCTTCTCGACTATAACTGGGTGGAGTCCACTTCCGGGCCGCCCCGCAAATACTACACCCTTACCGAAACCGGACGCGAATTCTTAGAGCAGCTTCGCCTGACCTGGTCTGACTTAGTTGCCTCCACCGAATACATTATCCTTAACAAGAAAGCGCAGCAATTATGAAAAAGAACATAAGCATCAACTTGCAAAGCATCATCTTCCATATAGAAGAGGATGGCTACGAGCAGCTCAGCAGATACCTTGCCTCCATCAGAACTTATTTCTCCAACTATGAGGGACATGAGGAAATCGTGGCCGACATCGAGGCACGCATCGCCGAGATCTTCTCCGCAAGGCTCTCCCCCGGCAAGCAGGTAATCTCTTTGGAGGATGTGGAGTACCTGATGGCGCGGATGGGCAATGTGACGGACTTTGAGGTGCTGGACCCGGAGGAAGAGGAGCGCCCTAACCCACAGCCGGGACAGGCTGCGCCCGAGCCCGAAGCTGAGTATAGCACCTATACCACCACCGGGCCCAGAAGGCTGTTCCGCGACGTGAACCGAAAGGTCATCTCAGGGGTTTCGGCGGGTATCGCCAACTACCTGAACGTGGACCCGCTGTGGATCAGGCTGTTCTTCGTGCTGTTTGTGCTGCTGGGCCTTTTATCGGCGGGCATATCGGCTGCGATGGGCGTGGTGCTGTATGCGGTGCTGTGGATAGCGATGCCGGAGAACGCCCAACTGCCGGAAACCACCGCCCGGAAGCTGTTCCGCGACCCCGACGACAAAAAACTGGCCGGGGTGGCGAGCGGCATCGCCAAGTATTTCGGCATCGACATCACGGCTGTCCGCATCCTGTTCATGCTCTCCATCTTCCTGGGAGGCTTCGGCGTGATTGCCTATATCGTGCTTTGGGTGGCCATGCCCGAAGCCGTTACCCTGACCGAGCGCATGCAGATGCAGGGCGACCCGGTGACGCTGGCCGGCATTGAGAAAACGCTGAAAGACAACCTGAACATGAAGGACAGCAACGGCCGGGAAAGCACCTTGGCTAAAGTTATCCTGCTGCCCGTGCGGTTGGTGTCCCAGATCTTTAACTGGCTGGGCAGGGTGCTGGGGCCTGTCCTCGCTTTCCTGATCACGCTCATACGGGTAGGGGCTGGCATCATCCTGCTGGTGGTGTCCATCGGCCTCACCATTGCCCTCTTCTCCACGTTTTTTGTTTCCCTTGGCCTTGTTGACGACCCCCAATATATCTTTCCTAATGATTTTCCGGCCTCCGTGCTTCTCGGGGGCTTTCCCCGGCTCGGACTGGTTGCAGGTTTTTTTGCAGGTCTGATTCCCCTTCTGTTCCTCATCATCCTGGCGGTGAGCCTGCTGGCCAAGCGCATCTTCCTGCGTCCGATTGTGGGGTGGTCGATGTTCGGGGTGTGGCTGGTGAGCCTTTTCACCATGGCGGCCACCATCGGCGTCTACAGCGCGAATTTCCGCCGAACCGGCGAGGTAGTTACTTCTAAGACTATCCCGGTGTCCGGCTACGGCACCCTGACGCTGGACGCTTACAACACCAGCCTGGACTATGATAACATCTACTTCGACGTGCGCGCCCACAACAGCAATGACGTAGAGGTTGTTCAGCGCGCTGAGGCAAAGGGAAGAACGGAGGAGGAGGCAAAGCGCAACGCCCGCATGATCACCTACCGCGTGGTGCAGCAGGACTCTGTTATCCGCTTCGACAACAGCTACGAGTTTAAGGAGAACGCCCGGTTCCGGGACCAGGACCTCAGCATCACGCTGATGCTGCCACAAAACAAGCCGCTGCGCCTGACCCGTGAGTTTACGTACCTGCTGCCGGACGCCGCCTTCGCCCAGAACTACGATGTGGACAAAATCGTGCGCAACACCTGGCAGGCGAACGGCAGCCAGCTGGAGTGCCTGACCTGCGCCGCCGACACGCTGGACACTGATGAGACCGAAACAGCAGGGTATGATGCAGGCAGTGACATCGACAACATCAGGGGCAGTGTGCTGCTTGACGAGAGCGCATACAGCGACAATGTCCAGACGTTCGACTTCAGCGACTTTGATGAGGTGACGGTTAGCGGTCCCTACCATGTGCAGCTGAAACAGGGCGACAGCTACAGCGTGCGCGTGCGGGCCGAGGACAGGGAACTGCGGCGCATGAAGGTGGAGAAGCTTGGACAGGAACTGCGCATCGGCTTCACCGAAAAGAACATCGAGCTTTTTGATGACAGGGAGCCGGTGCTGATTCAGATTGTGTCTCCCAACTACCGCGAAATCGACTTGGGTGGGGCCATAAAGGCAGATATAGGAAGGATTAACACCGATGCGCTGCGGCTGAACCTGGCGGGGGCCATTAAATCAACCGCTGAGCTGGATGTGCGTGACCTGAAAGTGGACATAGCCGGGGCCTGCATCAGCAAGTTCACAGGCCGCGCCGAGAACTTTGAGCTGGACGTGACGGGAGCAGGCGTTGTGGATGCCGAGAACCTGGAGGCAAGCTCCGTAGACGCGGACGTGACCGGCGCCAGTGCGGCTGAGGTATATGCCACCAACACACTGCGCGCCCAGGCATCCGGCGCCAGCCGCATCACCTACAAAGGCAACCCTACCGACACCACCATCGACAGCAGCGGGCCAAGCAGCGTAAAGCGCCGCTAAAGATGGGTGTCGTATTACGCTGTTACAACAGCAGGCTGGTTTATATATAACCCTATATACCGGCCTGCTATCCTCAAATCCGCCATTAGTACAACATAAAACTATAACCCCGGCTGCCAGCTATACGCACTGCCGAAGCATACTCCGCCCTTACCCCTTACTGTAGGGGTAGAGGCGGATTTTTGATTATAAAGGTTGGGTGGTTTTATATGCCGCAACTCGTGTTATATAATAAAGGAATACTGCATCCGTTTATTTTAATAATGACGTTTGTTTAGTTGTTTGAGTGCTCTTGACGAAGCCCCCTCTCCTCTCCTTTCGCTAAAAGGAAGGCGAAGGCTTCGTCAAACTCATTCCTTACTTTCCCTTCCAGAATCGCCTCTGTCAGCGCCTCTTTCAGTTCTCCCACTGTTTTGGATGGTTTCAGGCCGAAGGTTTCCATAATCACCTCGCCCGTTATCACCGGCTGAAAATTGCGCAGTTTATCGCTCTCCTCCACCTCCACCAGGCGCTTCTCCACCTTGTCGAAATTCTGCAGGTAGCGCTTCACTTTCGTGTCATTCTTGGAGGTGATGTCGGCGCGGCACAGCGCCATCAGCGCCTCCACATCATCACCGGCTTCAAACAGCAGGCGGCGCAAGGCAGAGTCGGTCACGGTTTCCTTTACCAGGGCAATCGGGCGCAGGTGCAGTCTTACCAGTTTCTGCACAAACTTCATGTGCTCGTTCAGGGGCAGTTTCAGGTCTTTGAACAACTTCGGCACCATGCGGGCGCCCCGGTCCTCATGCCCGTGGAAAGTCCAGCCCACCTTGGGCGAGTAGCGCTTAGTGTCAGGTTTGGCAATGTCGTGCATGATGGCCGCCCAGCGCAGCCACAGGTCATCCGACACCTCCGCCACATTGTCGAGCACCTGCAGGGTGTGGTAGAAATTGTCCTTGTGCGAGTTGCCGTTGATGGTTTCCACCCCCTGCAGCTCCGTCATCTTCGGGAAGATGAGTTGCAGCAGTCCCGACACGAACAGCAGTTTGAAGCCGTATGAGGGCGTGGGCGAGAGGATGATTTTGTTCAGCTCGTCCGTGATGCGCTCCTGCGACACAATCCGGATGCGCTCCCTGTTGTCTGCGATGGCATCAAACGTGTCCGGGTCAATATCGAAGCCCAGCTGGGAGGCAAAGCGGATGGCGCGCATCATGCGCAGCGGGTCGTCGGAGAAGGTGATGCCCGGCTCCAGCGGTGTCCGGATGAGTTTGCGCTTCATATCCTTCACCCCACCGAATTCGTCAATCAGTTCCCCATAATTCTGCTTGTTCAGGCTGATGCCCAGGGCATTGATGGTGAAGTCGCGGCGTTTCAGGTCGTCGTCCAGTGTGCCCTGCGCCACCTCTGGCTTCCGCGAGTGCTCCCGGTACGACTCCTTGCGCGCCCCCACAAACTCCACCTCCCACTCATCGGCGCGCAGCATGGCGGTCCCGAAATTTTTGAACACGGCCACCTTGGGCCTGTGCGGCAGTTTTTGCGCCACCATGGCTGCCATCGCAATGCCGTCGCCCACACACACGATGTCTATATCCTTGGAGGGCCGCTTCAATATAAGATCGCGCACAAAGCCCCCGATAACATAGGCATCGGTGTCTAACTCAGCGGCGGCCCCGGCTATGACCTGAAATATGGGGTGTTCCGGTAGTTCTACTTTATCCATCTCTAAAAATCAAAAACCTCAGGCAACGGTGGCGCGGCCTGAGGTGCAAAATTAGGGAATACCTTTTCATTTACGAATTGCAGGTTCGAATTAGGAATATTGCAATCCGGGTTTAACCAAAAGGTCACGGGTTAATGCGCTGATATAATACCTCCACTCCTGCGCCTTAACCCCTATATGGCTTTGAATTATATAGGGGATATCACACTAATTTAAGACGGGTGCGAACTGCTGTATAAAACATTAACGGCCGGGCGGCCAATGCCATATATCGCACAGCTTACATATAATGGCTTGTGTATAAACCACATCTGGAGGCAGTGCCCGAGGTATATATGGCTCAGTCGCGCAGCACTTCCCTACTGCCGTCCGGGTTAATTTTGATGATCCGGGACGGCTTTGCATCCATCGTTTCCTCCCGCCGCCAGGGCACCACGTAATCCACGCGCGCTTTTATTTCTTCGGACACATCTGCAAATGAACGGGGTGTGGGCGCTCCGCTGATGTTGGCCGACGTGGAGACAATCGGGCGGCCTAATTGCCGGATCAACCGGTGGCAGAACGGATCGGCTGTTACCCGGATCGCCACTGTGCCGTCTTCCGCCAGCACTTCCTTCGGCAAGTTCTTTGGGTTAGGGAAAACGTATGTGGTGGGCCGCTCCTGCATTTCGACAAGCTGTTCGAAGTCGGCGGGCTCTGCCTGCACATAGTGGAGCAGCATCTGCTGGTCGGCCACCAGCAGTATCATGGCCTTGGAAGCTTCGCGCTCTTTCAGCTTCACGATCTTCTGCACGGCAGCCACGTTCTCTGCGTCGCAGCCGATTCCCCAGACCGTGTCGGTGGGGTAAAGTATTACATTGCCCAGCAGCAGTTCCTCCTCCGCCGCCTGCACGGCGCTTATCAATGGGTTCATTCTTTTTGTTGTTGGTTGTTAGTTGTTGGTTGTTAGTTGTTGATTGTTAGACAGCTGTATATGTGATTTGTCAGATACCAATATTTCCCCCTTTAACAATTTAACCATTGGGCCATTTAGCAATCGACAATCAGCAACCACCAATCTACCTGTCAATAAATCTCCTGCGTCAGTTCTATCAGCACGCCGTTGGCGCTCCTGGGATGCACGAAACACACCAGTTTGTTGTCGGCGCCCTTCTTGGGTGTGTCGCTTAGCAGCGTGAAACCTTCCTGCTTCAGCCGCGCCATTTCCTTATATATATCCTCTACTTCAAAAGCGATATGGTGGATTCCCTCGCCGCGCTTCTGGATATACCTGTTGATGGCGCTATCCTCGGTCGTCCCTTCCAGCAGTTCTATTTTGGTGCCGCCAACCCTGAAGAAAGAGGTGTTCACATTCTCGGAAGGAACAAACTCCGTCTTATACGGTTCTACTCCCAGAAGCTGGAAGTATAGGGCGTTCGCCTGGCTAAAGTCTTTCACTGCTATCCCTATATGTTCTACGTTACGCATTTTATATTTGTAATTAGTCTAAGTAAGCTTTTTTTAGTAATTTTGCGCGGAATCCAAAACTAATAAATTCTTTCAACTGTTGATAAAACAGACTATAAATAGAAAAATAGTGCTATGCTAACACTTCCCATATACCTGGATAACAATGCCACTACGCCGCTAGACCCGCGTGTGCTGGATGCCATGCTGCCTTACATGACCAAAATGTTTGGCAACGCGGCTTCCCGCAACCACGCGTTCGGCTGGCAGGCGGAAGAGGCTGTTGATTATGCCCGCGACCAGATCGCTGCGCTTATCAACTGTTCTCCAAAAGAAATCATCTTCACCTCGGGTGCCACTGAGTCAGACAACCTGGCCATCAAAGGGGTGTATGAAATGTACGCCTCCAAGGGCAACCATATCATTACGGCTACCACCGAGCACAAGGCCGTGCTGGACACCTGCAAGCACATCGAGAAAATCGGCGGCAAGGTAACGTACCTGCCGGTAAACAGGGAAGGCCTGATTGACCTGAACGAGTTGGAGAACGCGATTACCGATAAAACGATCCTAATCTCCATCATGTACGCCAACAACGAAGTCGGCGTGATTCAGCCCGTGCGCGAGATTTCTGCCATTGCCAAAAAGCACGGCATCCTGTTCTTTACGGATGCGACGCAGGCGGTAGGCAAAATTCCGGTGGACGTGGAGGCGGACGGCATCGACCTGATGGCTTTCTCGGCCCATAAAATGTACGGCCCGAAAGGCGTTGGTGCTTTGTATGTGCGCCGCCGAAACCCGCGTGTGAAGGTAACAGCCCAGATGGATGGCGGTGGCCACGAGCGCGGCATGCGTTCCGGTACCCTGAACGTGCCGGGCATTGTGGGCCTCGGCAAGGCTGCCGAACTGGCAAAGCAGGACATGGCCTCCGACACGGCCCGTATCTCCGCCATGCGTGACCGGCTGGAGCGCGAGCTGACCACGATTGAGGAATCATATGTGAACGGTTCGCGCGAGCACCGTTTGCCGCACGTCTCCAACATCTCCTTCAAATATGTGGAAGGGGAAGGACTGATGATGGGTGTGAAGGACCTGGCAGTTTCTTCCGGTTCCGCCTGTACGTCAGCTTCTCTGGAGCCGTCTTATGTACTGAAGGCACTGGGCCTGAGCGATGACCTGGCGCACTCCTCTCTGCGTTTCGGCCTGAGTCGCTTCACGACAGACGAGGAGATTGACTTCGCCATCAACCATGTAAAAGAGGCAGTTGCCAAGCTCCGTGAACTATCCCCGCTTTGGGAGATGTTTAAGGAGGGTATCGACCTCGACTCTATTGAGTGGGCAGAACACTGATACTTAAATTAGAAATTATGAATTAGAAATGTGTCCTAAACAACCTTCTGATTCATAACTTCTAAGTTTAATTTCTAATTTGTAATTTTTAATTTCTAATTAAATAAAAGCTATGGCTTATTCAGATAAAGTAATCGATCATTACAGCAACCCGCGCAACGTGGGTACGCTTGATAAATCCAAGACAAGTGTGGGTACCGGCCTGGTAGGAGCCCCGGAGTGCGGCGACGTGATGCGCCTCCAGATCGAAGTGGACGAGAACCAGATCATCACCGACGCCAAGTTCAAGACATTTGGATGCGGCTCGGCTATCGCTTCTTCTTCGCTGGCCACGGAGTGGCTCAAAGGCAAGTCGGTAGATGAGGCCCTGACAATCGACAACATGGCCATTGTGGAAGAACTGGCCCTGCCGCCGGTAAAGATCCACTGCTCTGTACTGGCTGAGGACGCTATCAAATCTGCTATCAACGACTACCGGGTGAAGAACGGCATGCCCGCCTTAGAACTGGCCAAGTCGCACCACTAAGCCACGGGCTCAATGGAGTCTCCGAATACAGACGTACACCTGGAGAGCGCCCGCATTCAGAAGCAGATTGAGAACCACTTAGGCATAAGCAGCAACAGTCTGCTTTTTGAATTCAGGCACATCGACAACAAAGAGCGCCTCGACCTGATTACCGTGAACCCGCGCCACCACCAGTCGTTCCTGTATCATTCAGAGACTGGCTATAACCGGGTGGATGTCCTGCGCAAGATGCTGGCCTACGTGCAAAGCTACCGCGACCAGGAGAGTTCCTACACGGTGCAGTGGATGTCGCGCGGCAATAAGGAGCTGAACACTTCTTACTTCAGGGCGCGTAACATATATGAGGCGCTCGATAAATTATACTATGGCCGAGACATGAACACCATCACCGTTTTCAGCGTGGTGCTGAATCCTGTCTCCTAAAATATATACAGGATATGATCACAGTTTCAGACAAAGCGAAAGAGAAAGTCATCAAGCTGAAGCATGACGCGCAGCTGGACGACACGTACCGCTTGCGCGCTTCTGTGGCGGGTGGTGGCTGCTCCGGGCTCTCCTACAACCTCGACTTCGACGACGAGGTGAAGCCGATGGACCAGGAGTTTGAGGACAAAGGCGTGAAGGTGGTCGTGGATATGAAAAGCTTCCTCTACCTGGCAGGCACAGAGCTCGACTTCTCCGACGGCCTGAACGGCAAGGGCTTCTACTTCAACAACCCGAACGCTACCCGCACCTGCGGCTGCGGCGACAGCTTCTCGGTATAAACGACTTACTCCCTATATATAAAAGAAGGCCCGGCTACATATAGCCGGGCCTTCTTTTATATATAGGGAGGCAGCATCCTTTACCTTTTCAGGAAGCGCGTTGCCTGCCGCTGGCCCTCTTCATCCAGCAGCACCAATATATATGTTCCCATATTCAGCCCGCGGACATCCAGACTAAGCTGCCTTAGTCCATTATCAAGAGGTTTATGAGTCAACTGCCTTCCCGTCATGTCCAGCACAAGCGCGGCTTTGAAATTGCTTTCCGGCGCCAGATCAAGCTGCAGGTAATCTGTGGCGACGGTGGGATATACCCTGGAGGCTGAAGCAACCCCGCCCCTGGCTACAGCCACTACTGAAGAGTAAGTGTGGCTGCCGTCCTCGTCCACCTGTTTCAGGCGGTAGTAGGAGGTGCCGGCAAGCGGATGCTCGTCTGTGTAAGTGTAAACGGTTTCAATCGCCGTGGTGCCCTTTCCGTCAGCTTTGCCAATCTCCCCGAAAGCCTGGCCATCGGCGCTGCGCTCTAACATGAAATAATCGTTCCGGTCTTCGGAGGCGGTGCGCCACTGCAGCTCCACCGCGGCCCCTTTGCTGAATGCGGTGAAATGCGCCAACTCGACGGGCAACACCACAGCAGGCCCATCGGCGTCTTCCATCGTCCAGGTCAGGCTGAAATCATCAATGGCCAGGCCGTGGTCCGCCTCCAGTTCATCTGCATCTTTCCAGCGCAGCATCAGGTAGTGCCCGCTGGGTATGTTCACTGCCAGCACAGCCGACAGGTATCTGCGGTTGGCGGCTGCGTTCCCGTTCAGCGCCTTCCCTTCGGTATGGAAGTGGGGGCCTCTGAAGTCCAGGTCGGGGAAGGGTGTCCAGGCGGCATCGGCCTTGGGCGACAGCTGAAAGCTTGTCTTATCGCTGCTGACAGCATAGTGGAAAGTTGTTTTGTGTTCCCCGGCGGTCTTGTTAGAGATGCGCCACTGCTCTCCGTAAAAACTGATATCAATAAAGTTGATTGTACTCCCCGTGTTGTTCTGCAGGAGCAGGCCCCAGGCAAACTCCCCCATCAGCAGTGAACTCTGGGCACCCAGGGCGCGCTCTGCAGACCCAGTGGCGCCAAAGCTGTACAGGTTGCCCGATATGAGGTTGCCGGGGCTTACCACAAGCGCGTTCCCTGCTTTCGTCCGTTGCACATACCAACCCTCCATATAGCTGGCACCGCTCTCCCAGACACCGTCTTTCGCTGCGGGCAAGGTGTCGAAATTCTGCGTGTAGGTGGTGGTGTCGCGACCCATACTGACCTGAGCTGCTGCTGGCGCTGAAAATAGCACTACATTCAGGCACCAAGCAGCCACACAGGCATGCGCAATGCGTGTTAAAAGTTTGTTCATAGGTGGGTTTGATGAGGTGTTTTTTTAGTATATAATAAGAATTTATTTTGTTTTACTAAGCCAAAACCTCCCGCTCCTATATATAGTTCAATCAGTTCATTTTATTTTCATCCTGTGTTATATAGCACATTTATATATAAAAAAGAGCCTGCCCCGACAATGTCGGAACAGGCTCTTTAACTACAGAAAGACGGTATTTTACGTCGCCGTTTAGTAGGCCCTTGCCATTTTATTTTCCATGAAATTCATGAAGGCTCTGTTCACCACACCGGTGCCCCCTGGGGTCGGGTAGTTTCCGGTGAAGTACCAGTCGCCTTTGTGGTTGGGGCAGGCCAGATGTAAATCTTCGATGCGCTGGTAAATCACCTGCACCTCGGCATGCACATCGGGCGCTTTCACAATCTCAGAGACTTTCACAGATATTTCATCCGCCGTAAACAGGTCATATAACTCCTGCACATAATTAGCCGCCTTGAAAGCAGGCGTGCCTTCCAGGGCCGCACATTTATCATATACCTCCTCCGCCTTAAAGTAAAGCCCTCTCTCCCTGAGCAGGGCCAGCAGCGCCCTGAAAGCCACGAACTCCTTCATGCGCGACATGTCGATGCCATAGCAATCAGGGTAGCGGATCTGCGGGGCACAGGACACGATGATGATTTTCTTCGGCTCCAGCTTGTCCAGCATCTTGATGATGCTTTTCTCCAGCGTGGTGCCCCGCACAATGGAGTCGTCCAGCACCACGAGGGTGTCTATACCTTTCTTCACCACCTCGTACGTGGTGTCGTATACGTGGGTCACCAGGTCGTCGCGGCTGTCGTTGTCGGTGATGAAGGTGCGCAGCTTCACGTCTTTGATGACCAGTTTTTCGGCGCGTGGCTTAAACTGCAGAATCTCGTCCAGTTGCTCCTCCGTCAGGTCCTTGTTCAGGATTTCATTTTTGCGGTACTCGCGCAGGTAGTTCTCAATGCCCTTCATCATCCCCAGCCACGACGACTCGGCCGTGTTGGGTATATAGGAGAACACCGTGTTTTTGAGGTCGTAGTTGATGGCCTCCAGAATCTGTGGGCACAGCAGCTTGCCCATGTTCTTGCGCTCGGTATATATCTCCGGGTCGTTGCCCCGCGAGAAGTAGATGCGCTCGAAGCTGCAGGAGAGTTTCTCGCGTGGCGGCACCACTTCCTCGTGGCTCACGTTGCCCGCCTTATCCACAATCAGCGCGTAGCCCGGATTGATTTCTTTTATCTCGCTGTAATCTATATCGAATGCCGTTTTGATAGCCGGTTTTTCGGAGGCCACCACCACCACTTCGTCGTCCATATAGTAGTAGGCCGGGCGGATGCCGTTCGGGTCGCGCACCACAAAGGAGCCGCCGTAACCTGTCAGCCCGGCCATGGCGTAACCCCCGTCGAAGTCGCGGCAGGCGCGGCGCAGCACTTTCTGCAGGTCAAGGTTCTCCTCAATCAGCTGCGTGATTTCCTGGTTGGTGTGGTCGCCTTTTTTGTAGTGGTTGAACTTCGCCTGGTTCTCCTCGTCTAAGAAGTGGCCGATTTTCTCCAGCACCGTGATGGTGTCGGATTTTTGCTTCGGATGCTGCCCCAACTCCAGCAGTTTCTGAAACTGCTCGTCCACATTGGTCATGTTGAAGTTACCGGCCACGGCCAGGCTACGGCTGCGCCAGTTGTTCTCGCGCACCATCGGGTGGCAGTTGTCTACGCTGTTGATGCCGTGCGTGCCGTAGCGCAGGTGGCCCAGGTACACATCTCCCAGGAAAGGTGTGTTTTCCCATATCCACTCCGTGTCGTCGGCCCTGCCTGGGTGCTCCTCTTTCAGGTGCCTGTACTCCTTGGCGATCTTCCCGAAGATGCTGTCGATGGCGCGGGTTTTCACGGAGCGGAAGCGGCTGATGTACTCGATGCCGGGCAAGGCGTTGATCTTGATGCTGGCCACCCCTGCCCCGTCCTGACCCCGGTTGTGCTGCTTCTGCATCAGCAGGTACAGTTTGTTGATGCCATACATAGGAGTGCCGTACTTCTCCACGTAAAAGCTGATTGGTTTTCTGAGCCTGATTAAGGCAATACCGCATTCGTGCTTTATAGCGTCGCTCATGAGTGCTATTAAATTATGGTGTCTGTGCCAGCAGTTGTTCCATCCAGGTCAGCAGCAGGTCTGGTTTAAAAAACAGGACCAGCAGTGGCAGGGCAAACAGCGCCAGCAGCAGCTTATCCGACAGTGAAATAACTAAATTTCTTTCTGTATAATTCCTTTTAAAGAAAAGGTAGTAAGGTATCTTGATATAATAAAACAAGGCCACGCCCGTCAGCAATATCCCGACCATCAGCAGGGTGAGCAACAATGCGTTCTGGCTCAGGGCATAGGCTTCCCATATATTGCTGAAGATAAGCAGCTTCCCGGTGAAACCGGCAAACGGCGGCAGGCCCGTGAGCGAAAGCAGGTACAGCAGCGCCATCACACCTATATAGGGGTAAGTGCGGCCCAGGCCCGCGAAGTCCTCCAACTGCTCCACCCCGAATCCGTCCTCGGCCAGCTGCAGAAACAGGAATATTCCGAAGTTCATGAACAGCAGCACCGTGAGGTAAAACAATATGCTTGTCTGGTAATCGGTGCCGAAGGCCAGCATGCCCGTGAGCAGGAACCCGGCGTGCGACACAGAGGAGTAGGCCAGCAGCCTGCGCGGCGTACGCTGCCAGAGCGCCGTAACGTTTCCGATTACAAGCGTGGCGATGGCCGCAATGCCTAGGAACAGCTGCACATCGCTGAAAGCCAGCGGGTCGGCAAAGGCAGCCACAAAGCGGAGAATGACAATGATGCCCGCCATCTTGGGTCCGGTGGAGAACAGCGCAACGACGGGCATGGGGGCTCCCTGGTACACGTCAGGCGCCCAGAAATGAAACGGAACAGCCGAGATTTTAAAGAAGAAGCCAGCGAAAACCAGCACCGCCGCCACCGTCACCAACTGCGAATCGGCCTGCAACAGCGACAGCCCGAAGGTGTCGGAAGTGTAGTGGAGGGTGCCGGTGAGCCCGTAGAAAAACGACATGCCGTAGAGCATCACGCCCGCCGACAGCGTCCCGTACAGGATGTATTTCAAACCTGATTCCACGGCCCGTTTTTCTTCTTTTAAGGTGAGGGTGAGGATATAGGAGGCGATGGAAACAAGTTCGATGGCCAGGAACACCATCAGCAGGTTCACCGATTTTGCCATCAGGTTCAGGCCGAGCACCAGCATCAGCAGCAGGGCGTAATACTCGCCTTTGCCATATATAAGCCGCTCCAGTTGCCTGTTCTGCAGCGAGAGCAGCACGGTGAATATCCCCGCCGCACTGAACAGGATGCCCACGTAGCGCGCCAGCCCGTCAGAGAGCAGCAGGCTCAAAAACGATTGGCTCTCATCGGCATACCCCCCCAAAACCTGCACCACCAGCGCAGCGAAAAAGCCGGACAGGGCCAGCCAGGGCAGCAGGCGCTTGATGATCGGAGACTTGAACAGGTCCAGGGTGACGAGCAGCAGGAAAAACCCGGCCAGCAGGAGTTCGGGCAACAGCGACCCCGCTCCCGCCACAATGGCATCAATCGTATTGGATAGATATGCCGCCTGCCCGTTCACTTAGCGTAAGATGGAGGATAGAACCATGTCGAGCTGCTCCTGCCCGTTCAGCAGCATCATTTCTGTAAAGCCGTTCACAGCAACGCCGGTTTTGTCCAGGAGCAGGTGCGGGAAAATGCCGAAGAGCAGCGCCAGCAGCGCCAGCGGCACCAGCATCAGGTACTCCCGTGTGTCGAGGTCGGTGATAGCGGCTTTCTCGCGCAGCCCCGGGAAAAGCCAGTACTTGCCGAAGAACATGCGCTGCAGCGCCCACAGGTAATACGCCGCCGACAAAAGCAGCCCTAACACCGCCACCACCGTGAGCCAGCGTGGCAGCATGCCCGTCGCCTCCGGCGCACTGAAACCGCCCACCAGCACCAGCAGTTCCGCAATGAAGCCGGAGAAGCCCGGCAAGCCCAGCGAGGCAAAGAAGGCAATCACCACAAAGGTGGTATAGAGGGGCATCGCATTCGCCAGTCCCCGGAAGTTCTGAATAATGCGGTTGTGCGTGCGGTCATATATAACCCCCACCACCAGGAAGAGCATCGCCGAGATAATGCCGTGGCTGAACATCATATAGACCGCGCCGTTCACGCCCTCTGTGGTGAGCGAGGCCAGGCCCAGCAGCACAAAGCCCATATGCGACACCGAGGAGTAGGCAATCAGCTTTTTCAGGTCATTCATGGCCAGCGCGTTCAGCGCGCCATATATAATCGACAGCACGCCCA
Organism: Pontibacter russatus; assembly: GCF_009931655.1. Taxonomy (NCBI): domain Bacteria; kingdom Pseudomonadati; phylum Bacteroidota; class Cytophagia; order Cytophagales; family Hymenobacteraceae; genus Pontibacter; species Pontibacter russatus. The sequence goes on along the minus strand of NZ_CP047984.1, from coordinate 4,383,061 downwards.
GCCCGCCCACCAGCACCGAAAAGTAAGCGGCGGCATCGGGGAAAACAGGATAGGCAATCCGGATGAGGCCGTAGCCGCCCACTTTCAGCAGGATGGCGGCCAGCACCACCGAAATAGGTGTGGGCGCCTCCACGTGGGCATCGGGCAGCCACGTGTGTACCGGAACGACCGGCACTTTGATAGCGAAGCCTGCAAACAGCAGCAGGAACGCCACAAAACGTATCGGCAGGTCCCACAGCCGCACCCCCGACAGCACATGCAGGAGGCTGTCTGGCGCGAAGTTGGCCGCCTCCATCATAGCCGGAATGCTGAATGTATGTACCATGTCCTGGCTGAGGATGGTATTCTCCTGCAGCATCTGCTGCACCTGACGGACCATATCCTTTGTTATACTGGCCTCTCCTGCCATGCCTAATTGCAGGGCCGTGGCAACCGGGTCCACTACAGAAGTGTACAGGCCGATCATCACGATCAGGATGAAGAGCGAGCCGACAAGGGTATATATAAAGAACTTGATGGCGGCGTACTCGCGCTTGGGGCCTCCCCATATGCCGATGAGGAAATACATCGGCAGCAGCATGAACTCAAAGAAGAGGTAGAACAGGAAGAAATCCAGGGCCAGGAAACAGCCCATCACGCTGGTGAGCAGCAGCAGGTAGAGCAGGAAATAGCCCTTTATGTTTTTGGTGATAGTCCAGGAGGAGATGACGCCGATAACGCCTACAATGCCGGTGAGCAGCACCAGGCTGATGCTGATGCCGTCTACCCCCACAAAATACTCAATCTGAAAACGGCCCATGCTGCCGAGCGAAAAGGTTATCCAGGGGATTTTCTGCAGGAACTGGTAGCCTTGCTGCCCGTTGGCAAGGGCGGCGCCATCGAAGCGCATATACAGCAGCACGGCCAGCCCCATCTGCACCACCGCGCCCAGCAGCGCCACCGACTTTATCGGCTTCTGCAGATGCGCGGGCAGCAGCAGCACGGCAAGCGCCGCCAGCAAAGGTGTAAAAATGAGGCTACTGAGTATAAAATCCATCAACTGTTTTTAGGGTTGATTATTGGTTGCTGATTGTTAAATGGTTGAATTGTTAAATGGTTGATTGAGCGCATTACCTTGGAGGCCTGCAACGGTGAAAGCAACGCTTCGCACTTGCGCCATCTCCCGGCTAATCAACCTATGTTTAAATCTTAAATTTTCAAATCAGCGCATTTTCAAATTTCCAAATCTCCACACCCCCCTTTCAGCCTGCAAACTTAACCATCAAAACACGACGATGTACAGTAAAATCAAAATAAATCCGAAGAGGGAGTACGCGTAGTAGGATTGCACCTTGCCGTTTTGCAAGCCCCGGCCCACGCGCCCGAACAGCCGTGGCAGTACCGCCACAAGCCAAACAGCCCCATCCACCACCAGCCTGTCGAAGCCTCCTATCATTTTCGCTATCACCACCAGCCATTTGCTGCCGTAGTTCAGGGTATAGTCTATCACGCGCTTGTCCAGGCGGTAAAGGCCCTTCGCCAGCAGTTGCGTGGGTTGCACTAAGGCTTTCCGGTAAATGCCTTCGAGATAAAAATGATGATAGGAGAGCTTTTCAAACGCGGTTTGTGGCTGCTCCTGCCGCAGCGCCTCGGCGGTACTGTTTCTGTATTTCGAGATGGCCAGCCCTACCCCTGCCGCGCCCAGCACCGCCGACAGCACGCCAATCACCAGATGAGCCGTTTGGTTTGCTTCGTCCTGCGCCACCACCGCCTGCAGCAGTCTTTCCGCCAGCAGTGCGCCCTCGGTTGTCAATTGCTGCAGGCTGATGCCCTGCATGACCCAACTGCTGCTGAAACTGAAAGGGTTGAGCGAGAAGAAAATCCCGAGTGAGAGAATGGCCAGCAATACCACCGGCAGTGCCATCACGCGCTCCACCTCCTGCCCCGCCGACACCCGCAGTTCCCGCACATCAAACGGAAGCCTAAACTCGCCGAAAAACATGAACCACAGGTGCCTGCCCATATAGAACGCCGTCAGCAGCACCACCGTAAACCCGGTAAGCGGCACTATATAAAAGAGAATGTTGCCTCCGGCGCTCATCGTCTGCGCCCAGGCCCAGCTGCCGGAAAGTATTGCGTCTTTGGACAGAAAACCTGAGAACAGCGGCAAACCAACCAAAGCGGCGGCGGCCAGCAGGTAGGTATAAAATGTCAGCGGCATCGCTTTGCGCAGCCCGCCCATGTTCCGGATATCCTGCGCGTCCACGTCGTGCGGCTGGTGCGTGTGGTGCAGCCCGCGGTGCATGGCGTGGATGATGATGCCCGCATTCAGGAAGAGCGCCGCCTTGAAAAAAGCGTGCGTGGTGAGGTGGAAGAGCGATGCATCATGTGCACCGGTGCCCATGCCCATCACCATATAGCCCAGCTGCGAAATAGTGGAAAAGGCCAGCACTGATTTGATATCGTACTGCGTAAGTGCGGCTATAGCGCCCAGCAGCGCCGTAATGGCACCTACCACGGCAATCACCGTCAGGGCATCCACCGTGAAAAAAGCGTAACAGCGGGCCAGCAGGTAAACACCGGCCGCCACCATGGTAGCGGCGTGTATGAGGGCAGAAACCGGCGTCGGGCCCTGCATGGCATCCGGCAGCCACACCTGCAGCGGAAACTGCGCCGACTTGCCCACGCATCCCATAAACAAACCCAAACCGGCAAACGTCAGCAGCAGCGGGGGCATTTCCACCAGCCATGTCTGCCCGTTCACGATATAGGTAAGCCTAAAGCCTTCCGCTGTCCATTCGCCAGTGCCTATCAGCGCCCGCAAGGCTTCCAAATCGAATGTGCGGAAATAGGTGTAGAAAGCGAAGAGGCCCAGCAGCAAGCCAATGTCTCCCACCCGGTTCACCAGAAACGCTTTTTTACTGGCCGCAATGGCCGCAGGCCGCTCCAGCCAAAAGCCAATCAGTAAATAAGAAGAGAAGCCGACGAGTTCCCAGAACATGAAAAGCAGCAGCAGGTTATCTACCAGCACAATGCCGAGCATGCTGAAGGTAAACAGGCCCAGGTAGGCAAAATAGCGGCTGTAGCCCTGGTCACCGTGCATATAACCCACTGAGAACAGCTGCACCAGCAGGGATATAAACGTGACAATCACCAGCATCAGCACTGCGAGGTTGTCGAGCAGCACGCCCGCCGTAAAATCCGTGACAGAGCCGCCAAGCGACGGCAGGCTGAACCATATAGTGCGGCTGTGGAAGGTGGCGGTGTTCCAGGTTTGGGTAAAAAGCCAGACGGACAGTGCCAGGGCCAGCACGCCAATGCCTATCCCCAGCCAATCGCCCCGGCGCGGCAGGCGCTCCCCGAACAGGGCCAGCCCCACGAAGCCCAGCAGCGGCAGCAACAGCACAAGCAGGGTGAGTGTAGTCTGAGGGGAGGCCGCCAGCGGCGCGATGAGTGAGGGAAGCTCCAAGGTGTCCTGTTATTTATTGAGGTGGTCGATTTGATTCAGGTTGGCCGTCTTGAAATACTGGTACACGCGCAGCACAATCGCCAGCGCCACGGCAGCCTCGGCGGCGGCCACCACCATCACGAACAGCGAGAACAACTGGCCCTGCAAAAGCGTGGCGTCGTAGCGGCTGAAGGCGACCAGGTTCAGGTTGGCAGCGTTGAAAATCAACTCGATGCCCATCAGCACCACCACCGCGTGCCGCTTCGTGATAACGGCCAGGATGCCCAGGCTGAACAGCACAGCGCTCAAAAGCAGGATATGCTCTAAGGGAATTTCCTTCATTGCTAGGTTCTCGTTTTATCGGTGGCTATATAGGCGGCACCCATCAGGGCAATCAGCAGCAGCAGCGAGACGACCTCAAACGGCACCACAAAGTCCGTCATCAGCTTAACGCCGATGGCCTGCACCGTACTTTCCCGCAGCCCCAGCACCGCTGTATTGCCCGTTTGCAGCCAGGGCAGCGAACTGAGGTTGGCATTCAGGATGGTGTGGCACAGGCCCACTAGAATCAAGAAGGTGATGACCGTGCCCCACACCTTGTTCACACTCTCCGACAGAACCGACTGGTCGTGTACCCGGCTGCTCAGCATGATGCCGAACAGAATCAGCACCAGCACACCGCCCACATATACCATCAGCTGCGTCACCGCTACAAAATCAGCGAAGAGCAGCACGTAGATGCCCGCCACGCTCAGCAAAGTCACCAGCAGCGAAAAGCCCGCGTACAGCAGGTTGCGCGTCAGCACCATATATGCCCCTGAAAGTACAGCCAGTAAAGCGAAAATGTAGAAAAGCATTACGTCATTTATCAGTTAACATTGCTCTATAATCTCCAAATACCTCGCAGCATGCGCACCTGCCCCGAAGCATTTCGGGGGCTCCTGCGAGCGCCTGGTGCTATAAGCTTTTGCCTCGTAGCAGGCAAGACACTCGCGGGACCTTCGGACTCCGCGAGGTCTGTGTTCATTACCCCTGCTGTTTCCGCGCCGCCAGCGCCGCTGCTTTTGCCGCTGCCATTTCTTCCTGCTGCTTCTCAAACAGCCGCTGCTTCTCCTGGGCCTGCTCCGGCGAGAGGTCGGTGAAGTGGTATATCATGTTCTTGATGTCCACTTCCGCGAAATCATATACCGGCGTCATCGTCAGGCAATCGGTGGGACAGACGGCGGTGCAGAGGCCGCAGTAGCAGCACTTGGCCAGGTCGATGTCGAACACCGGCGCGTACAGGCGCTTCTTGGTCCCGTCTGAGGTCATGCCAATGTCCTCTGTCGCCTTCACCGACTCGATGGTGATGCAGTTGACGGGGCACACCTTGGCGCACAGGTCACACACAATGCAGTCGTCTATCTCGTTGTGCAGGCGGTAGCGGCCATTTTCAGGAACAGGCAATGACTCGTAAGGATAGGTGAGCGTCGCCAATCCGTCCGGCTGCTTGAAGTAGCTGTCGTCCGTCACGTAAACCGGTTTGCGCCGCTCCTTCGCATTAAAGAAGTGGCGCAGCGTCAGGCGCGCACCGCTCACCAGCGACTTCACCGCCTGCCAGAAACCTGTTTTATGTTTATATGCCTCTTTTTCTATCGTCCTCATATCATCAGTAGTCGCCATATGCCTGCCAATAACACCACAATTAGAGCTGCCGGAGTCAGCACCTTCCAGCACAGGTGCATGAGCTGGTCCACGCGCAGGCGCGGGTACGTCCAGCGGGCCCACAACTGCACAAACAACAGTACAAACGTTTTGGAAAGCAGCCAGAAAGCACCCCACAGGATGCTGGAAATCTCGCCGACCGTACCGGTGGTCCAGTTGGCAAGGTATACGGGACCAATGTTCGGGAGCGGTGTGTTCCAGCTTCCCAGGAAAAGGATAACTGCCACCAGGCTCACCAACACCATCATGCTGTACTCCGCCAGAAAAAGCATCGCGAAACGGAAGCCGGAGTACTCCACATGAAAACCCGCCACCAACTCCGACTCTGCCTCCGGTATATCAAACGGGGCGCGGTTGCTTTCGGCCAGCGAGGCAATGAAGTAGATGATAAAGGCTATCAGCAGCATGGGCGCCCGGAAAATGTTCCAGGTGGTGATGCCGCCGACATGGGTGGTGTCGATGCCCAGCGCCTGGATGCCAAAGAGCCAGTTCGTATCATATCCCATTCCCGGAAAGGCATTCAGCAGCACGCCCTGCTGGTAGCTGATTTCCTGGAAGTCCAGCGACTGGCATATCATCACGGCGGACAGGATAGCCAGCCCGGCCGGAATTTCATAAGAGACAATCTGGGCCACCGAGCGCATGGCACCCAGCATCGCGTATTTGTTGTTAGAGCCCCAGCCAGCCATCAGCAACCCGATGACATCCAGCGAAATAATAGCCAGCAGGTAAAAAACACCGATGCCGATGCCCGCAGGCACCAAATCAGGGGTGAGAGGTATCACGGCAAACCCGGCGAAGACAGCGGCAAAGATGAGGATGGGCGCCAGCTTGAAAAGGCCTTTATCCGCCTGCGCGGGCACGATGTCTTCTTTCTGGAGCAGCTTCAGCACGTCCAGCACCGCCTGCAGCGAGCCGTAGGGCCCTGCCTCGGTTGGTCCCAGCCGGTCCTGCATAAAGGCCGCCACCTTCCGCTCCGCATACGCCAGCACAATCACGACTCCGAGTAAGAGCATCAGTGTCAGCAGGAAAGCGAGCATAGGCGTCCGGGTTGTTTTAAGAGCGCAAAGGTAGGGCTTAAAGTGCGAATGTGCTAATCAGGAGATATGGGAATTGAGGTTCCAGAAAGCAGGGCCATATATAGCCACAGAAACAATCTGACCTACTACACGAAAACGTACCAGAGCAGCATCGTAAAAAGGATAGCCGTGGTGCCCTGCACCAGCGTGGCCATGGTATGCGCTTTGTAGGCATCCGTCACTTTCATGCCGCTGAACTGCGTGACCACCCAGAAATAGCTGTCGTTGACGTGGCTCACTGTCATGGCACCGGCCCCAATGGCCATCACCACCAGGGCCAGGGGCACGGCGCTTACGATGCCCGCCTGCGCTAGCATGGGCGCCACCAAAGCCGAGGTGATTACCATCGCCGCCGTGGAGGAGCCTTGCGCTGTTTTCAGGGCGGCAGCAACAAAGAAAGGCAGCAGCAAAATAAGAGCGCCGCTCACTTCTCCGTCCCCCGCCATACTTTCTATCAAGCCTGCTACAGGAGTTGCCTTGATAACGGAGCCGAAGGCCCCGCCTGCACCCGTCAGCAGCAGGATGATGGCCGCATCTTTCAGACCATCCCCGAGCCAGCCCGTCAGTGTTTCTTCATTCCATTTCGGCATGAGCGGGAAGGCGGCAAACACGCCGAGGAGCAGCGCCACGACGGGCGTGCCCAGGAAAAGAAGGAAATCGACAAAACCACCTTTGTACTGCAGGTAGCTGACGACGGAGCCCATCCCAATTAAAAGAATAGGGAGGAGGATTGGGGTGAAGGCTTTCGCGGCAGAAGGCATCGGTCCGAATTCCCGCACCACCTCACTGTAGTTATACATCCCGTCGTCTTCTCCCTCGATTTTAACAGCAGCAGCCACTTTGACCGCCCATATATACCCCACTGCCACCACCGGTATGGCCACGACCAAGCCTATCAATATAATGGTGCCGAGGTAGGCGCTTGCCCCGATGTTGCCCGCGGCGGCGATTGGCCCCGGCGTGGGCGGTACCAGCGTGTGGGTGGCATATAAACCTGTCGCCAGGGCAATGGACATAGAGGCCAGCGGCACCTTCGCGCGGTGCGCCAGCGATTTCTTGAGGCTCGAAAGGATGATATAGCCCGAGTCGCAGAACACGGGAATGCTCACAATCGCACCGATCAGCGACATGGCCAGCTGCGGCCGCCTCTCTCCCACCACCCGCAGCACCACCTCCGCCATGCGCAGCGCCGCCCCCGACTTCTCCAGGATTTTGCCAATCACGGTGCCCGCCACAATCACAATGCCTATATAGCTCATCAGGCCGCCGAAGCCTTCGTTGACCGCGTCCACCACTTCCAGCAAAGGCAAACCCGCGGCGATGCCTACCCCGAAGGAGGCCAGCAGCAAACCGAAGAAAGGGTGCAGTTTGAATTTGGCGGTGGCCAGCACGATGAAGCCTACGCCCAGCAGCAGAATCAGGAAAAGCAGGGGACCTTGTACCATGAGAATATATAGAAGCGTCTATTTTGACTTGGAGGCTCTGTTAACTAAGCGGGCGATGTTGCGGGCGCAGGAAAACAATAGCGGCTGCGCTTCGGCAATGGCCTGCTCCAGCGGCATCGGGGCATTGATGATGGAATGGCAGCTCACGAAATGCTCCAGCAACAGCTCGTGCCCTTTCCCCAATCCGCCCGAGATTAAAATGGTATCTACCTTGTGCTGCTTCGCCAAAGTTGCCACAAAGAAAGGCGCTTTGCCATACAGCGTCTGGAAATCGCTCTGCCCCTCGCCTGTTATCACCCAGTCGGCGGCGGCTATTTGTTTCTCCAGGCCTGTTGCCTCGGCCACCACCTGTGCCCCGGATAGAATCTCTGCACCCAGCGCCAGCAAGCCAAATCCAAGGCCGCCTGCCGCACCTGCGCCAGGCGTATTCTGCAGTTTTACATACAGGTGATTTTCCACGAGGCAGGCATAATGGCTCAGGCCTTCATCCAGTTGCCGTACCTGTGCTGCTGTCGCTCCCTTCTGCGGACCAAAGACATGAGAGGCGCCGGTTTCCCCGCACAGCGGATTCTGTACATCACTGGCAATCCTGAACCGGCACGCCTTCAGTTCCGGGCGGAGGTTGGTGAAATCTACTTCTGCAATCTGCTGCAGCGACGCGCCAACAGGTTTTACCTGACTCCCCTTTTCATCTAAAAAGGCAGCGCCCAGTGCCTGCAGCATACCGAGACCTCCATCGTTGGTGGCGCTTCCGCCCAGGCCGATGATAAAGGAGCGAATCCCTTTATCCAGCGCAGCAGCTATCAGTTCTCCCACGCCATAGGTGGTAGTCAGCAAGGGGTTCCGTCTGTTTGCAGGCACCATGGGCAGACCCGCCACCTGCGCCATCTCAATTACCGCTGTCTTCCCATCGCCCAGGATGCCGTAATGTGTCTGGGCCTGCTCGCCCAGCGGGCCAGTCGCCGTGGCTGCTATCTTCTTGCCGTTGGTGGCAAACACCAGCGCGTCCAGCGTGCCTTCCCCGCCGTCTGCCATCGGCACTACCGCCACCCGCACCCCGGGGATTTCCTTTTCAAAAGCCGTCTGGATGGTAAGGCCCGCTTCTTTTGCAGTCAAGCTTCCTTTGAAAGAGTCCGGCGCAACAACTATTTTCATGGAAAATCTTCAGTTATATCCGTTGGCGGTATAACTTACGAAACTATATAGAAGCAGCCTAATTGAAGATGCTTTTATATATAGATTCAGAAAATGGTGGGGTGAAAAAACACAAACTGCGGTTGCGAAAGACCTCGCAGCGTGCGCACCTGCCCCGAAGCATTTCGGGGGCTCCTGCGAGCGTCTGGTGAGAAAGGCCGTAGCTTCATAGCGCAGACGCTCGCGGGACCTTCGGACACCGCGAGGTCTTTAGCACCCTCGCGAGGTTATAATTTTATATAACCGCATCACTTCTCTACCCCTCCACCACATGCGGCACAAACTGCGAGAGGTTGGTGATGATGCCTTTCTCGCGGCGGAAGCCGATGGCACAGCCCTCCCCGGCCCAGAACACACCGGCCTGGTATATATAACCTTGCTTGTCCTCGGGCAGTTCGCACCAGCGCTGGTACACCTGCTTTTGGGCGTCGTACTCACCCTCTGTTTTTGCGACGCGCACGCGGTCCACCACTTCCACGCTTTGTCCTTCACGCCCAAAGTAAGGCTTGCGGATATACTTACCGGTCAAAGGCTCCAGATCGGCTTGCAGGAGCAGCGGGTGGTAGGGATAGGCTTTCCAGAGCCAGGCCAGCATGCCTTTGCTCTGAAAAAGCAGGGTGTACGCCGGGTTGGCAACCACGACATTGCGCGTGCGGGAGAGCAGCGCCAGGCTTTCGAGCAGCTCCGGCTCCTCCCAGGCAATCTGCTCCCAGGGCAGCAGCTTAAAGAGGAATGGAAATTGCTGCCACTGCTCCGAACCTACCTGCGCCCATATGCCTTTTTCAGCGCCTTCCGTGGAAATGTTCAACTCTTCTATCGGGCAGAGGTGCGCATCGAAGCCCGCCTCACGGGCAGCCTGCGCCAGCACGGCGCAATTCGTTTCGTCTTCGGCGCTGGCCCCTATATAGGTTAGCAGCAAGGCAGGCGGCAGGTCATCGTTGAGAATGCGCCAGGTCCGGAGCTGCTCCACCAGCGCCTCATATAAACCGGAATATTGGTTGGCGTCTTTTTTACCGGCAGCGGCCAGGCTCGCCCACTGCACCACGGCCGTTTCCGGGATAGATGTGGCCGTGTCAGCGTTGAACTCAATCAATTTGGGCCCTTCCGGCGTCTGCGCCAAATCGAAACGGCCATATAGGTGCCAGTGCCGCTCGTCGTTCCACGACTGCCGCACCAGCGGCCACAGATTCTCCGGTATGCCCAGTACCTGCAGAAACGCATCGGGCAGACCGTCGGGCACGGCCTGCACCAGCATATCATATACGGTATCGGCGGCATCAAGCAACGCGTCGGCCTCTTTCTCTGTCAGCACCACCGCCTCACCGGGCACGTAGTTGGCACAGCCGTCTTCCACGCACCACTCCCAGCCAAGGCCACGCACAGCCGTTTCCACGTCACCGCCATGGGTGGTCAGGCGCACAGTTCCTTTTTCCATATATAAACCAGTTTAAGAAGGCAGCCCTGTATCAGGCCCCGGCACCGCCGCTGCGCCCCCTGAAAAACCCGCTGCGGCCTGAGGTGGGTGCTGTGGCGCGCTGGCGGTACGTCTGCACGTTCTGGCGCCAGGTGTCGGTGCGGTTCATCAGGTTCGGGTTGGCATAGTAGCCGGCACGCGGTGCCATGTTACGGCCAGCCATATAGCCGAGGGCGCTCCACCACAGCACGCTGCTCATCCCGAAGCCTCCCTGCTGGTAGGTGCCTTGGTTCTGGGAGAGATCCTGTAATTTATTATCGAGTTCCAGCCCCTGCAGGGTGTCTACGCGACCGTCGCTGTACTTCAGTATCGCCATGCTCTGGCCGGGGGCCGTGGTGCGCTCGTCGGTTATTTTCCACTGGTCCGGCGCTTCCTCCGTCATCTCGGTAATGATGCCGTCGGGCACGGCCACCTCGCCGCCCGCGTTCCATTCGTTCTGGCTGGATGGGTTGTCGCAGCTGGTCAGGCCCATGCAGGCGGCGGCGGCCACAATGAAGGCGTTGCGCCGGAAGTCGCCGACGGAAAGATATCGCTTTTTCATTTTCGTCTTTTTATGGAGGATAGTATACCCTGTACGGAAAATCAGCGGGAGACAATCTATAGACTATAATTTACCTGTCCATTCCCTTAACTGTATATATACTCCTCATTCTTAATTCGTAACTCGTAATTGACGCAACGCACCCCCTACTCCCACAGCGGGTAATGCTCGAGCTGCACCTGGCGCTTGAAGAAAATGCGCGTGCTCTCCTCAAAAGAGCGGGTAAAGTCGGATACGTAAAACGTATGGTCGCCTGTCAGTTTCTCTGATGCTAAGTTATGTTCCTCCAAATACTCCTTCACATGCTGCGCCACAATCTGGCTGGCATCCAGCACATCCACCTCCCCCTTGTAATACCCCTCTATCTGCTTTTTGATGAGCGGATAATGGGTACAGCCCAGTATCAGCGCCTCTATCCCATTCAGAGCCGGGTCAGACAGGTAGGCGTGGATGACACTCTCCGAAATGGAGTCGTTGAAAAAGCCCTCCTCAATCATGGCGGCCAGCAGCGGCGTAGCGTGCGATTTGAGGGTGATGCCCAGGTCCAGTTCGTCCACCTTCTTCTTGTACACGTTGGAGTTCACCGTCTGCTTGGTACCGATCAGTCCCACTGTCTTGCGGGGGTATAGCTGCCCGATGTGCTGCACGGTGGGGTCTATCACGTTCAGCACCTTGGCCTTGCTGCCCACGTATTCCTTCACCAACTCATATGCCGCCGCCGATGCCGAGTTACAGGCAATCAGAATCACCTTGCAGTGCTGCCGTATCAGCAAATCGCATATTTTGACGGCGTAGGCCTGGATGGCCGCCGTGGATTTGTCGCCATAGGGCAGATGGGCCGTGTCGCCGAAATAAATGATGCGCTCGTTCGGCAGCACGTTTATAATGGCCTGCGCCACCGTCAGTCCGCCGATGCCACTGTCGAAAATGCCGATTGGCCGTTGTTTCATATCCTCCACCATCAGCAGCGAATTTAAGTAAAATCCAGGCAAGAGTTGCCTCAACCATCAATTTATGTGCGTCTACTGGAATCGCGCCCGAGCCTGAAGTCATTTCCTCGCCCGCAGGGTTACCTCTCAATAGAAAACAACACTATATAGTAAATTTTTAAATTATTTAATTATAAAAATTTGTTAGATTAAAACAATAGTGTAATTTCGATAATAAATTGACAAACGCCTCCCGACCTGTGGGTCAGAACCGGGAAATATAGAACTGCCTAAACCCTCGTGCGCCTGACCAAAGTGTAGCAGAACAAACGATAACCAGTATACCAGCAGCCCTTTTATGCAAGCAGTTTTTACCCTGGAGCCCACGCCCACTGTTAAGAGCGCCGCCCTGTACGGCAGCCTTCCCGCGCGTTTTGTTGCCTTCCTGGTGGATTCTACGCTGCTTGTCTTCTCGTACTCGCTTGTGCTGTACGGGCTGAGCGACGCGTCCCAGCAGTTGTACACCTGGGAGAACATTTTCCAGGGAGGAGACACAATGAACCAGCTGGTGGAGGTTGGCAAAATAGTGTTCTACAACCCCTACTTTCCGGCGCTGCACTGGCTTTACTTCACGGTGCTGCAATCGTCGCAGAAGCAGGCCACCATCGGCAAATACCAGCTGGGCCTGCGTGTGGCGGACCTCCGGGGCAGGCGCATCAGCTTCCTGCACGCCAACCTCCGCTACTTCGCCATGGTTTTTTCTGCGATGACGCTTGGCCTGGGCTTCCTGTTGGTGCGCACTTCCCGCCGCAGGCAGGCCCTGCACGATTACCTGTGCCGCACAGTAGTGTTGGCAAACTGAATCCCGCTGAAAAAGCGCTCTTTTCCCTCCCATTCTTCAGGAAGCGCATATGGGTTTTCCATTAAGCTGACGCGGCACGACACCATCCGCCGGCGGTCTATATAACATCCGACGTAGAACAGGCTGGCCATATAGGGCTGGCCTGTTTTATTTTGCCTGCACCTGTGCCGATTAATGCCTAAATTTGCCCTATGAATTTTCTATCTGCAGACAATATAGCCAAGAGCTTCGGCGACCGCTGGCTTTTCAAAAACCTGAGCTTCGGCATCAGCCAGGGCCAGCGCATCGTGCTGGTGGGCGTAAACGGCTCCGGCAAAACAACGCTCCTGAACGTGCTGGCCGGTTTTCTGCCCCCCGACGAGGGAAGCGTGAGCGTACGGAAAGAGATCAGCATCGGCTACCTGGGCCAGAACCCGGTATTTGACGAGGAGAAGACCGTGCAGCAGAACATCTTCTCCGGCCAGAACGCCACCCTCGACCTGATACGCGACTACGAGGCAGCCATGGCCAACCCCAACACCAGCGCCGAGAAAATGCAGGAACTGATGGAGCGCATGGACGAACTGCAGGCCTGGGACTTTGAGGTGAAGGTGAAGCAGGTGCTCTCCAAACTGGGCATCAACAACCTCGATGCGGTGGTGAAAAACCTCTCGGGGGGGCAGCGCAAGCGCGTGGCCATGGCCCGCGTGCTGATAGACGAGCCGGACATGCTGATCATGGATGAGCCGACCAACCACCTGGACCTCGACACCATCGAATGGCTGGAGGGGCTGCTCTCGACGCAGAACACCACGCTGCTGATGGTGACCCACGACCGCTACTTCCTCGACAAGGTGGCCAACGAAATCGTGGAGCTCGACAACGGCGATTTATATACCTACAAGGGCAACTACAGTTATTTTCTGGAGAAGAAAGCGGAGCGCGAAGAAGCGGCCGTGGCCGAAACCGAAAAAGCCCGCAACCTGATGCGCAAAGAGTTGGAGTGGATCAGGCGCATGCCAAAGGCCCGGGGCACCAAAGCCAAATACCGCGTGGATGCCTTCGAGGAGCTGAAGGAGAAAGCAGCGAAAAAGGTGACCGGCCCGCAGATGGAGCTGTCGGTGAAGACCACGCGGCAGGGCGGCAAGATTATGGAGGTGGAGCACATCTCAAAATCCTTCGACGGCAAAAACCTTGTGGAGGACTTCACCTACGTGTTCAAGAAGAAAGACCGCATTGGCGTGGTGGGGCCCAACGGGGCGGGCAAATCCACACTGCTGAACATGCTGACCGGTAAATTAGCCCCGGACACAGGCACGATAGATGCAGGGCAGACTACCGTTTTCGGCTACTATACCCAGGACGAACTGACGTTCAGGGACGACCAGCGCGTGATTGATATTGTGAAGGAGATAGCCGAAGTGGTGGAAATGGCCAACGGCGAGGTGATCACGGCCAGTCAGTTTCTGCAGCACTTCCAGTTTGCGCCGGCACAGCAGTACACCTTTGTGAGCAAGCTGAGCGGCGGCGAGAAGCGCCGCCTGCAACTGCTGCGCGTGCTCATCAAAAATCCGAACTTCCTCATCCTCGATGAGCCGACCAACGACCTCGACATCATCACGCTGAACATCCTGGAGGACTTCCTGCTCAACTTCGGCGGCTGCCTGCTCATCGTGAGCCACGACCGCTATTTCATGGACCGGCTGGTGGAGCACCTGTTTGTGTTTGAGGGCGAAGGGCGCATCCGCAACTTCCCGGGCAACTACACCGACTACCGCGAATGGCTGAAGGAACAGGAAAAGCAGGATAAACAGGAGCAGGAGGAAAAGAAGGCCGCCACGCCTGCGGCAGAGAAAAAGCCTGAGCAGCCGAACAACAAGCGCAAAGCCACTTTTGCCGAGCAGAAGGAGTACGAGCAGTTGGAAAAAGAAATAGCCACACTGGAGAAGCGCAGGTCAGAGCTCATCGAAACCATGAACGCCGGCACCACCACCGACCACGCGCAACTGGCTGCCTGGGCCAGGGAGCTGAAACAGATAGATGAAACCCTGGAGGAGAAGGAATTCCGCTGGCTGGAGCTGGCCGAGATAGTTTAGGCTTTCCCCCCGAACTTATATATAGCCTGACCTGAGAATGCATTAATTTTTCAGGTCAGGCTATTCCTTCAGGCCCTTCACCACGACATAGTTTTTCTGGTTCTTCTGCCCTACCCGCACAATCCGCCTCTCAAAGTCTTTGGGATCATCCATCGTTTCGTAAAACTCGTCCAGGAAACTGAGCGTCCGCTTCACCTCGCTTTTCTCCAGGTAAGGGTAATTTCGGTACAGGTTATATATAGCAGGGCGGTGCGCGGCAAAAGTTTTAACAACCTCCTTATATACCTGGTCCGGGAAATCGTAGCCCCTGTACAGCCGCTGGCGCACTGAGGAGATTCCCAGCTCGGCCGGAGGAATGGCATAGGGCGGCGCCACGATTCCGGAGTAATCAAAATCGTAAGGTACCGGGAAAGGCGCAGCCAGCGAATCGAGGGACAGGAGTTTGATGTTGTGGCGGTAAGGCACGGACCAGTCGGTGTTGCCAATCATATACTGGAACACGGCGAGGGTGGCCATGGCTTGCTCATCTGTCCCCTCCATCCCCACTACAAGCTCTTTCCGCACAATCTCGCCGTGGTTTCTCCTGGCCATCTCCTTGTCATCCTCAATCAGGAAAGCGTATTTCGTCTCTACTTTCCGCTTGCTGTGCAGGTCCTCGTACGTAATGCGGCAAAGCCTGGCCCTGAAGCTTTTCTCTGTCAGCGTGTTATATAGCTTATAGACCAGGTACTCCCGGTGTATGTATGACTCGTTCAGGCAGTGCGTCACCAGTTTTACCTTGTTCACATGCTCAAAAACAGTATTCCGGGTTGTTTTGCGGGAGAAGTTGAGAAGCAGGGGCGGAAAATTGCAGGTTTCGGGGTTGCGGCGGTGGTTTCCCCTCACCATCACTTTCAGGTTTAAAGCCACTTCAGCACCGGCGGCGTCTCTGTAACTCAGAATGGCCGGATGATACCCCCGCTCCTCGCCCCGGTCTTTCAGGAGTTCCTGGAAATCAAGCGTGAGGGTAAGCTGTAGCAGGTCCTCGCTCGTAAACAAAGGATTCTCGAAACCGTCTGCCTCAGTACCTGCCACCCGCAGCGAATCCTGCCTGCCCTGCCCATTTACATCCTGTGCCGAAACCGGGTACGGCAGGCCGGATGCCACTGCCAGCATGTATAAAAACCAGAGGATGCGTCTCATCTTGCGCTAAAAATTAAATCCCGAAAAGCTGCCGGGCGAGGTCCTTTCACCTGTAGGGCATATATGTAAAGGTTTAACAGGCGGAATCCGGATAAAAAATTTGCCGGATTTAGACAGGAGGCAGGACGCAGCTTGCGCCAGCGGAGAATAATTGCGACGGGAACTATCCCGGCTACACTTCAGCGGAGCTTCCCGGCGGGGAACAGTTCTCTGATTACCTGCCCCTTCAGCACCGTTTTCTCCAGCCGGGGCACGATAACCAGCGAATCGCGCGTGGGCCCTGCCAGCCGCGCAGAGTCGGCGGCGACCTGCAAGACTGTGGTATCCAGCCTGGGCACCACTGCTACGGAATCCATCTCAAAATGGAGCAACCTGGCCACCGTGGGGGCAATATCCACCAGGGTGCGGCTGGCGTCTATTGCCACCCCTTTCCGGAAATCTGGGCCCAGAGCCAGTAGGCTGACATGGCGGCAGCCTTCGCATCCGTCGCCATGCTCCTGCCAGCCGCCGTCTATGCCATCTAAATGGCGGCCATGGTCGTTGGTGATGAGGAGGGCTGTCTTTTTCCGGTAGTGGCTGTCCTTGCCCAGGAAATCCCAGAGCTCTTTCACCAGCTTGTCGTCTCTGGAGATGCCCCTTCTGTAAAAGTCCGCGTTACCAGCATGGGCAAACCCGTCCGGTTCCATAAAGTTGATGAGCACCAGGTTTGGCCTGTGCTCCGTTAGAATCCGCTTCACCTCCACCAGCGTCAGCGAATCTGCCCGGTAGCCTGTGCCCGGCCCGTTCACGCCGCAGTTTACGGACGGCAGAAACATATCGTGCCAAAGCGAGTCCATGGTGTTGGCCAGTATATGAAGTTTGTCTTTGCTAGAGATAAGCCAGGCGGCAGTGGCGGGTTTTCCTGTTTCCTTCAGCCAGTACTGAAAGATGGAAGGGTTTGCCGGAAACTCATCGCCGTAGTTGTCGATGGGCTGGTTCACTCCGGTCGTAATGGCGGCGTGGCCGGAGTTGGTATAGGTAAAGCCGTCGTTTTGGAAATTGCTGAAGAAAACGCCTTTCTGCTTCAGCGTGGTAGCCATGTTTGGGATCAGGCCCGGCGTATTTCCCCACG
Source organism: Pontibacter russatus (assembly GCF_009931655.1). Classification (NCBI taxonomy): domain Bacteria; kingdom Pseudomonadati; phylum Bacteroidota; class Cytophagia; order Cytophagales; family Hymenobacteraceae; genus Pontibacter; species Pontibacter russatus. Next base: position 4,366,038 of record NZ_CP047984.1, on the reverse strand, counting down.
TCTCCGAGTACCGGGGGCCGTCGATAACCACTATCACCACATTCCGGGTACGCAGGTGCGCCTCTGTTTTGGAAGCGGAAGTGATGCAGGAGGAAAATGCCCCGGCCAGCAAAGCGACGACGAAGCAACAGCGCAGGCAGGCCAGCACATTTGTGCCGCCTCTCTTTGCCGGAGCATGGGTCGCTTCCATCGCCTTTTAAGTATTTGCAGGATAGTTTTACCTATACCTATATATACGAAGCATTATGCCGGATGGCTATCAGGAGCCTTCAACCTGATATGAACTTTTCATGTCATTCAACTGGCAATCAATATGGTTGCCGCAAATTAGTGGAGCTGATAGTTCACCAGTCCGCCAGATGCAACACCATCTATGCTCCCGAAATGAAAGCATAAATGGTGTTGCGCAAAAGCAAAGCAGTTTAATTAGTCTCCTTGGAGTATATGGATTATTTCCAAAAGAGAAAAAAGTAAGGCTTACACACCAGCAGATTTATATCGGGCTTCTATATGCCGGACTATCTCCGCTGCAGCTTTACCCACTGCTGCGCGATGATGGTTTTGGCATCAGGGGTCTCCAGTGCGGCCAGCTCGGGCGCCGTGAGCCGCAGGATTTCTATCTGCTCGTGCTCGTGGGCGTTGCCGCCGCCTTCCGCGTGCTGCTCCGACACCTCCGCATAATACAGCTCCACTTTTTCGGTGCTACCGCCCGGTGAGGAGTAGAAACCGCACAGGTGCTGCAGCCGGTCCACGCGGTAGCCGATCTCTTCCTCAATCTCCCGCCGGATACTTTCCTCCGGTGCCTCGCCCTCGTCCACCATGCCCGCCACCACCTCTACCAGCGCAAACTCCGCCCCAACCCTGAATTGCCTGGTGAGAACATACTCCTGCTTTTGGGTATCGAACACCAGTGCGGCCACTGCCTTGCCACGGTCGAACTGCTCGCGGGTGAAGGTCTGCCCGTTCTGCGAAACGGTCAGCTTATTTATTTTAAAATAGCCGTCGTAGGCGCATTCTTTCTTTTTAATTTCCATAACTCTCCCGGGCCAGAGGCAAGGTGTGCCGCCGGCTGTTATATATCCCTCAAAAACTTTATTCGTTGTTGCGCTTTGCCGCCTGCTGCGTCCGCTCTGTCAGCACCGATTCTGACAGTGCTGTCTCGCTTTCGAAGCCTTTGGCCCTGTTCTTCCCGATGCCGCCTTCGCCGGGCAGCAGCCTGTTCACGAAACCGAATATGTCCGTCACCACCTCCGGGGATATGCCGTGCAGCAAAGCGCCAAATTTAGCCGGAAGGGTGGTCGTCACCTCCGCATCGCCATGGCGCAGGGCGTTCAGGATCTTTCTGGCGGTGGCCTCCGCACTCATGGAGGTCAGTGGGCTGGAGTCCATGAGCTTGAACAGCGCGTACTCTTTTTTGTGCTGCCCCTTTACGATGGCGTGGCCGGTGCTGCCGGTCTGTATCAGACCCGGCGTGGCGGTGGTCACCTGTATGTTAAATTTCTTCAGCTCGGCCCGCAACCCCTCCGACAGCCCCACCAGCGCGAACTTACTCGCACTGTACGGCACCAGGTGCGGCACGCTTATCCTGCCCCCAATGGAGGCCACGTTCAGAATCATACCTTCCCCGCGCGCCTTCATAGCCGGCAGCACCGCCAGAATGGTGTATATCGGCCCCCAATAATGCGTTTTGATGGCTTCGTCGAACTCCTGCACAGTCATTTCTGTTACTGGTCCGGCATGGATGAGGCCTGCGTTGTTGATGAGCACATCAATCGGGGAGAACTCGTTCTGCACGTTCGCGATCATATCGTTCACCTCCTGCTGCACCGTCACGTCGCATTTCTGCACCAGCACCTCCGCCCCGTTTCCGGCCAGTTCCATGCGGGCGTTCTCCAGTTCGTTTTCTTCGCGGGAGCAGAGCACGAGCCGGGCCCCTTCGGCGGCCAGCTGCCGGGCCATCACCAGGCCAAGCCCTCGGGAGCCGCCCGTTATCAGCACCGTCTTGTTGCTGAAATTGTAGGCCGTCATTTTCCTGCTCACCGTGCGGGCGGCCATCAGGGCACCCGCGCCCGCCGCCAGCCACCACAGCTTCTTTTTATCGTCTGTTTTCATTGTGTTAGGTTTGTTTGTTGATGTACGGACACAGCTGTGCCCACAGCGGCAACTCATCCGCCCTTTCCTCTACGGTACCGCGCCGTCTAAGGCTATTTGCGGGAGTACTTGCGGGAAAAGATTTTGTTCTCGATGGGAGGCGTGTACAGGAGCTTGACAGCCGCAATGCCATAATGGTCTTTGGTGGCCGCAGGATGCAGCTCCGGACCAATGTTGTCCAGATAGTCGGTGGAGGTGAGGTGGTACGTTACCTCGGTGGCGATGCTGAATTCGTCGTTCAGCCTGAACCGGAGCCCGGCTCCCATTGGAATAACGAGGGCAATGCCGGGATAATTTCGTGCCGGGTAGTAGGTGGTCTGGGAATCGTGCAGCTCTCCCTGGCCCGGATACGAAGTTGGTGTGTAGTAAACGAAGCCTGCGCCCACCCGCACATAGGGCACTATGAAGCGCTTGCGCAGCGAACGATAGCCGAAGCCGCCGGCGTAGCTGTCCAACAGGTTAAGGACCGCTGTTCCGGTTACGCCAATCACTTCTGACTGGAATGAAATGTCGAGCGGCCGTTTCGCACTCTCTTCCGTCGCGCTTAAGCGGGCGTACTCTATCTGCCCGCTGAGGCCGATGCGGGAAGTCACTTTATAAAGCGCCCCCACGCTCACGCTCGGTCCGAAGTCGCTGCAGCTGGGGCTGCCGCAGATGCTGCTCTTCGCGGCCGATACGCCCGCGCCCACTATTACCACGATGCCGCTCTCGGTTGTTTTGCTGGTGCTGTTCTTCCCGCCGAACAATTGTTGCGCGGCAGCGGAGCCGAGGTTAAGGAGAATCAGGCAAAGAATCAGGAGAGAAGGGTAAAATTTCCTGTTCATAGGGCTGGCAGGTTTGAATTTCGCGTTAAATCCCGGATATGGTTTGTCCCTTCGAAGTCTGCCATATATAGCGCCGGATGTTTCGCGCGGCCTGCGCTCATGCAGGACAAACTGTGGATTTTCCCTGTCTACGTCTGAACGAGTATAAAGATGGAGAAAAAACGATTATTTCATCTTTATATCTGAATAGGCTAATGTTTAGCTGCAAATCCAGAGGTACTATACCTGTCATATAACGAAACAGCAGCTATATGGAAGTATAGCTGCTGCATTAGCTTGTATAAAAGTTGAGCGAGGCGTAGCTGATTCTTATATCTTGTTGGCTGATAAATCCTTAGTAGCTTTCAAGAAATTCGTCCAGAATGTCTTCATCATCAAAGTTCAATACAGCTTCAGCTACTTTTATTTGTCCTTTTGATGCCGCAATTGCAGATAAAGCAGCTGCCGTGAACTCCAAGTCCCATTTCCTGTTTTTTGTAGTTTCTACCAGTTCCGATATCTCATTCAGAGAATTCAGGTAAGCTTCTTCGTATTCTTTAGGTATTTGAGGATTTTTCTTGTGCCTTTGAATTTCGATTACAGCTATCAGCCCAAGTAAACTTGAATTGACTCTTTTCTTTACTTTAGCTATCCTTATCAGGTGCGGAACAGCGAAATAGGAAGCTAAGCCGACATCACCCTGATGGTGCAATTCTTCCCAAAGCTCTTTAAATATATTATCAACTTCATGAGAGTAGTCCGTCTCTTCCAGTTTCTTTAATGCAATGGAAGCGTCATAAGGTGTATTATATCCGCCTTTGAGTTCTTTCCATTTAGGGTCGTTCAACTGAATCATTCCTTTATTTATTATACCTGATAATCTGGACTATATGTGTGACGATACTTTTCTCCCTACTCCTTCATTTCCAATACCGCTGCGTTTGCGTCCATGCGCTGGATAAAGTCCAGCACCAGCGCCGCCGCATCGGGGTAAAAGGTCTTGTTCACCTGGGCGTAATCGTCGGTGGGCTGGTGGTAGTGCGGATGGTCCTCCACCCCGAAGTAGATATAGGGGATACCGCGCCTGTGGAACGGGTAATGGTCTGACTGGGCTGTCCAGTCGTCGTGGCCCTGCTCCGGAAGGTCGTGGCCGAGCACCAGTTTGGCGTGGGGCAAGGGTTTTACCTGCCCGAGGTAGGGCTTTAGTTGTGGGTTGTGGTGGGCGCCGCTGGCATATAGCTCGCCTTTGTCGTTGATGCTGAGCATGTCCATGTTCACGTTCAGCAGGATGTGCTGCAGCGGCACGGGCGGGTTTTCGAGGAAGGCTTTTGCCCCCTGCAGCCCCAGTTCCTCGCCGTCGAGGGCCGCAAAAATGAGCGTGTGCGTTGGCTTGTGCTGCGCAAAATAGGCCGCGGCGGCCAGCAGGGCACTCACGCCGGAGGCATTGTCGTCGGCGCCGTTATATATCTGTCCGTCGCGCTGCCCCACGTGGTCGTAGTGCGCCGTCACTACAATGGCCTTTTCGGAGCTGCCGGGTATATAGCCTACCAGGTTCGTTGCCTGCTCCACCGTCAGCCGCTTCGACTCAATGCGGAAATGCTGTTTGTAACTTTCCCCAAATGGTTTCAGCCCAACCTGCCGGAAGCGCTTCAGGAGATAGGCCTGCGCTTTTTTACTGCCCTCGCTCCCGCTCTGCCGCCCCTGCATCGCGTCGGCCGACAGCACTTCCACGTCTTTCAGCAGTTGCTCCCTGTCCAGCGTGGGGCGCTGGGCCATCCCCAAAAGGGGCAGGGCCAGCAGTAAACACAAAGTGAGTATCTTCTTCATGGGGCACGACTTTATATATAACACTCAAAAGACAGCTATGCCGTCGGCTATTTGTTGTCTGTGACGGTGATGAAGGAGGGTATCTCGAGCGGGCCGACGGAGGTGAGAATGGTGGGCTTTATCTGCAGCTTGATGTCCGGCTTGGTTGAGGCGCTGTCCTGGTTCAGGAGCGTGGCCAGTTGCAGCAGCGTGCTCATGTCGGGGCGGCCGTTCACCTCTGTCAGTTTCAGGGGCGAACGGACGGTGATAACGTTCAGGCCGTTCTTCAACTCCACCGGCTCGTCCACTATGCCGCTCACCGCCTGCTGGTCGTCTACCAAAAGCTGCCACTTCAGCTGGCTCACCGTCATGGTGCGTTCCTCCTGCCCCTCGCCCAGGGCCACATCAAGGCCGATGGTGGAGACAGCGCTGAGGTTATTATCGGAGAAAGCCGAGAACAGCTTCGCCACATCGCTGAACGACATGTCCTGCGCCGTCTTGATTTTCAGGAGATTCACCCCGTTCAGTTCCACCTTGTCCACGCTTTGCAGCTTATAATCGGCCTCCTTGAAAGCCTCTACATCACTCGTCTTCTTACACGCAAAGCTGAGCAGCAGCAGGGCCAGCACCAGCGTATAATTTCCAATCTTTCTGATCATATCGTTTTAAGTAAAAGGACACAAGTATCAAGACACAAGACTTATCATGCTATATATTGCTGACTTTCAGGTGCCTTATATAGGGTGATCTTATAGATAATACAAATTAGTTCTGTCCGAGTACTTACATACTCTAGCTATTTTATTATCTCCCAAAAGCCAGACACAAGAGCCCGACAGAATAAGCGGGCAATATATCAAAAGATGGGCATATAGCCAGAAGCCACATCCTGTAACGGACATGGCTTCCGGGTATTTAAGTTATAATGGCTTTATGTTCAGGACAGGTAGCCTACCTCCTGCCCCCGTTCGTTCACGAGGTAGCCTTCGGCGGTCACAAACACCGTGTCCAGGTACTCGCTCTCGAAATAGAAGGGATAGTCCGGGTTGTTCGTTTTCGCCAGCCTGCCGATCACCTGCACGCCGTTCGCTGTCATCCGCACCAGGTTGTAGCGGGTGGTCAGGTAAAACTGCTGTTCGGGAGCCTCGTTGAAGTTTACCCGCGTCAGCACGCTGCGGCTGTCCAGGGCTACGCGCTGCGCTGTGGCGGCCGGGCGCTGCCGGGCGGGGCGCGATTCGGTTACGATGCCGCGGTTGTCGGGCTGGGGCGCGTTTGCGCTGGCCAGCAGCTGTTCGTTGGCGGTTTGCCATCCCCTGCTGATGGCGGCCAGGCGATAACGCTTGCCGGGGTGCGTCCGGGAAGTCTCCTCCTCCGAGAGCAGCTCGATGGCCGCCTGGGCCTCTGCCTTGCTGGCGCCCATCTTGCGGAGCACAAAGCCCGAGAACTCGTCCGCCTCCAGCTCATCCTCCGGGTTGCTGCCGCTGCGGCTCAGCGTGTGGCCGTTCAGGTGATGCCCGATCTCGTGCGCCAGAATGCTCACGCCGCCCCAGTCGGTGTGTACGGCGTTGTTGATGGCGGCCAGGAAGCGTTCGTTGTACAGGATGTAGCGCTTGCCGCCGTACACTACGGCGGCGGCGTTTTCGATGTCGGCGGGCTGCAGCTCAAAGCGCGGCTTCAGTCCGATCACGTTGATGATTTCCTGCACAATGTCGCGGGCCCCCACCGCCGTCGCCGTGGCTCCCGGCCCGTCGGGTGCAGGCGCGGCTGCGGTGGCAACCTGGCCCAGCAAAGGTGCGAAGGCCAGCAAAAGCAGGAAGGTTAGTTTTTTCAGGTACAACATGTTCAGAAGAGGTTTTTGTATGTCCGGTAAAGCTCAAACGACGGCGCGGCAACCAGTAGTACACCAGTTGTTAGCGGCAAGTTGCTTAGTTGCAAATATGTTGCCAGAAAAAGGGATGCGGCTGCTATCCTAACTGTTTGCGGGCTCTGCCACGGTGATGTACTCAGGCAATTCCACCTCCCCCAGCGGCGTCTGCACCGTGGGCTTTATCTGGATGGTGAGCCGCTGGCGCAGGTCTTTTTTCCGGGAGATGAGCGTCATGAGCTTGGAGAGCCCCTCGTAGTTGCGCATGCCTTCCGGCTCCGACATCAGCACGGACGTTTGGATGGGGAGCTCGTTCAGCCCCACGCGCAAATTGATCGTGTCCTGCACCACGCCCTGCAGCGTCTCCTCGCCGTCTACCAGCAGTTGCCACTTCATCTCCGTGATCGTCATCTGCCGGTCTGCTTCCGGCTCGGGCATCTGCACCTGCAACAGCAGGGTGGTGCTGGCTTGCAGGGTGTTGTTTGAGATGGAGGCCAGCAGGCTGTCGCCCTCGCTGGTGGTGAAGTCGTAGGGGCTGCGCTTCTGCATCACATCCACGCCGTTCAGCTCGAGGTGGTGCATTTCCTGCAGGCTGTATGTGGCTTCGGTAAAGGCTTTCAGGTCGCTGGCCTGCTTGCACCCGCTCACCAGGGCGAGGCCCAGTAACAGGCTATATATAAATGCTAATCTCCTCATCTTTTTCGCTTAAAACCTGAAGGAAAGCAAATGGCGCACCAGTGTTGTTTGGCAAGTGCCCGTAGCCAGTATTTACCTATACATTGCCAGAATATGCTTGTCTGCATAGCGGTTCTTCTCTATGCTTACGTTGGACATCGCTGAACATGGCATCGCTGCACCTTCTTTAAGCGGGGCTTCACTAATTTTTAAATCACAGGTCGATTTGCTTTCAATGTTGAAGCATAACCCATTCCCAGTGCCGCCAACTTCAGAGAATCCCCATATATAAGCATGCACGGGGATTAGGAGATTCGCTCAAGACAAAGTTCCTGATCAAGAAATTCGAAACAGCACTACGCTTTTCCTGAAGCTGACGTCACGAAGGCTGAATGGGAGCTAAAGCATCAAATAACAATCGGTTATATATAGCAACCTGGTTTCATAAACGCGCAGGCGGCTCCTGCTCTCACAGAAGCCGCCTGTATTCTAATGCGCGATGCCAGACTCCGCACCGCATGGTTGCCGGCACGCGACTTGGCCTGGATCTAATTCGCTTTTCGGTGCAAGCGCAGCAGTTTGCCCTCGCCGTAGTTCAGCAGGAGCAACTCCTGGTTCCTGTCTTCGCCGAAGGCGGAGACGGGGAAGCCGGTGGTGAGCAGCAGCGTATTGGCGGTCTTTTTGCCATCCTCGTTTACGCTGAGCGCCCACACCTTGCCACTGGCATAATCGGCATATATATACTTGCCCTGCAGTTCGGGTATGGCCTTGCCCCGGTACACAAAGCCGCCGGTGATGGAGACGCCGTCGTCGTGGGTGTACTCGTGTACGGGCAGAATCAGGCCCGTTGTGTCGCAGTTGGCGGAGGGTTTGAAGCAGTCGGAGGCCTCCATGATGCGCCAGCCGTAGTTGCCGCCGCTCACGATGATGTCTACCTCCTCAATCTTGTTCTGCCCCACATCGGCGGCCCACAGGCGGCCCGTCTCCTCGTCAAACGAGATTCTCCAGGGGTTGCGGAGGCCGTAGGCGTATATCTCCTCGCGGAAGCCTTTGGTGTTGCTGGCGTAAGGGTTGTCGGGCGGGATGCCGTATTTGCGGTTGCCGGATGCGGTGTTCAAGTCGATGCGGAGGATTTTGCCCAGCAGCGTTGTCCGGTCCTGGCCGTTGTTCTGCGGGTCGCCGCCACTGCCGCCGTCGCCCACGGCGATATATAAATAGCCATCAGGGCCAAAAACCACCTTGCCCCCATTGTGGTTGCGGTAAGGCTGGTCGTAGGTGAGCAGGATCGTTTCGCTCTTAGGGTCCGCCTGCCCCTTGCCATCTGTCGGAGCTTTGAACCGGGAGATTCGGGTCTGCAGTGGGTCGTCGGTGGTGTAGTTGACATAGAAATAGCCGTTCTTCTGGAAGTCGGGGTGAAAGGCGAGGCCCAGCAGGCCCATCTCGCCGCCTGCCGCCACCCGGTCAGAGATGTCGAGAAACAGCATGGGCTTTGCATTGGCTGCGTTATCCTCCGGGAGCCAGAAGATCTTTCCCTCCTGATCCACCACATACAGGCGGCCCTGCCCGGCGTTCACCGAAACGGCCTCCACCGGGTCGTTGATCTCCACGCCGGGATAGGCATCTTTCAGTTCATATTGTGCATCGGCCGTCCCGGAACAGCCGAGCAACAGCGCTATAAACAGCAGGCAGCTTAATTTTTGCAATCGCATATAGAAGCGTTTCATTTTCAGGTTAGAAGTATCTAAACTCATACGGCGCTCTAACTGCAATGGCTGCGCGAAAACGCAATGCGGTTAAACTTTTGAAGGATGGATGCCTGATGCGGAAAGAGTGCGTACGGCAGTTCCTTCACATGCTTATATTACGCCTTCTCATCGCAGGGACGGTTTATCAGTCATCGTGTTATTACGCGGGTTCATATATAAACCGCCTAGCCTGCGTAACAGAGACTTATACTAATATCAAATGAGTTTAGCATATCTATCCAACCACCCCTGCCCCTCCTTGTCCAAGGAGGGGAGCTTTTCTTACTACTGCTTCTTCATTCATCATGGCAAACGCCTGCTTATATATGGGTATATATGATGGGTTGATTTCGATAGCTATATATTCAACTATAGTCTTTAAAGTTATAGGAAGTAGCAGCAGACTCCCCTCCTTTGACAAGGAGGGGCAGGGGTGGTTGGAGTATAGTTGCACAGCGAGTATGCGTATGCATAAAACCCAAATGCCAATAGTATTATATATGAAGAAGGCCCTGCACGTCAACCATGCAGGGCCTTCTTCATATAGGGACTTCTCGTTTACTTGAACATGCCCTTCAGTTTGGCAAGCTTGGCCTGGAAATCATCCAGCGGCTCCTCCTCTTTTTTGGCACCGCTTTTTTTGTTGGCACCGCCGCCACCGGCAGGCCGGGTGGCCGTTGGGTCGCTTTTCATGCTGAGGGAGATGCGCTTGCGGGCCTCGTCCACTTCCATCACCGTCACCTCCACTTTCTGCCCTACTTTCACCACGTCATGCGGGTTGCTCACGAAGCGGTCGGAGAGGTGGCTCACGTGAACCAGGCCGTCCTGGTGTACGCCAATGTCCACGAAGGCGCCGAAGGCGGTGATGTTGGTCACGATGCCCGGCAGCTTCATGCCCGCCCGCAGGTCTTTCACCTCGTTCACGCCTTCCGTGAAACTGAAGGCCTCGTAGGTCTCGCGCGGGTCGCGGCCGGGTTTTGACAGCTCGCTCACGATGTCCTGCAGCGTGGGCAGCCCCACTTTATCGGTTACGTAATTTTTCAGGTTGATTTTCTTGCGCAGCTCATCGATCTTGATCAGGTCCTGCACCGTGACGCCCAGGTCTTTGGCCATCTGCTCCACAATCGGGTAGCTTTCCGGGTGTACGGCAGAGGCATCGAGCGGATTCTTCGCATCGCGGATGCGGAGGAAGCCTGCCGCCTGCTCAAAGGCTTTGTCGCCTAAACGGGCTACTTTTTTCAGTTCCGTACGGGTTTTGAAAGGGCCGTTCTGGTTGCGGTACTCCACGATGTTCTGCGCCAGCGCCGGTCCGAGGCCGGAAACGTAGGTCAGCAGTTGCTTGCTGGCGGTGTTCACTTCCACGCCCACGGCGTTCACGCAGCTCATCACCACGTCATCCAGCGAGTGCTTCAGCGCCGATTGGTCCACGTCGTGCTGGTACTGGCCCACGCCAATGGATTTCGGGTCGATTTTCACCAGTTCGGCCAGCGGGTCCATCAGGCGGCGGCCGATGGACACCGCGCCGCGCACGGTCACGTCCTGGTCCGGGAACTCTTCGCGGGCAACGTCAGAGGCAGAGTAGATGGAAGCGCCGCTTTCATTCACCATCACCACCTGCACGGATTTCGGCAGATTCAGGCCTTTTACAAACGCCTCTGTCTCGCGGCTGGCCGTTCCGTTGCCGATGGCCAGGGCTTCCACTTCATATCTGTCTACCAGGTACTTCACGTTCTGCGCGGCATCCAGCGCTTTGCCCTGGCCGGTGTGCGGGTAGATGGTGTCGTTGTGCAGCAGCTTGCCCTGCTTGTCCAGCACCACCAGTTTGCAGCCGGTCCGGAAGCCGGGGTCTAAGGCCAGCACCGTTTTCTGTCCGAGCGGCGAAGAGAGCAGCAACTGGCGCAGGTTGTCGGCAAACACGCGGATGGCTTCCTCGTCGGCCCGCTTTTTGGAACTCAGGCGCACTTCTGTTTCCATGCTCAGCTTCAGCAGGCGCTTGTAGCATTCCTTCGCCGCCATACGCACCTGCTCGGAGGCGGCGTTGTGGCCTTTCACGAACATATCCTCCAGCTTCGCCAGGGCCGCTTCCTCTTCGGGCTGCGCGCTCAGCATCAGCACCATTTCTGTTTCGCCGCGGCGCATGGCCAGTATCCGGTGCGACGGCGCTTTCTCAATTGGCTCCTCCCACTCAAAGTAATCCTTGAACTTCTGGCCTTCTTCCTCCTTGCCCATCATCACGCGGCTCTTGAACACGCCCTTCTTTTCGAAAAGCTGGCGCATGGCAGCTCTCGCCTCGGCATTCTCGTTCATCCACTCGGCCATGATGTCGCGTGCTCCGGCCAAGGCCTCCTCGGCGTCCTTTACCTCTTTCTCCTCGGATATATAATTGGCGGCCTCGGTTTTTACATCGAAGTTCTCCTGCTCAAACAAGCGCTGCGCCAGCGGCTCCAGTCCTTTTTCGCGGGCGATGGTGGCACGGGTGCGGCGCTTTGGCTTGTAAGGCAGGTAGATGTCCTCCAGCCGGGCCATGTTTTCGGCAGCCATGATCTGCGCCTCCAGCTCCGGCGTCAGCTTCTCCTGGTCGCGGATGGATTTGAGGATGCTCTCGCGGCGCTTGTCGAGTTCGCGCAGCTGCTCCATCCTGTCGCGGATGGCGGCAATCTGCACTTCGTCGAGCGAGCCGGTGGCCTCTTTGCGGTAACGGGAAAGGAAAGGCACCGTCGCTCCCTCGTCGAGCAGGGCGGCCGTGGCCTCTACCTGCTTGATGGTGATGGAAAGCTCGGTGGCGATTTTTAAAAGGTGGTCAAGGTTTTGTTCCATATAGAATGCTGATACTGAAGACGGTTGTATGATGAGCGGGATGTAGGCTGCTGTGCCCGTGCAAAGGAATTATATATGGCCGCCCCGCCCTGCCGCCTGGTTTTAAAGTTTTGCCTGGGTTATCGAAACGCCAAATTTAAGGTATATTGCCTTAAGTAGCGTGAAGTCTGCAATTATTCTGCCTTCTCTTCTTTCTTCAGCATATCCCTGCGGGCCCTACAACTCTTAAGTTCTATAGCTGGCATTGGTGCTCTCGGGCCGAGAGGCCTCGTTTTCCCTCTCAGCGCTGTGTAAGTGAAGTTGCCCTCGCTCCGCTACGGGCTGCCTCTCTGCGTTCGGCACCACATCACTTACAAGGCGCCTCAAGGAAAAACTGGAAACAGTTTCGCTTCGAGCCGTTGGGCAGACGCTCACTTATGATATAGCCCTTCAAATGGTAGTATGAAGCTGTTTAGCGTTTTCGGTTTTAGTGTCAACACCTGCCGTTGTTGGTGTTTTCACCGACAACTGTACTTTCACCAACAGATTCTTGCTGGTGAGAACACGCAGCAAGGGCATCATGCATCGATTTATTGAAAACGCTAAACAGCTTCCATATGATTCTATTTCCTGGCCTACGTTGTAAAGAAAGAGTAACCCCATGGATGCGACCATTGTGAATTTCCACGACATCTGGAAACACGGCTCCTTATTTGCTGTTAAGCTGTAGCTTTGCCGAATCATCATTTGTTACACACGCTGAAAACTGTCCCTGAGAAAAAGCCTGTCTCGCGCTGGTACTGGCTACTATTGCTGCTCTTGCTGCCCGCCTGCGTGGTGCAGCGCATCGACCGCAGGCCTTACGAGCAAAGCGAATACTATGAAGCAACCCTCCAAAACCTGGAAAGCCACCCGGCCACCGTTACCACCGCCGACACGCTGCAGGTGGGCTGGGCGAAGGTGAACATCACGCCCCCGGCCCCCACGCCGCTGGCGGGCTACGGCAAGCGGCTGGGCATGGAATACGAGCAGGTGCATGACTCGGCCTGGGTGCGCACGTTCGCTTTCGACAACGGGCAGACGGAGGCGTATTACGTGGCGCTGGATATGCTGATTACGCCCATGCTGGTGCTGCAGGAACTGGAGAAATGCTACCCGGCACTGGGCCTGAAACCGGAGCAGGTCTACCTCTCGGCCACCCACAGCCACACCAGCTTTGGTGGCTGGGGCCGCAAGCCGGGTATCAAAATCATGTCTGGCAAGTACGATGAGGAACTTGTGCAACAGCTGGCGCAGCAGATTGTGGAGAGCATCCAGCTGGCCAGGCAAAACCTCGAACCCACCAAAGTCGGCTACGGCAGCGCCAATGCCGCCAGCCTCGTCAAAAACCGCCTCACCGAATCGCGCGAGGACCGGGACACGGAGCTGCGCTTTATCCGGTTCGAGCGGCCGGACGGCACGGCGGCGGTGCTTTCTTTTTTCTCGGCCCACCCCACCATCCTGCCCTCCATGCAGCCCATCCTCTCCCGCGACTACCCCGGCGTGCTGGTGGACGAACTGGAAGAACGGATGGATTTCGCGGCTTTCTCGGCGGGAGCCGTGGGCAGCCACAGCGCCGTTTATTTTGATGGCGCTACGTTTGCGAGCACAGCGGAAGTGGGCGAGCGCCTGGCTACGATCCTACGCCGCGAGCTGCACGAAGTGAAAACCGATTATGTGTATACACTCGGCTACAACCGCGTGCCGCTGCTGCTGCCGGAGCCGCAGTGGCGCCTCAGCACAAACCTCCGGCTGGCCCCTTTTCTCTTCAATTGGGTGTTCGGGAAGCATCCCGCCTACGTCACCAGCCTGCAAATAGGAGATATTGTGCTGCTGGGCGCTCCGGCTGATTATTCGGGGGAGTTTATGGATGAGTTGGAGCATACCGCCGCACAGGAGGACCTGGAGGTGGTGGCTACCAGTTTCAACGGCGGCTATGTCGGCTACATCACCCCGGAAGAGCATTACGACCTGGACGAGTACGAGACGCGAAGCATGAGTTTTTTTGGCCCCGAGAGCGGCTCGTACCTCACCCATATCCTGCGGTTGCTGCTAGCCCAGCACGACAAACCGCAGGCGGCAGGGGTGCGCTGAAATGATAGTACTTACGCAACTGTGAGCAAGTCCCCCTTTGAAGGGGGCAGGGGGATGAGAGGCGGCCGGACGTACCTCAGCTGCTCTGGCTTGATGACAAAGTCGTTGTAATTACACCCCTCACGTGATTGTTCGCAGGTGTCATCATCCCCCTCACCCCCTTCAAAGGGGGACAAAAATAGTCTCGCGGCAGCGCTGAGCTACTTCCTGAAGGTAAAATGAGTGCAATCGGGTCCACCGCCAGCATGTAAACATGTGCGTCCGCACGGGGTATATAGCCTCCGCGCAAAAGCCTGTCGCAGCCAATGCAATTATACAGGGGGCATCTAACAGACTGTATTTTTCATAAAATGCAACGGCAAATCCTATATACTCTGTATTATACCATCTCCTTCTTTACATAGTGCTAAACATTCGCTTCTGATTTCGGTTTATATAAAGCAGAGCTGCTTCTTTGGCAGCTGCATTGGATACAATTAACAGAAAATGACATGGAACTGACGACAATCGATATACCGAACCTGATCTTTATGGCCATCATCGGCGTGTATATGCTGCTGCTTGCGTTTATCCTGACCTGGGTGTACAACGATGCCGAGCAGCGCGGCCTCAACGGCTGGGTGATTACCGGCCTGACCTTCTTTTCCGGCACTGTTTTCGGGACGCTGGCCTGGCTCCTGCTCCGGCCGAAGATGAAGCCGCAGCCGATTCCGGTGAGAAGCTAAACGCTTTATATATAATCTGTCAAGGGTAAGGCAGGCTTTGGGATGGCACTTCATCCTGAAGCCTGCTTTGTTGTTTTTGCCTACCAACCCTGTAAATCCTGGGGGTAGGGTCCCTCGAGAAGATCCAGACAAACCCTCCGGCCATATATAGCCCTGCCTTCCCCAACCGATAGCCGGGTCTCCCGCGCAAACATCGCAGTTCTTGCATAAAGCGGGTTTTATATGCAACTTACTACGGCTTCGGCGCGGGGCACAGCATCCCGCCGGGCAAACCAAACCAACACCCTTGTACACCGGACCCACATGACGCTTCAGGACTATATAGACCGCATCACCACCCGCTACAACACTGGCATCTCCCGGGAGCACAGCTACCGCGGCGACTTGCAGAACCTGCTGGAAACCCTGGCCCCCGACGTGCTGGTCACCAACGAGCCGGCGCGCGTGGCCTGCGGCGCCCCCGATTATATCCTCACCCGCAAAAGCATACCGGTGGGCTATATAGAGGCCAAGGACATTGGCGTGGCGCTCGGCAGCAAATCCCTGAAGGAGCAGTTCGACCGCTACCGGGCCTCTTTGGACAACCTCCTCATCACCGACTACCTCGACTTCCATTTATATATAGACGGCGAGTTTAAGACCTCCGTGAAAATTGCGGAGATACAGCACGGGCGAATCGTGCCGCTGCCCGCCAACTACGCCGCCTTCACCCACCTCATCAAAGACTTCTGCGCCTTTAACGGGCAGACCATCAAAAGCTCGAAAAAGCTGGCCGAGATGATGGCGGGCAAGGCGCGCATGCTGGCCGACGTGATTGAAAACGCCCTGAACAGCGACGAGGAGAACCAGGAAAACAGCACCCTCAAAGACCAGATGCGCGCTTTTCAGCAGGTGCTGATGCACGATATAAAAAACAGGGAGTTTGCCGACATCTACGCCCAGACCATCGCCTACGGCATGTTCGCGGCGCGTTTGCACGACCCTACGCTGCCCACCTTCACGCGCCAGGAGGCGGCGGGGCTCATTCCGAAGACAAACCCCTTTCTGCGCACGCTGTTCCAGTACATCGCCGGCTACGACCTCGACAGCCGCATCGCCTGGATTGTGGACGGGCTGGCCGACCTTTTCAGGGCAACGGATGTGGCGGCGCTGTTGAAAAACTTCGGGAAAGCCACGCAGACGCACGACCCGATCATCCACTTCTACGAAACCTTCCTGGCCGAATACGACCCGAAGCTGCGCAAGGCGCGCGGCGTCTGGTACACGCCCGAGCCGGTGGTAAACTTCATTGTGCGGGCCGTAGACGACATTCTGAAGACGGAGTTCGGCTTGCCGCAGGGCCTGGCGGACACCTCCAAAACCAAGGTGACGCTGAAGGTGCCCACCCACGACAAGCGCTTTAAGGCGGGGCAGCGGGAGTACGAGCAGGAGGTACACAAGGTGCAGATCCTGGACCCGGCCACCGGCACCGGCACGTTTCTGGCCGAGGTGGTGAAGCATATATATGGCAGGTTTAAGGGGCAGCAGGGCATCTGGAGCAACTACGTGGAGAACCACCTGATTCCGCGCCTGAACGGCTTCGAGCTGCTGATGGCCTCTTACGCCATGGCCCACCTGAAACTGGACCTGCTGCTGACCGAGACGGGCTACAAGCCCACCCGCGACCAGCGCTTCCGGGTGTACCTGACCAACAGCCTGGAAGAGCACCACCCCGACACCGGCTCGCTGTTCGCCACCGCCCTGGCCAACGAAGCGAACGAGGCCAACCACATCAAACGCGACACGCCGGTAATGGTGGTTATCGGCAACCCGCCCTACAGCGGGGAAAGCGCCAACAAAGGCGAGTGGATTTCGGGGCTGATGGAAGATTATAAGAAAGAGCCGGGCGGAAAAGTGAAGCTGAACGAAAAAAACCCGAAATGGATAAATGATGATTATGTGAAGTTCATCCGATACGGGCAGCATTTCATTGAAAAGAACGGCGAAGGTGTACTGGCATTTATTAACCCGCACGGCTTTTTAGATAACCCAACCTTCAGGGGTATGCGTTGGAATCTGCTGAAAACTTATGACAAGATATATACCATTGACCTGCACGGCAACAGCAAAAAGAAAGAAACTGCGCCGGACGGTTCTGCCGATGTGAACGTGTTTGACATCATGCAGGGCGTAAGCATTAACCTGTTCATCAAAACGGGAAAGAAGAAAGCGGATGAACTTGGGAAAGTTTATCACTATGATCTATATGGAAAACGCGAGTTGAAGTATGATTTCTTGTTTGAGAATTCAATCAACTCTGTTCCATATACAGAATTGGAAACCACTGCTCCAAATTACTTTTTCATCCAAAAGGATTTTACAATTCAAGATAATTACCTACAAGGGTTTAGCGTGGAAAGCCTATTTCTTACTTTGCTACTTGGCCCAAATTCACACCGTGATGATTTTGCAATTTCCTTTGATAGAGAACATGCCGCAGTGAAGATAAATGACCTTTTAAATGAGAATCTTTCTACAGAGTTCCTTAGGAAGAAATATGGTTTGGCGGATAATAGGGACTGGAAGTTTGATAGCAAAAGAAAGACTATTAAGAAAAGCGATAAACCCATAAAATGCATTTATCGGCCATTTGATTACAGATATATGCTCTATGGTGAATTTGCATTTGACTATCATCGACCTAAAATAAATGACGAACTTTTAAGGAAAGAAAACTTTGCCTTCATCACAACGAGACAAACAAAAGAAGCATTTTCTGCCTTTTTATCAAAGGAGCCGTTAGGTCAACATAAGATAGCAACACCTTATGATGGAAGCTATATTGCCCCCCTCTACATATATCCTGAAAACACCGGCCAGACATCTATAGACGAGCGGCCCGCCCGCACCCCGAACCTCAACAAGGACATTGTAAAGCAAATCGCCGCGAAGCTGGGCTTGACGTTTGTGCCGGAAAAGGAAGCCGAGGGAAAAGTTTGTTTCGCCAACAACCCGGACCTGCGCCCGGAGTTCCGCCAGACCTTCGCCCCCATCGACCTGCTGGATTATATATACGCCGTGCTGCACAGCCCCACCTACCGCGCCAAGTACAAGGAGTTCCTGAAAATAGACTTCCCCCGCGTGCCCTACCCCGCCAGCCCCGACATGTTCTGGCAACTGGTGGCCCTGGGCTCCGAGCTGCGCCAACTCCACCTGCTTGAAAGCCCCGCCGTCACCGACTATATCACGCAATACCCCGAAGACGGCAGCAACATGATAGAGAAACCGAGGTACGCACCAGACCTCGCAGCGTCCGAAGGTCCTGCGAGCGTCTGGGGTAACGATGCAACAACTGCGGAGGATGTAACCAGACACTCGCAGAGCCCCCGAAATTCCTCGGGGCAGGTGCGCACGCTGCGAGGTCTTGGCCGCGTCTACATCAATGACACGCAGTATTTTGACGGCGTGCCGCAAACGGCCTGGGAGTTTTACATTGGCGGCTACCAGCCCGCCCAGAAGTGGCTCAAAGACCGCAAAGGCCGCCAACTCAACTTCGACGACATCCTGCACTACCAGAAGATCATCGTCGCCCTCACCGAAACCGACCGGCTGATGCAGGCAATCGACAAAGTGGACCTGGAAGAAAGCGCAGCAGCCGAAGCGGCACCAGGTTAACATAACATATAAACTGTTGCACCCTATATAAACCCCCGATGGCGCAAATTTTCAAACTTGTGTCCTAAAAATTTTAAGTGCGGCGTTTCAATCCTATCGTAGGGACAGGTCGGGACCTGTCCGTGCGACGGCTGCAAGATGAAACAGGAACAAGTAATATGGCAACAGCCAATCCTGTGCATCATGGGGGCAGGGTCCCGCGATAAATCCTGTAAATCCTGATTCAGATAATTCGGGAACGATTCGGACAGGTCGCGACCTGTCCCTACGAGAACATGGAACAAGAAAATACAGCAGTTGCCAGAGGCACGTATGCTCAGGCGCTATCTTATATAGCCAGTAACTCGCCGCATCAGACAAAAAACATAACCATGAAACCAATCCCCCTTCTTTTTCTCCTCCTGACCTGCCTCTGCGCCTGCACCACCACTTCTGAGCGCGCAGGCAACCGGACGCTGGTGTATGCCGGTGCAGCGGGTTTATATACAGCGGAGCCGTTTCAACAGGCAGCCGGGAAGTCGGCGGGAAGCTATACAGAGGCAACAGACCCGGCGTATTTCCACGAGGATTCCCTGCGGCAGTTCAGCCGTTTGCTTTTGCCGTTTTCGGCGCTGAACACCTTCGACTACCGGGCCATCAACGCCCTGAAACGCTACATGGAGGCAGGCGGAGGCGTGGTGGCGGTAAAGGACACCGCGCTCACTCAGCCAGGATGGCCCTGGCTCACGGCCTGGAACAAGATGCAGCCAGGCCAGGAGATGAAGCAGGACGCCGGGAACCTGGTTATCCTGAACAAAAGCTTCTCCCCCGATGAATTGCAGAAGTCGCTGACGTACGCCAACGGCAACAACACCCTGCCCGATTACAGCAAAGCCACCACGCCCGCCGTGCCGGAGGCCAGCCGCTACACCTACCAGGAGCTGGCCCAGGGCCTCGACGAGCCGATGCAACTGGCGCTGCTCCCCCACAACGACGTGCTGTTTGTGGAGCGCAAAGGCGCCGTGAAATTCTATGATGCCGGCACCGGCCAGACCAGCACCATCGCCAACTTCGACGTGTTCAGCGGCATCGAGGACGGCTTGCTCGGAGTGGCCGCTGACCCGGATTTCGCCCGGAACAACTGGGTGTACTTCTACTACGCCCTGGCTGGCGATAAATCCGTAAACCGCCTGTCGCGGTTTGAGCTGAAGGACGGCCACCTGCAGATGGCTTCTGAGAAAGTGCTGCTGGAGATCCCGACACAGCGGAAATACTGCTGCCATTCCGCCGGCTACATCCACTTTGGCCCCGACGGCCTGCTATACCTCTCCACCGGCGACAACACCAACGCCGAGGAAACAGAAGGCTATATCCCGATAGACGAGCGGCCGGGCAGGGAACTCGCCGACGACCAGGCAACGGCCGCCAGCAGCAACGACCTGCGCGGGAAAATCCTGCGGATAAAGCCCGAGCCGGACGGCAGCTACTCTATCCCGGAGGGCAACCTCTTCCCGAAAGGCACGCCCCACACCCGCCCGGAGATCTACACCATGGGCCACCGCAACCCCTACCGCTTCTCCGTGGACCCGAAGAACGGCTTCGTGTACTGGGGAGATGTCGGCCCCGACACCAAAGTACCCTCCGCTGGCGGCACCCTGAGCTACGACGAGATAAACCAGGCCCGGAAGCCCGGCTTCTTTGGCTGGCCTTACTTCCTGGGCAACAACGAGGCCTTCCCCGACTACGACTTCGCCACCAAAAAGGAAGGCCCGAAGTTCAACCCGCTCAAGCCCCTCAACAGCTCGCCCAACAACACCGGCATCCGGGACTTGCCGCCTGCCCAACCCGCCATGATCTGGTACGGCGACGGCGTTTCGGAGGAGTTTCCGTTGGTGGGCAAAGGCGGCGAGAGCGCGATGGCGGGGCCGGTGTATTATGCTGATTTATATCCGGATGCGCCCTACAAGCTGCCGAAATATTACGACGGCAAGCTGTTTATATATGACTGGGTGCGTCGCTGGTTTATGGCCGTCACGCTGGATGCCGAGATGGATTACCTGCGCATGGAGCCCTTCCTGGACCACATGGAATTCACGGCCCCCACCGATATGCAGTTCGCTTCGGACGGCGCCATCTACATCCTCGAATACGGCACCAACTGGTTCGCCAAAAACACCGACGCCCGGCTGATACGGGTAGAGTATGCCGAAGGGAACCGCAAGCCCGTGGCCCATATCCAAACCGACAGCTTCTACGGAGCCGCCCCCTTTACCGCCCGGTTCTCCGCCGCCGGCTCTAAAGATTTCGACCCGGACGACACGCTGCGTTATAGATGGCAGATAGAAGAGAAAGAACTGAACGGTGAGCATGTGTCGTTCACGTTCTCCGAGCCAGGCATATATAAAGTGGCCCTGACGATAACGGACAGCCAGGGCGAGGCAGGCACCGCCGCCGTGGAAATAAACGTAGGAAACGCGTCGCCCGCCGTAGCCATCTCCACCACCGCTAACCAGTCGTTTTATTGGGATGATACTGTTTTGGACTACCGGGTAAACGTGACAGACCAGGAAGATGAAGCGATCGACACCAGTCGGGTATCGGTGAAACTGAACTTCCTGCCGCGCGGCAAAGACGTAGCGGTGGCGCTGGCTAACCCAGAGGCCTCCAATAACCTGCGGCATATAGCGGGCCAGAACCTGCTCGCCAACCTCGACTGTAAAGCCTGCCACTCTATCGACAAAGCATCCGTGGGGCCCACCTATACCGCCATTGCCGCACGGTATACAGGCAAGGCTGGCGCAACAGAGAAGCTGGCCCGGAAAATTATCGAGGGCGGAAGCGGCAACTGGGGCCAGCGGACGATGTCGGCGCACCCGGATTTGCCCGTGGACGATGCCAAAGAAATCGTGCGCTATATCCTCTCCCTGAGCGAGGGCAGCCAGTCGCTTCCGCTGCAGGGTTCCCTGAAACTGAAAGACCATATAGGGAAAGGCAACGAGGGCTCCTACCTGCTGACGGCCAGCTACACCGACAAAGGCGCCAACGGCATCGAACCGCTGTCAACCCGCAGCCATATATCCCTGCGCCACCCGCTGGTGCAGTTGGAGGATTACGACAGCGGCGACGTTGCCCTCGGCACGGTTACCACGGAGTTCCTGACTTACGGCAGCGCCAGGCACGGCAACTACGCGAAATTCAGCCAGCTCGACCTCACGCACCTGAAACGCATCAAATACCGTGTGCAGCAGCAGGGCGCCAGTGGCCAAATTGAAGTGCGGCTTGACAGCTTAAACGGCCCGTTGGTGAGTACCGTACCCATACCCGCAGGCAAAGCCGCTGACGCGAAGAAAGAATGGACAGAGGTTACAGCGCCATTGAAAGAGACAAAGGGTAAGCACGACGTCTTCCTGGTTTTCACAAACAAGCAGGCCCCGCAAGCCACCCTGTTCCACATCGACTGGCTGTATTTCTTAAACTGATGTCAGGGTAGGTTCAACGGTGGATACTTTTGAAAGGAGGATGCCTTATTTAAAACTAACCGGCTAAGTGCCAACGCCGGTGCTTAAACCTTATCTTGTTCTATAATACCAGTATCAAATGAGTTTTGCTTGTAAGTCGAACCACCCCAGCCCCTCCTTGTCCAAGGAGGGGAGTTTTTCTTACTGCTTCTGCTTCCTTCCCCATGGCAAATGGCTGATTATATATGGGTGTACTAAATTTGTTTAATTTGACGGCTATATCTATAACTATAGTCTTGAAAATTTGAGGAAGCAGTAGCAGGCTCCCCTCCTTGGACAAGGAGGGGCTGGGGTGGTTGGATATAGTTGCAAAGCGAGTATGCATAAAATCTAATTGATAATGGTATAATTTTTCAGAAGAGCGCTTTCATATATGGCGCAATGTCTTCTTAGGGACAGGTCGCGACCTGTCCCTAAGAAGGTGAAATTAACGTAACATATATAAATCTATATATAAACGCACGCTATGTCTAACAAAA
This sequence comes from Pontibacter russatus, assembly GCF_009931655.1. Classification (NCBI taxonomy): domain Bacteria; kingdom Pseudomonadati; phylum Bacteroidota; class Cytophagia; order Cytophagales; family Hymenobacteraceae; genus Pontibacter; species Pontibacter russatus. Next base: position 4,343,710 of record NZ_CP047984.1, on the reverse strand, counting down.
CAGAGAACCTGCGCATCCTGGTGGTGGGCTGCGGCAACATGGGCGCGGCCCACGCCTGGGCGTACCACACGCTGGACGGCTTCGAAATCTGCGGCCTTGTCTCCACCGGCAAGAGCAAAGAAGCGCTGAACCAAAAACTGGGCGGCGGCTACCCCCTGTTCGATGATTTTGAAAAGGCGCTGCAGGAGACGCAGCCAGCGGCCGTCTGCATCTCCACATACCCGGACACGCACGAAAGCTTCGCCATCAAAGCCCTCGAACAGGGCTGCCACGTGTTCATCGAAAAGCCACTGGCCGACTCGGTAGCGGGTGCCGAGCGCGTCGCCGCCGCCGCCCGCCAAGCCAACCGGAAACTGGTGGTGGGTTATATCCTGCGGCACCATCCTTCCTGGGAGCGCTTCATCGATCTGAGCCAGGAGTTGGGCAAACCACTGGTGATGCGCATGAACCTCAACCAGCAGAGCCACGGCTATATGTGGACCGTGCACCGCAACCTGATGAAAAGCCTGAGCCCGATTGTGGACTGCGGCGTGCATTACATCGACGTGATGTGCCAGATGACGCGCTCCCGGCCTGTCTGGGTGAGCGCCATCGGGGCCCGGCTCACCGAGGAAATCCCGGAGGGCAATTACAACTACGGCCAGCTGCAAATCCGCTTCGAGGACGGCTCGGTGGGCTGGTATGAGGCCGGGTGGGGGCCGATGATGAGTGAAACCGCTTTTTTCGTGAAAGACGTGATCGGGCCGAAAGGGTCGGTGTCGATTGTGGCAAAGGAAGCGGGCGGCACAGGAAAATCGGATACCGTGGCGGCCCACACAAAAACAGAAGCGCTCCGCTTTCACCATGCGGCGCTGGATAAGGATGACCAGTTTGTGCGGCCGGACAGCTGGATAAACCTGGACGACGAACCCGACCACCAGGAACTCTGCAACCGTGAACAGCGCTATTTTCTGAAAGCCATACAGGAGGACCTGGACCTGACGGATCATATACAGGATGCCGTCAATAGCCTGCGTATTGCCTTCGCCTGCGATGAGTCCGTCAGAACCGGGCAGGTGGTTTCACTTCTATAGCGCCGGGTCCACTCGCCTATATGGAAGGGTGTTTCGGTTCCCGGACAAAGCGCGCAACCGCATCCTGCCGCAACCCAATGCCGTAGATATTTCATGATGGCAGCGATTTGAGAGGGATCTATCAGCCGCAGTGCAACCATCCGCAGTTGGAAAGGGTGCTGCCTATATAAAATCAACCGTAAAACCTGACTTAATTTATTTCAACTTACCTTCGCGCTGCTTGCTACCTGTCCTTACCTATATGAACAAAACGCTATATAAAACGCTGTCAGTGCTGTTTCTCGCGGCTACGGCGCTCACCTCCTGCGAGAAGTGCGGCAATGTCGCCATCACAGAGCCCACCCCGGAAGACTCTCAGTGGCTGGTATATCAGCAGAAAGACACCATTCCATTTCAGACAGAGACAGCCGATGTGGTGCGCTACACCCGCACCGGAATCTATGCGCAGAACGTGCCGGGAGAGGGCCTTTCGCTGGAGGATGAGTGCATCGACCAGGTAGATGTGCAGGTGCGCACGGTGCTGGAGGATATCGCAGACGCCCAGCCGTACCTGAGCACCCGCATCCTCAGCAAACCCAACGACCTGGTGGTGGAACTGGCCGTAGGCGAAAACGCGGCTGACAAGGCGGTGGAGCTTGGGGTGTGGGAAATAGACGAGCGCAGCCCTAGCTACGACAGCCTGGAGGTGAATGACAGGATGTACTACGAGGTTTTTGAGGTGAACCCGGAAAGCACGGCAGCAAACAATGTATCGCAGCTTCTGTACAACAAGGAGTTCGGATTCCTGCGCGTGGCGTTCAACAGCGGCAAGAAGCTGGAACGAATAGCTGCGCCGTAAACCTGCCAAAGCCACGAGGGGCCAGCCGGAATTCCGGCTGGCCCCTCGTGTTTAAGGTTCTACAAATCTACATTTCTCAGACAAGCTGTGCTTGCTCGGTGTTAATGCTGCGCAGCACCTCCAGGGCGGTGTTTATGTGCTCCAGCGGTTTGTTCATGGAGTTATAGACGGCCCGGACGATTTTGTCCTTGCCGATGATGTACGTGACGCGGCCCGGCAGCAGGCCCAGCCGGCGCGGCACCCCGTAGATGCCCCTGATCTGGCCGCCCCTGTCGCTCAGCAGCGTGAACGGCAGGTGATGCACCCGCTCAAACTTCTGGTGCGACTGCAGGCTGTCAGAGCTCACGCCCACCACTTCCGCGTCATACTCCTTAAACACCTCGTACTGGTTCCTGAATTCACAGGCCTGCTTTGTGCAGGCAGGGGTGCTGTCTTTCGGGTAAAAGTAGAGCACCACGTTCTTCTCCTTCAGCAGGTCGTACAGGCGAAACAGCCCGCCGTCCTGCCGTTGCAGTTCGAAGTCAGGCGCTTTGTCTCCCTCCTTCACTGCCTCTTCTTTCAAAAGTGCCTCAAGTATCATAACCGGTTTATAACAAACGCCATGCAAAAATTTTCAGCGCGCAAAGTTAGCGGATGTTATCGCACAAATCCAAAGAAGGTCCGCAATTATAGCATGAGAAAAAGAAAATAGGCATCTTTGTGGCCACGCCCGAGTATATGCCCCGAATCAACGTTATCATTCCTGCCTACAACGAAGAGCGTTCCATTGGCAAGGTGCTGCACGCCATACCGGCCGGGTTTGTGGAGGAGGTCATCGTGGTGAACAACAACTCCAGCGACAGCACCGCCTCCGCCGCCGCGCAGGCCGGGGCCACGGTGCTGGAGGAGCCCGCGGCCGGCTACGGCAACGCCTGCCTGAAGGGAATTGCCTATGCCGCCGCCAAGCCCGCCACCACCCGCCCGGACATCATCGTTTTTCTGGACGGGGATTTCTCGGATTACCCCGAGGAGATGCCCATGCTGGTGCAGCCGATTGTGGCGGCGCAGGCGGAAATAGTGATAGGGTCGAGGGCGCTGGGGAAACGCGAGGCGGGAGCCATGCTGCCCCAGCAGATTTTCGGCAACTGGCTCGCCACCACCCTGCTGCGCTGGCTGTATAAAGCCCGCTTCACAGATTTGGGTCCGTTCCGGGCTATCCGGCTGGACACGCTGCTGGCCCTGGACATGCGCGACCGCACCTACGGCTGGACGGTGGAAATGCAGGCGAAAGCCGCGAAGCAGAAAATCCGCTACGCCGAGGTGCCTGTAACCTACCGCAGGCGCATCGGCACATCCAAAGTGTCGGGCACTGTGAAAGGAACCGTGCTGGCGGGCTATAAAATCATATGGACCATTTTTAAATACCTGTAAACCCTGGAGGCATGCCTATAGCAGAAGCAACGGTGCTGGTTATATATGGCGGGTGCCTCGCTTTCATTTTCTGCTACAGCATGGCGCAGCTGCACCTGACGGTGCTTTACTGGCTGCGCCATGGCAAGCGGGAGAAGCCATATATAAACCCGCAGAAGAGCTGGCCTCTGGTGACGGTGCAACTGCCCATCTACAACGAGCGCTACGTGGTGGAGCGGCTGCTGGAAGCCGTGGCTGCGTTTGATTACCCGCCCGATCGGCTACAGTTACAGGTATTGGATGACTCCACCGACGATACCACGGCCATCATTGAGGCAAAGCTGAAAGCCTATCCGCACCTGAACGTGCAGCACCTCCGGCGGCCAACGCGCTCCGGGTACAAGGCGGGGGCGCTGCAGCATGCCCTGCCGCTTGCCACCGGGGAGTTCATCTGTATCTTTGACGCTGATTTTGTGCCTGCCCCCGATTTCCTGAAACGCACGGTAGTAGCCTTTACCGAGGCCAATACAGGCGTGGTGCAAACACGCTGGGGCCACCTCAACCGCGATTACTCCTTGCTCACGCGCCTGCAGGCGTTCGGGCTGAACGCGCATTTTACGGTGGAGCAGACAGGGCGCAGCCGCGGCGGCCACTTCATCAATTTTAACGGCACGGCCGGTATATGGCGCAAGGCCTGCATCGAAGACGCCGGTGGCTGGCAGGCCGACACCCTCACCGAAGACCTCGACCTGAGCTACCGCGCGCAGCTCCGGGGCTGGCAGTTTATATATATGGAGGAGGTGGAGGCACTCGCCGAACTCCCCGCCGACATGGCGGCGCTCAAATCGCAGCAGTTCCGGTGGACGAAAGGCGCCGCCGAAACGGCCCGCAAGCACCTGTGGCCCGTGTTGCGCTCCAACGCCCCGTTCCTGACAAAGCTGCATGCCTTCTTCCACCTGCTCAACAGCGCCATCTTTGTCTGCGTGCTGCTCACGGCCGTGCTGAGCGTGCCCGTTTTATATATAAAGCACACCTCCCCTACCCTTTCGCCGCTGTTTCAGTTCGGGTATGCACTGCTCCTGAGCCTGGGGGCGCTGGTCGCGTTTTACTGGTCGGCGCAGCATGCCCGCAGCGAAAGCGCCTGGCGCACGACGCTGCGGTTTGTGCCGGAGTTTTTTTTGTTCCTGTCTATTTCCATGGGCCTCTCGCTGCACAACAGCATCGCGGTGCTGGAGGGATTTATGGGCCGGAAAACACCGTTCATCCGCACGCCGAAATACAACCTGGTGGCCCGCAGCGACACCTGGCGGAAACGCGGCTACCGCCTGAAGAGTATAAGCTTCGTGACAGTGCTGGAAGGGCTGCTGGCGCTTTACTTTATATATGCCATCGTGCTGGGGCTCAGGTGGGAGCTATATGGGCAGTTGCCTTTACACCTGCTGCTCGCCTTTGGGTTTGGTGCCGTTTTCTTTTATTCGCTCTTCCATAGCAGGCGCGGTTAAACATGAGAAAAAGCAACACGACAGGCTATATGGCACTGGCTGTCTCGGCGCTGGCCTATATGGCGCTGGCCTACGCCACGCCGCGCCAAGGCTTCATGCAGTTGCTGGCGCTGTATGCGGTTGTGTTTGCCTGCTATGCCTACCTGGTGAACCTGCGCTTTCCGATATGGCAGGGCATTGTCGCAGGGGTCCTTTTCCGGCTGCTCTTCATCGTGGCCATGCCCGCGCTCTCCGACGACTATTTCCGGTTTATATGGGATGGAAGCCTGCTCGCCGCCGGGCAAAACCCCTACCTGCACCTGCCTGCTTACTATATGGGTATGGATGCGCCGCAGATAGCCGGTATCACCCAAGGCCTGTACCGCCACCTGAACTCACCCGAATACTACAGCGTGTACCCGCCCGTGATGCAGGCCGTGTTCTGGCTGTCTGTGAAACTGTCTGGTGGTAGCTTCCTAGGGAGCATTGTGGTGATGCGGGTGGTTTTGCTGCTGGCCGACACAGGCAGTATTTTCCTGCTGTTGCGCCTGCTCCGCAAGATGGGCCTCCCGGATAAAAACGTGCTGCTCTACGCCCTCAACCCGCTTGTGATAATTGAGCTGGTGGGCAACCTGCACTTCGAGGCGCTCCTGATTTTCTTCCTGCTGCTTTGCCTGTACCAGCTCTTTTACCAGCGGCTCGCCGTTTCCGGCATCGCGATGGGGCTGGCGGTTGGCACAAAGCTGCTGCCGCTCATGTTCCTGCCTTTCCTGTTGCGGCGGCTCGGCCTGCGCCGGTTCCTGCTTTTCGGAAGCGTGCTGGTGCTGACGGTGGTGGTTTTATTTTACCCGCTCGTCTCTGCCGAAGTCCTTCAGAATATTTCCCGCAGCCTGGACCTCTATTTCCGGAAGTTCGAGTTTAACGCCAGCGTGTTTTACCTGCTGCGCTGGCTTGGGTTTGAACTGACTGGCTTCAACATCATCCAGTACCTGGGGCCTTTCCTTTCATTGGTAACTTTCTGCATCATCATAACGCTTGCCTTTTCCAAAAAGCTGGGCTCCGTCCGCAGGCTCTCCGGCTATATGGCCGCGGCCCTTACGGTTTATCTTTTCCTGGCCACGACGGTGCATCCTTGGTACATCACCCCGCTCCTGGCCCTCACCGTCACGAGCCACTTCCGCTACGCCATTGCCTGGTCTGGGGCGGCCATCCTGTCTTATGGCGCTTACCGCACCAGCGCCTATACCGAGGACCTGCTGCTGGTGGGGCTGGAGTATGCGCTGGTGTTTCTGTGGCTGCTCGTGGAATTGTACCTCTACCGCCAGCGCCGCCGCCACGCGAATTTGGTGGAGTCCGGCGAACGGACGGGAAACAGGTAATATGAGTTCAAGCTGGCACTAGCCGCAATGCCTGCTCTTCCGGATTTGCAATCCGGGAGTATTGAGTTGCGGATTTATTATCCGCGTTTGCAAGGGGAAAGATGGACAAGATATGGGGCAATAGACATAGCCATATGGCCTTGTCTTATGTCTTTCGCGCTACTCGCCTATATCCAGCATGGGCTGCAGCAGGAAGTCGTTCAGGGGTTTCAGCGCCTGCATCGCCGCTACTGCCACCTGCAGAAAGTCGTCCTGCAGCACCACCGCATCGGGCAGCGGCATCACGGCGTTCCAGCTTTTGTAGCGCAGGTACTGGATGGCCGGGTTCTCCTTGTCGTAGCCCTTGGGCGTGGTTTTAAGCTGCTCCCCCTGCAATTCTCCAAACCTTTCCCGGAACGCGGGAGCCTCCACAATTTCCCTGAATCCGTCGAGGTTGTAGTCGATTTCCTGGCGCACGGCTTTTAACTGCTCGGCAGGAGGCATCCAGAGTCCTCCGGCCACAAACGATTTATCGCCGCCCGCAAGATGCAGGTAATACCCAGGGTATATAGATTTTCGGCCACCCTCGGCTATATAGGCTCCGAAATGGTCCTTGTACGGGCGCTTGTCGTTAGAGAAACGGACGTCGCGGTATATCCGGAAGAGCAGGTCTTTGCCTTTCTGCCCGCGTGCCGCCGGCTCAAACTGTTGTATCTCCAGCAGCAGTTCGTCTAAGAAATCCGTGTAGTTGTGGCGGGCGGCTTCGTACCGTTTTTTGTTCCCGTTAAACCACTCCCGGGTGTTGTTCCCGGTCAAGTCTGAAAGAAACTGCAGGGTGCTTTTCTGTATCCTGGTTGCCATTGAATTTAAGATGATGGGCTATATATATAGCCTATATAAGTAGCAGCAGCTGTTCGGGTGCCTGTATATAGGCTGTAATCGGAATGCAAGGTACACTTTTGAGGGTAAATGAGGATGAGCCGATGCTCTGTTTATATATAACCGGGGCTTCTGTCAGGATAACAGCGAAGCATCCAGGTCCTCCACATGGTCCACATCGGAGAGGCGCGGAAGCAGGCTGTAAGACAGTCGCAGCGTCTGGATGTCCTGCAGCGTATCCGGCAAAACATGCTCCGTGCTCCAGCGCTTGTTCCGGAACAGTTCTGAGTGCAGTTGCTTCATCCCCAGCAGGTAATACCCGCCGTCTAGCGCGGGACCGATCACCACATCGTGCCGCCCCAGCTCCATATAGGCCTGCCGCAATATGGCGGGCGTGAGCTGCAGGCAGTCGCTCCCGATGATGACGACGGAGGTATAGCCTTCGGCAAAGGCGGCGGCAAAGGCAGCCTCCATCTTCTGCCCTAAATCGCCGGGGGGTTGCAGCCGCTTTTCGTACTGCGCGTTCGGCCATATATCGTTTTCAGCCACCCAGCCGGCATAATACACGCGCTTCTGCACGGACAAATTTCCGGTGATTTGGCGGGTGTGGCGCAGCAGGCGGCTATATATATCCAGCGCCTTTTCCGGCCCGAGGGCGGCGGCGAGGCGCGTTTTTACTTTGCCCAACTCGGGGTTGCGCACAAACAGGAGCAGCAGCTTTTTCTCAGTCATATACCTTCTCCCCTTCCTGCAGCCAAATGCCCCACGTTTTGGAATAAGCGTGTACTTTATCCGTTTTGCCTTTCTTGTTACAGACAGGATAGCCTTGGTTCACCCACTCGAAGATGCCTCCATAGAGGTTGCGCACGTTTTTGTAGCCCGCCTGCTGCAGTTGCTCCCCCACCATTTCGCTGCGAGCGCCCACAGAGCAGTACACCACCAGCGGCGTGTTTTTCGGCACATCCTTCAAATCAGCCACATTAAAATCCCCGAACCCCACGAAGCGGGCGCCTGCTATATGGCTCACCTTGTATTCTGCGGGGCTACGGGTGTCGAGCAGCAGCGGTTTGTTTTCTGGTTTTTGCAACTCCTGAAAAAGTTGCTTTGGCTGCAGCAGCGGCACCGTGTTGTTATATATGCCCTTCAGCATCAGCGCGTAGGCAGCGTCGGTGGTTTGCCCGCAGGCCTGCAGCACCAGCAGCCATATCGTTGCCGTGGCGAGGTATATAGGCTTCTTCATCTTTCCTGTTTCTTGCTGGTTGTTGATTGTTGGTTGCTGGTTGCTGAATGGCGATATGGTTAAATTGTTTGAGGTAACAATTTACTGTCTAACCATTTAACAGCTAACAATTAACTAACCGTTTCGCCGCCGCAGCTGGAGCCGGCCCCGGCGGTGCAGCCGTAGCAGTGCTGGTTCAGCACGATGTCGCGCTCGTCTAACACGGCGGCGTCAAAATCGCGGATGTGCTGTGGCGCGCCGTGCGCCACTTGCAGCTCCAGCATCTGGTTGAAGTCGCAGTCGTAGAGGTAGCCGTCCCAGCCAACGGAAACCGTGTTGCGGCACATCACACCGGCGGCGGCCGCCGGGTTAAACGCGCTGACGAGCTTCTCCATATAGCTGTCGTAGTTGCCGCTCTGCACCAGGTAGTCGAGGTAACGGCTCACGGGCAGGTTGGTGATGCAGAACAGGCTGTTGAACTCCACTTGGTAACCGCTCCGCAGCCTTCGCTTGAACTCCGCCTCCAGCGAGGCCTGGCTGCCCGGCAGAAAGGCCCCCGACGGGTTATACACCAGGTCCAGCAGCAAGCCGCTGCCCTCCAGGCCATACCCAACCGCGTTCAGCAGTTGCAAGGCTTTGATGGATTTCTCAAACACGCCATCGCCGCGCTGCGCATCGGTGCGCGAAGCCTGGAAGTAAGGCAGCGACGACACCACGTGCACGCCATGCTTCCTGAAGAAATCGGGCAGGTCGTGGTACTTTTTGTTGGCCAGGATAATGGTGAGGTTGCAGCGCACCATCACCTGCCGCCCCAGCTTCGAGAGTTCCTCCACAAACCAGCGGAAGTCCGGGTTCATCTCCGGTGCCCCTCCCGTCAGGTCCACGGTCGTGATTTGGGGCGAATGCGCCAGCGCGTCGAGGCACAGCTGCATGGTGCTGCGCGTCATGATTTCCTTCCGGTCGGGGCCAGCGTCTACGTGGCAGTGGCGGCAGGTCTGGTTGCACATCTTGCCCACGTTCACCTGCAGGATGGTGGTGCCCGTCGGCCGCAGCGGGTACAGGCCGTGCGCCTGCAGCCTGTCAGCGAAAGCCGGTAATCTGTCTCCCTGCCGGGAGGGCGCCTGCAGCACTTCCAGTTGAAAAGAAGAATCGGCCAGTTGGTGGTGCTGGCCCTGAAGTGATTTTATAGTAGAACCCATCGGCTACATCGTCAGCTCTTTGATTTTGTTCATCATCTGCACGCCGTGTACCAGCGCCGCGCCGCCCTTGATGGCCGCCGCCACGTGCACCGCCTCCATCATCTGGTTCTCGTCGGCTCCTTTCTGCAGGCACTCGGTGCTGTAGGCGTCAATGCAGTAAGGGCACTGCACCGCATGCGACACGGCCAGCGCAATCAGGGCTTTCTCCCTCTCAGTCAGCGCGCCTTCCCTGAACACCTCGCCATAATAGTCAAAAAACTTGCGGCCCATCTCCGGCTGCAACTCCGATATGTTGCCAAACTTCGCCAGGTCGGCCGGGTTGTAATAAGTATTTTCCATGAATAGGTTATTTCTGAGTTATAAATAAATGCACAGGCTACAGGCAGCATGCAGATGCGCCTGATTTTTCGTCGGGACGATTGGATGAAAAGCGATGCGCCCTCTCCTGGTGCTCCAGGTATATATAAAGAGAGCAACCTGCGTACCGCTGCTTTGTTCGGAGAAAGCGAGAAGGAATATTTACTGCGCCTGCTGGGGAGGTGCGCGCAGCTGAAGTTCGCGCAGGCTCCAGCCCAGGGGCTTGCGCAGGAGGTGGCGGAAAGCAAAAGCGCGAGCCGCCCTTCCGTAAAGAATACCCAGTACGAGAACCCGGAACCTGTTGAAAACCGGCAGCCCTTCCAAAACGAGGCGCAGGTCTTCTTTCGAGTCCACGTCGGCCCGCTTCTGCAGCAGCTCAAAGCCGTAGAGGACCGCCTGTTGCCTGAAAGAATAGATGAAAAGCTCGTGCAGCACCTGCCCGGTCTGCCAGTTCAGCATGGCGAAGCTCTCCGGGTCAAAGCAGTCGATGTGCATCCCGATGAGGTAAGCACCGCCATCCTCTGCAGGCCCAACCACCATGTTCTGCCGTTGCAGTACCTCCTGCGCCTGCAGCAGGTCCGTTGCCGCCAGTGTGGGACAGTCGCTCCCGATGCAGATGACCCGCTGGTAGCCCGCCCCAAACGCGTCCTGAAAAGCATTCGCGAGCCGCTCGCCAAAGGTGTTTCCCTTCTGATCAGCCGTAAACACCGGAATGAGCGGGAGGCGGGCCTTACGCACGACTGCCAGGGTATGCTCCAGCAGCACGTCGGCTATCTTTTCG